>NZ_CP141048.1:1518125-1846250 GCF_034627025.1 Microvirga lotononidis | reverse complement strand
CACCTTCTGCGGAATCGAGAAATTCTTGAATGACATTGGAATCGTGCCCCTGCAGACCTGCCTGCCCGTCCGGCTCTGGAGAACCGGATCGGCAGATGTCAGGCCTATTGCCCTAACGTTAGATCTGCGTGGCGACGGTTAAAAAACCGATAAATTCCCCAATGGGAACAAGGGAAGTCGGGCTCAGCGACATTCTCGACCGAGGCACGTCCGAATGCGTGGATGCTCTTTATGGTCGGATGAAAATGAATGCCTGCCACCGTGCCGAGACTGTCGTGCTTGTTGGTTCTCGAGAACGACGGACTTGCCGAAGACGGAGGCAAGCCGCATAGAGCGAAACTTTATTTCATGCGAGTCGGTCGATGTCCCGAACTACCAAGACCAGCCACTTTCATCCTGACCTCGGTCTGGCGCTGCGCCGCTTCCCGTTTGCCATCCTTGCCGCTGGCCTTGCGACGGCCGGGATTCTGCTCCTGATCTTCGATGACGCGCGGATGCAGAACCACTTTCACAATCCGGGCAATGTCATCTTGGCACTGATCCTGGCGTTCTTCCCGGCCACCATCATGGCTTTTGCCTTCTCCGGACGAAGACTTCGAGTCCGAATTCTGGCCGAGGCAACAGGTTTTCTGATCGGCGTCTCGCTCCTCTTCTGGGTGAAGTTCGGAGACTACACCGTCCCTCCCCTGCTTGTTGCTTTCGTGTGCTTCCTGTCGGTGGCCGCCGGCATGGCAACGCGGCGCGGCGCGAACGGCTTTTGGCTTGCAAATGCTCATCTCGCCTTAAGTCTTGCCGCCTGTCTCATCGCGCTGGGCATCGTTCTTGGAGGCGGCGCAATCGTGTTCTTCGCTATCAATTCATTGCTCGGATGGAATAGCGACAAGCTTGTCATAACACTGGGGACGCTAGTCGCCTTCTTCGCCTTTCCTCTGCTCTGGTTGACCCTCGTGGCCCCCATCGTGGTCGAAGGGATCAAGGAAACTCACGACAACATCCTGCTGCGCGCCATCTCTGTTTTGACCGACACGCTGCTCATTCCTCTCACGCTGATTTTCGGCGCCATCATTCATCTCTATGCCATCCGCATTGCAGTCGCTGGCGAGTTTCCGAAAGGCCAGATCGGCATGATCGTGCCGATCTCCTTAGCGCTTGGTTATGGAACCTATCTTCTCGCCTCCGGGCCCACGGCGCCGTTTGCCCGCCTGCGGCGTCTGTTTCACCGCTCGTGGCTTGCGAGCACGTTGATCCCGCTCATCCTGTTGACGCTCGCGACCGCCATCCGGGTTCACGCCTATGGGCTTACGGAGGAGCGCTACTGGCTGATTCTGGTGATCGTCGGCGCCATATTCCTGGTGGCATCCGTTCTCGTTCGGCGGCCCCTCGACATTCGCCTCGTGCCGCTCACGGGTGGCGTTCTGGCACTCGTCGCGGCGGTTGGGCCGCTGAGTGCCGAGAGGGTGACCGTCTATAGTCAATCGTCCCGCGCTGAAGCGAGCGTTCCGTCAGAGGAGACACATCTCAAGGGAACCAAAGTTTTTAAGCCGGAGAACAATTACGTCAACTTCTCGGAAAGAAAGGCGATCCGCTTCGGCTCGGCCACCTTGATCGATGACGTCTACCTTTACCACAACGGCGACGCAGAGACCCGCTACCTGGCGTCCAGCCCATACACGATCCTGTTCAAGGACAATTTCGTGGAGGTCAGCGGGGAAGACGGCACCTCCCGCTTTGATCTTTCGCCACTGCTGGCCAGATATCTGTCGGATACCGGACGTCGTCCTCCGCAAGATGACCCCTATCCCGCAATCGAGAGCAGTGATGGCCGCCGGGGAACATTCATCGTGAGAAACATCTCGGGAGAAACCGGCCCGAACGGCAGCTCGTTCAAACACGTTCTCGGAAAGATCATCCTTCACTGAGTCCGGCGACCGCCCTCACCCGATCCGGTGCAGGGCGCTGCCATAGGTCTTGAGCCAGGCTTCCGCCTCGTCGGTGCGGGGGCAGAGCTGGTAGGTAAGCTTCCAGAAGCGGTTGGAATGGTTCAGTTCGCGCAGGTGAGCCACCTCGTGGGCCGCAAGATAATCGAGCACGAAGGGCGGCGCCATGATGAGCCGCCAGGAGAAGCTGAGCGCCCCATTGGCCGAGCAGGAGCCCCAGCGGCTCTTGGTGTCGCGCACGGTGATGCGCTTGGCCGGCTGCCCGAGCTGGGCCGTATGCTTCTTCACGGCGGCGGCGAAATCCTTTTTCGCCTCGGCCTCGAGGAAGTCCCGCACCCGCCGGGCCACGTGCGACGCCTCGCCGGATACGGCGATGATCGGCTCACCCGCGCCGCCCTTGGTGGCCTGCGTCACGCCCCGGATGGACGACCAATGGACGATCCGGTGCGGCACGCCGCGAAAGGGCACGAGGGCGCCCGGCTCGAACGGCACCCGCTCCGGCACCTTGGCGAGGCGGGTGGCGATCCATTGGCCGTGGCTGTCGGCGAATTTCTGGGCGAGGCCCACATCCGTGCGCTCGGGGATGCTGAGCACGACCTCGCCGGTCGCGTTCGAGACGCGCAGCGTGATTCGCTTGGCGGTCGGCCGGCGTTTGAGGGCTACCTTGAAGGTTTGGCCCTCGTGGAAGACTTTGAGGTGAGGCGGGTCCGCAGGAACGCGGCGAAACAGGGCGGATTTCATGTCCGCAATCTGCCCTGACAGGTCGATTCTGTCAGCGCAGCCGTTTGCCGCTCCTAAGAACGCATCAAGAACAGAATCAGGCTCTTGACGCGGCTTTCCGGGCCGGTTCCCGGTTGTGATTCTCAATGAATTCAACGATTCGAGGAGCGATCTGAGCCCTGAAACGAGAACCGTTGAAGACGCCATAGTGACCGACCCCGGCCTGCAGATGATAGAGCTTCTTGTCGGAGGACAGGTTGGGGGTCAACTCCAGGGCAGCCAGGGTCTGGCCCACGCCCGAGATATCGTCCCGCTCGCCTTCGACCGCCATGATGGCACAGCGCCGGATGGCCATGAGATCCACCGGCTCGTCCCGGTGCATCATCTCGCCCTTGGGCAGCTCATGGTTGACGAAGACCTTCTCGACCGTCTGCAGGTAGAACTCGGCGGTCAGATCCATGACCGCGAGGTACTCGTCATAGAACTCCCGGTGCTTCTCGGCCGAATCACCGTCCCCGTCCACGAGATGGTTGAACATCTCGTAATGGGCGGTCAGGTGCCGGTCGATGTTCATGGCCATGAAGCCGGAGAGTTGCAGGAAGCCCGGATAGACGTCGCGCCAGAAGCCCGGATGGGACGGGGGCACCTTGGTGATGCAGTGCTGCCGGAACCACTCGATGCCGCGCTCCTCCGCCAGCCGGTTCACGGCGGTGGGGGAACGGCGGGTGTCGATGGGGCCGCCCATCAGGATCATGGAGCGGGGGATGAGCGGGTCGTTCTCGGCCTCGAGCCGGGCGATGGCGGCGATCACGGGAACCGCCGGCTGGCACACGGCCATGACGCTCAGGTCCGGGCCCAGGGCGCGGAAGATGTCCTTGAGGTAATCGATATAGTCGTCGAGGTCGAAGGCGCCCTCCGCCAGGGGCACCATGCGGGCATCGGTCCAATCGGTGATCATCACCTGGTGAGTCGGCAGGAACGTCTCCACCGTGCCGCGCAGAAGCGTGGCGTAATGGCCCGACATGGGCGCGACGATCAGGAGCTTCGGCTGCGCCTTGGCGCCGGCATGGTCGCGCTCGAAGGAGATGACACGGCAGAAGGGATGCTCCCAGACGATTCGCTCGGTGACCGCCACCTCCTCGTTGCCGATCACGGTGGTCGGCAGGTTGAAGGCGGGCTTTCCGTAGCGCCGCGTGGTGCGCTCGAACAACTCGCAGGCCGCCGAGACGGTCCGGCCATAGGGGGTGTTGGTCAGGGGGTTGTCGGGATTGTCGAAGAAATGCTTCGTGAAATCGGACGCGGCACGAGCGGGACTCAAAAGCCAATGCGCTGTATCGTACCAAACATAAGAAAAGTTCATCACTGTCCCCAAAAAAGGCCGGGCGCCTGTTTCTCGCATCATGCGGTAGGCTTTATCCTCAACCGTAATTTTAAGATTAAAGTTCCTTGAGATTATTGCAACAGACTATCTGTTCCACAGCGAAAACGAACTACATACTTTGGTTTCGGGGAAGAGCCTAAGCACAATGTAGGAAAATAGGCCGGAATCGTGTTCTTGGCGAACACCGGCACGGCCCTATTCTGTTCGGTGATGTCCAAGATCGACCAGAAGAGCCTGACCCACCACGCGCGGCACCTGCGCCTCGACACGCTCGTCCGCCTGCGCTGGCTCGCCATCGCCGGTCAGGCGACGGCGGTCGCGGGGGTGCGATTCGGCCTGGGCTTTCCCCTGCCCTTCGCCTTCTGCTTCCTGGTCATCGGCGCCTCGGTCTGGGTCAACCTGCTCCTGCGCATCCAGTACCCGGCGAGCCACCGGCTCAGCGACAACATCGCCACGGCGCTGCTCGCCTTCGACATCCTGCAGCTGACCGGACTTCTCTACCTGACGGGAGGGCTGGAGAATCCCTTCGCCATGCTGTTCCTGGCGCCCGTTCTGATCTCGGCCACGGCCCTGACCCCCGAGCGGACCCTGGGCTTAGGCCTCCTGGCCATCGGCTGCGCGACGCTCCTGGTGCTCACCCACCGGCCGCTGCCGTGGTTTCCCGGACAGGATCTGTCTCTCCCCTTCCTCTACGTGACCGGAATCTGGACGGCGGTCGCGCTCGGCACGGCCTTTACCGGCATCTATGCCTGGCGGGTCGCCGAGGAGGCACGGCAGCTCGCCCAGGCGCTCGCGGCCACCGAGCTGGTCCTCGCCCGGGAGCAGCACCTGTCCCAGCTCGACGGCCTGGCCGCAGCAGCAGCTCATGAGCTCGGCACGCCGCTCGCCACCATCGCCCTGGTGACGAAGGAGCTGAGCCATACCATGCCCAAGGACGGGCCCGTGGGAGAGGATCTGAAGCTCCTGCAGGAGCAGGTGGAGCGCTGCCGCACGATCCTGACCAAACTCACCTCCATGGGCCAGGAGGAGGAGGCGGAATTTCTCGAAACCATCTCGCTCAGCCATCTGGTGGAGGAGATCATCGAGCCGCAGCGCGCCGTGGGCTTCGACGTGAAGGTGGAGACGAGGGGCGAGGGCCCCGAGCCCATGGGGCGGCGCAATCCGGGCGTCGTCTACGGCCTGTCGAACATCCTCGACAACGCCACGGACTTCGCCGAAAGCCGGGTCCTGATCGAGGCCTGCTGGTCCCCTCACGAGGTTTTCATCGAGATCCGGGATGACGGCCCAGGTTACGCGCCCGATATTCTGCTCAGGGTGGGCGAGCCCTATGTGACCACCCGCAGCGCCGCCGAACGGACGGAGGACAGCGAGGAAGGCGGAGGACTGGGTTTGGGATTGTTCATCGCCAAGACCCTGATCGAACGGTCGGGTGCCGAATTGAACCTGACGAACGCCGCTCCGCCAGCCTCAGGGGCCATCGCACGGATCGTTTGGCCCCGTCATGCGTTTGAACGAGGTGCGGCAATTTCGCCGCAGGGAGACTCTCCGCCGTCTCTCAAAGGTTAGGGGAAGAATTCCCATATGAGAGAAGAGCCGGAAAGGCTCGCTCATGAGGAGTTCGACCTTAAGATGCAAGGAGATGTTCCGATGGCCGATGCGCCTGCCGCGTTCGAAGATCGCGCCGACAAGAGCCTCTTGATCGTCGACGACGACCGGCCGTTCTCGACCCGTCTCGCCCGCGCCATGGAAGGGCGCGGCTATCAGGTGCGCGTGGCCGAGAGCGTAACCGACGGCCTGGCCGCCATCGAGAGCGAACCGCCCGCCTTCGCGGTGATCGACATGCGTCTCGGCGACGGCAACGGGCTCGACGTGATCGAGCGCCTGAAGAGCCGCCGCCCCGATGCCCGCGGGGTCATCCTCACCGGTTACGGCAACATCGCCACCGCCGTGACGGCGGTGAAGATGGGGGCTTTCGATTACCTGGCGAAGCCTGCGGATGCGGACGAGATTCATGCCGCCCTCATGGCGCAGCCCGGCGAGCGCGCCCTGCCGCCGGAGAACCCCATGTCGGCCGACCGGGTGCGCTGGGAGCACATCCAGCGCGTCTACGAGCTCTGCGGCCGCAACGTCTCGGAAACGGCCCGGCGCCTCAACATGCACCGCCGGACCCTCCAGCGGATCCTCGCCAAGCGCGCGCCGCGCTGACCCTCAATGCCTTGAAGGCCAGAGCGGAGAAGCTTTGGTCCGCAGGCCCGTCTCCCCGATCGTCTCGCTCCGTCCTCGCATCCAGAGCAGGCCAAGTCCGAACAGCGGCAGCAGGATGTCCGTGTAGAAGATCACGCCTGCATTGCCGGGCGCGAAGTTGTGCGCCGCTATCATCTGCTGCACGTGACCGGCGGCGGCTCCCCAGAGGAAGCAGGCCGGGCCCACGAGGGCGGCGAGACGCATCCCGCGGCCGCCTTTGAACGCCATGAAACTCACCACGGCGAACCCGAGGCTGGCAAAGCCGACCTCCTTCTGGAACGGGCTGGTCTGCCAGCCGATGAACGCGGCAGCCGTCTCGGAGAAGAAGACGTGCATGACGAAATTGTAGAGGAAGCTCACGCCGAGCGAAAAGAACAGGAACCAGGACAGCAGGGCCTCGGCGACCGTCGCGCGGCTCCAGGGGCGCGGGCGCCGCAGCAGGGCGATGAGCGAGGCGATGAGCCCGACGACGAAAAGCGTCAGCGTGAAATTGCTGAGCAGAAACCTGATCGCCTGTTCCATGATTGTCCCGCAATCCTCGCCGCCTGCGCGTGACGCGGATTATGGCCAAGCATGCTCCGACGTAAATCCCCCATTGTCATGGCGGGCCTCGAGCCTCAGAGCCGCCCGTCGGCGATCCGGTCCGGGTCGGCGAGGGCGTGCAGCAGGGAAGCGGCCGAATGGGCGAAGCGCAGGGTCACGGCCTTGCGGCGCGCGCCGGCAAGCGGATGGTGCGCCGCCTCCCGCATGATCGCCGCCCCGAAGCTGTCGGCGACGATCAGGCCGCGATCCTCGGGGAGGATGTCGAAGGGGACCGTCTCCGGCACGGCGAAATAGAACCGGTCGCAGAAATCCTCGTAATCGGGCCATTTCCGGTCGGCCCGGAAATCCGCCACGCTCGACTTGATCTCGATGATCGTCAGCGCGCCGTCGGGCGCGAGCGCGATGAGATCGGCGCGCCTTCCGTTGGCGAGGGTGAATTCCGGCAGGGTCACGTGGCCGAGCTGCGAGAACAGGCGGCGCACGCCGCGCTGAACGCCGGAGGCGACGGGCGACTGACGGCCGTCGACGGGCAGGACGATGGGGCGGGACAGAAGGGCAGGCGAATCGGACATGGCGCCTAAGGTACGCCCTCGCCGGCAGGCCGCAACGGCTCCATTGTCGCGCTTGCGGCGGGGATCGTTCCCGCACCGTCTAATGCAGCATCAGGTGATGCGGCGACAGGTTCTCCAGCATGTCGCGCAGATCGTCCATGTGCGGGTTGATCGACAGGGCGATCTGGAAGGCGGCCCGGGCCTCGTTGAGATGGCCGTTGCGCAGGCAGATGTTGCCGAAGCCCGCGATGGCGCCGAAATGGCGCGGCTCCAGCTGCAGGGTCCGGTCGATGTCGAGCAGGCTGTCCGCGTCGCGCTTCTCGATGGAGGCGAGCGTCGCCCGCTTGTTCCAGGCTTCCGCCCAGTCCGGATGCTTGCCGACCAGATGGTCGAGCAGGGGCCTGGCGGCCTTGAGCGAACCCGAGCCTATGGCCTCCACGGCCGCCATCAGGGTCTCCTCGGCCAGACGGTCCTCGTGCGAACCCCACAGGGCCCAGATCTGGTCCTCGATGTCCTCGACCGGACGCGTCGGTTCGGGCAGGGCCAGTTCCCTGAAGAGCCCTGTCAGGCGGCGCGGCAGATCAGGGCTCGGTGTTTTGTTCGGAACATCGAGGACCGTCTGGAAGACCGAATCGAGCGGCAGAGGAGACGTCATGGACAGGCTTGCGATCCTCCGTGCAAGACGAGAAAGCGGGATTCCAAGGGGGGTGACATAGCGTTGAAGCGCGGCGCGGCGAGAGGAGAAACCGGCAAAGTTTGAAGCGACGGGAAGCTGGCTCGAAGGCGGCTGGAACGGCCCCTTCCAGATCAGGCGCAGAGCCATGGATCCCCTTTCCGGCCTGGGGCCCCGGGATGACAGCGGAGCGCCTCCGGCACCCATCATGTGCCGCAACGCACTTTTTAACGGCCAAGCTCGTCGCATTCGCCGAAAAATGCATTAGGTTCCATCTCCGTCATGTGAACCTGTTCGTTGGAGTCGTCCTTGGGAGTTGTCGTGGAGCGCGATCCGCTGCGCCTGGCGTGGAAAACATCTCCTTTTCGCCATCTCGTCGGATTTGGACTTCTGGCCCTGGCCGGCCTTCTGATCCTCGTGGGATTCCACCTCGTGCACGATGTCGTCGACCGGGCGACCGGCGGGGCGGGTGGCTGGGATGCGCCCGCGTCCTTTCTGCGGATCGCCATCGTGTCCCCGGGCGCTCCCCCGTCCGATTCCATCGTCCTGTTTCCAGGCATCCTGCTGGGACCAGAGGCCTTCGCCGTGGCGTCGATCGTCGGCATCCTGCTCGTCCCCCTTCTCCTCGGCCTGCTCCTGGTCGGCTTCGAATGGCTGGTGGTCGGCATCGGCCTGAGGATGCTCACGAAAACCCAATCGGCCGCCCTCGACGTCATTCTCAAGGTGCCGTCCGCCTCCCATGACGAGATCGCCATGGTGACGGCGCTCGCGGGCCGCGGACTGGCGCGGGAAAGCGGCGTCCTGGGCTCGAGCCTTCTCATGCCGGTGAAGCTGGGCGGCATGATCGGCCTCGCCTGCACCTATGTGTTCGTCATGGACTGGCATCTGGGCGCCACCCTGGCGATGGTCCTGGCGCTGGGCGCCATCGCGAGCGCCCGCCGCTCCCTGCTGCGGTTCGACGCCACCGCCGCCCGGCACCGGGAAGGCGACGAGGCCGAGAACGTGTTCGAGGGTCTGGAGCATCGCATCCCGGCCCTGCGCGCCCACGGCACCGCTCCCTACGAGCGGAACCGGGTGCGCGAGGCGCTGGTGCGGAGCCATCGGCCGGTGATGCGGTGGGAGTACCGCTTGGCGCTTGCCGAAGCGGCCTCCGCGGCCGTGCTCATGATCGCTCCGCTGTCGATCCTGGCCCTCGGCGCATGGTTCTCGCAGGAGCGTCCCATCACGGCCGGAACGGTGGCGGCCTGCGTCCTTGCGGCGGCGCTGGCCGCCTACGGAACGCGGGAGGTGGTCCAGTGGCACAGGCTCACCCTGAGGGCGCGGGCGCTGCTCATCGATCTCGGCAAGGGCCTGGGGCCGCTGAAGCTGCGCGCGGCCCTGAAGGGCAAGGCCGGCCTGCCCGACAGCGGCGCGCTCGTGGCCGAAGGAGTCTCGGCCTACGATCCCGCCAGCGGGGCGCGGGTGACCTCGGTCAACCTGAACATCGCCTTCCCGTCCCACGTGGCCCTGGTCGGCGACGGGGATGCGGGCCCCCGGCTTCTCGCAGCTCTCATGAGCGGTCAAATCCCCCCCTCGTTCGGCCGTCTGACCTATGGCGGCGTCGAACTCTCCGCTGCCGATCCGGTGGAGCGCAGCCGGCGCATCGCCTTCACGGGTAACACGGTGCTGATCGAGGGCAGCTTGCGGGACAACCTGCTCTATGGCGCCTCCGCCCCGGAGGCCGAACTCAGGCATCGTCTGTCCGAGGCCATCGCGGTCGCGGGCCTCGACCGCCTGACCCATGCGCGCGGCCTGTCGGGCACCCTCGATCCGGAGCGGGAGCCGAAGCTCGCCGCCGCCATCGTGGAAGCGCGCCGCGCCGTGCAGGCGGCGCTTGCGGCCGAAGGGATCGACCGCTACGTCGACCCCTTCAGCGCCACGCGCTACAACCGCTATGCGACCATCGGCGAGAACCTGCTGTTCGGAAAGCCCATCGGCGACTCGTTCCAGGAGGACCGCCTGTCGAGCCATCCGTTCGTCCGGGCGATCCTGGAGGCCAACGAGCTGACCAAGCCGCTCGCCCGGATAGGATTGTCGATCGCCACGAGCATGATCGAGATCTTCTCCGACATTCCGGACGGCTCTCCGCTCTTCGAGCGCTTCTCGTTCTTCTCGGCCGCGGACCGTCCCTATTTCCAGGATCTCGTCGACCGCAGGAACGAGCAGCGGCGCAGCGACCAGACCTCGCGGGACCGGGAGCGCCTGATCGGCCTCGCCTTGCGCTACAACGAAAGCCGGCATCGCCTGGGCCTGCTCGAACCCTCCATGGAAGAGCAGATCCTCGTCGCCCGCGCGGATTTCGCCCGCATGCTGCCGGTGAGCCTGAAATCCTCCATCGAGTTCTACGACGAGGGCCGCTTCTGCGCGGCGGCGAGCATCCAGGACAACCTGCTCTTCGGGCGCATCGTGGCCGATCAGGCCGGCGCGCTCGAGGCCGTGCAGGAGGCGACGCGCCAGGTCCTGACGCAGCGCGGCCTCGACGGCGAGGTCTCGCGCATCGGCCTCGACACCCCGGTCGATCCGCAGGGTGACGACCTGACCCTGAGCGAGGTTGCAGCCATCGACCTGGTGCGCGGCCTCGTGCGCCGGCCGAGCATCCTGGTGGTGCAGCGCGCGCTCGACGGCCTGCCGGGGCCCGCCGCCGACCGGCTCGTCACCAACCTGCGCCGCGCCTTCGTCGGACGCGGATTGATCCTCGTCACGCCGTCGATCTCACCGGCCATGGATCAACCGCCCTTCGACGCTGTTATCTATTTCGAGCGGGGCGAGCCGGTGGTGGATCGCCGCACCAGGCCTCTCGAGGCACTCAGTGCGTGATATATTTACCTTGACCTGCCGTCCCGCTCGGGGGCAGCTTGTCGATGTGCGCTAGCGCACATAAGCAGGGTTTTCGATTGGTCATGATCCTGAAATGGTAAGGCGTGTTGCATCCTCTGACGCGTTGCGGGTCCGGTTCTGGGGCATACGCGGCTCCACCTGCGCATCCGGCCCCCAATACGTCGAGTTCGGCTCGCACACGCCGTGCATCGAAGTCCGCTGCGGAGACCGCCTGTTCATCCTCGATGCGGGAACCGGTCTCTCCGCCCTCGGCACCGAACTCGCCGCCTCCGCGCCCGAGAAGATCGACATTCTGCTCAGCCATCTTCACCTCGACCACATCAGCGGCCTTCCCTTCTTCAAGCCTGCCCTTCTCGCCAAGGACCGGGTGATCCGCACCTATTGCGGCCACCTGGAAGGGGAGAGCGCCATGGAGCCCCTGAACCGCCTCTTCGCTCCGCCGCTCTTTCCCGTGCGCCTCGGCCAGCTCCCCGCCCGGTTCGAGCATCACGGCTTCAAGGCGGGCGAACCGCTCGTCCTCGACGACGGCACCCGGATCGAGACGCATCTCCTGAACCATCCGGGCGGAGCCACGGGGTTCCGCATCAGCCACCGGGGCCGCAGCATCTGCTACATCAGCGACGTGGAGCACAGCGATCCCTGGCCCGATCCGAGCCTCGCGGATTTCGTGCGCGGCACCGACCTGATGGTCTTCGACGGCATGTTCTCCGACGCCGAATATTCCTATTGCCGCGGATGGGGCCATTCCACCTGGCAGAAGGGCGTCGAACTGGCCCAGAGCGCCGGCGTGAAGGCGCTGGCGATCTTCCACCTCTATCCCGGTCACGACGACGCGTTCCTGAAGGCCGCCGAGGCCGAGATGCAGGCCGTCATGCCCACGGCCTTCATGGCACGGGAGCGCCAATCCTTCGCGTTCGAGCCTTTGGAGGACGACCTGGACAAGGATTGCCCGGAACCGCGGGCGAAAGCCGAGGAGCCAAGAGCCGTCTCTATGAAGGATTTCGCGACCTGAATCCCGCGCCGCGCGGTGCCCCGAAAAGATATCCCCTTAACGAAAAGGTCTGACGCAGCGGACCCAAAAGTGGACCTGCCCTTTTGGGTTCGATCCGATGCCCCACTCTTGGGGGAGCGCATTGGACCCGAAAGTGGACTTGCACTTTTGGGATCGATCCGACGCTCCGCTCTTGGCTGGCGCATCGTTCGACGCGGGAAAACCAGGTCCACTTTTCCGCACGATGCGCTAAGGTTCCCTCCACTTCACCAGGCAGGCCTTTTCATGTCAGCTCCCATCCTCGTCACCGGTGCAGCAGGTTTCATCGGCTTCCACGTCGCGCGGCGGCTCATGGCCGACGGCCATCAGGTGGTCGGGGTCGACAGCTTCACGCCCTATTACGACGTGAGCCTGAAGGAGGCCCGCTTCGGAACGCTGACCCCGCACAACACCTTCGTGGGCGAGCGCCTGGACCTCGCGGACGCCGAGGCGACCCGCGACCTGTTCGAGCGCCACCGTTTCGAGAAGGTCATCCATCTTGCCGCCCAGCCGGGCGTGCGCTTCGTCGATCCTCAGCCCTACACGGCGTCGAACCTCATCGGCTTCATGAACATGCTGGAAGCCTGCCGCCACGGCGGGATCCGGCACCTCGTCTACGCCTCGTCGAGTTCGGTCTACGGCGCCAACCGCAAGCTGCCCTTCTCCGAGCACGACAGCGCCGATCACCCGATCAGCCTCTATGCCGCCACCAAGAAGGCCAACGAGATGATGGCGCATTCCTATGCGTCCCTCTTCGGATTGCCCTGCACGGGCCTGCGCTTCTTCACCGTGTACGGTCCCTGGGGCCGGCCCGACATGGCGGTCTACAAGTTCACCCATGCCATCGCCGAAGGCCGCGAGATCCAGGTCGCCCAGGCGGGGCGGGTCTGGCGCGACTTCACCTATGTGGACGACATCGTGGAAGGGATCGTCCGGCTGGTCGACAGGATCCCGGCGCCCGATCCGACCTGGGATGCCGAGCATCCCGATCCGGCCACCGGCCCCGCGCCGCACCGGGTCTACAACATCGGCAACGATTCACCGGAAGAGGTGAACGATCTCATCGCGCTCATCGAGGATGCCCTCGGCAAAAAGGCGAAGCGGGTGGACGTGCCGCTCCCGCCCGGCGACGTGCTGGAAACGCGCGCCGACGTGACGGACCTGCGCCGCGACGTGGGCTTCGCGCCCGCGACGTCGCTCGAGGAAGGGATCAGGCGCTTCGTGGCCTGGTACCGCGACTACCACAGGGCGTAAAATGGACTCCGTAAAGAATCTCGCTCTGAATCTTTTGGGTTTTCTCGAACGCGAAAGCGTGCTTCTCGGCCTCATAGTCCTTTCGGGATTGCTGTCCGCGGCTTTGATCGCGATCCTCATGCCGCTGCTCCAGCGCTATGCCCTCGCGCGGCCCAACGCCCGCTCAAGCCACCGCATTCCAACTCCCCAAGGGGGGGGTATTGCAGTCCTGACCGCAACGATTGTTCCGGTTTCAATCCTTGCCGTCATCCTCGCGCCTGACATCAAAGTGAATTGGGGCAGCGGAATTCATTTTCGCTTTGTCTGGGTCGTTTTGATTGCTGCCATCGGGCTTGCCGTTGTCGGTGCCGTTGACGACATTCGCCCCCTGTCTGCGATGCATCGACTGCTCTTGCAGATCGTGGCAGTCGCCGTAGTCGTCGTAGCCTCAGGCACCCACATCCTACCCGCCTGGATCCCAGAGGGCATCGAATTCGCCCTTCTCGTTCTCGGCGGCGTGTGGTTCGTGAACCTCGTCAACTTCATGGACGGACTTGATTGGATCACCGTCGCCGAAATGGTGCCGATCACCGGCTTTCTCGCAGGCCTCGGCCTCATCACCGGCACGCCGATCGTTTTCGTGGCGGCCTCTCTCTGCGGCGCCCTCCTCGGCTTCGCGCCCTTCAACAAGCCGGTCGCGCGGCTCTTTCTCGGGGATGTCGGGTCGCTACCCATCGGGCTTCTCGTCGGCTGGATGCTGCTGCAGCTCGCCGGAACGGGCGCGCTGGCGGCGGCGCTCCTGCTGCCGCTCTACTACCTGATGGATGCGACCATCACCCTGCTGCGCCGCCTCGCGCGGCGTGAGAAGGTGTGGGAGGCGCATCGCAGCCATTTCTACCAGAAGGCCACCGACAACGGCTTCTCGGTCCTTCAGGTCGCGGCTTATGTTTTCGCCCTCAACCTTGTCCTGGCCGGTCTCGCCGCTATGACCCTTGTCTGGCCCTCGGGCGCGGTGCAGATCGCGGCGCTTGCCTTGGGGGTCGTTCTCGTCGGCCTGGTTCTCAGGCGCTTCTCGCATCCCCGCGTGTCAGTTCCCCTGGAGGTTTCCCGATGAATTCACCCCTGATTGCCCTGACCGGCGCCACGGGTTTCATCGGACGACATCTCCTGAACGAGCTGCCCCGGCGAGGATACCGGGTCCGGGTGCTGCTGCGCCGGCCGTCCGAGGTGCCCGCCGGCGCGTCGAGCGCGGTGATCGGCGACATCGCCTCCCCGCACAACATGGCGGCGGCGCTTCGCGACGTGGACATGGTGATCCACTCGGCGGGCCTCGCCCATGCCATGTCGGGACGCCCGGAGGACGATTACCGGACCATCAACACCGAGGCGACCGTGAAGCTCGCGCAATCCGCCGAGCGGGCGGGCGTGAAGCGCTTCGTGTTCCTCTCCTCGATCCGGGCCCAGAGCGGCCCGACGGCCGAGGGCGTCCTGACCGAAGCCCTGGAACCCCGCCCCACCGATCCTTACGGCCGCTCGAAGCTCGAGGCCGAGCGGGGCCTCGCGGCCCTTGGCCTCGACTGGGCGGCCCTTCGCCCCGCGCTCGTCTACGGTCCCGGAGTGAAGGGCAACATGGCGGCGCTCCTGGCGCTCGCGCAATCGCCCTGGCCCCTGCCCCTCGGGGCCTTGGGCGCCAGGCGCTCGCTCCTCTCCCTCGACAATCTCACGGCCGCCGTGGACACGATCCTGCGCGCGGAAGGCCCCCTGAGGCGCCCCTTCCTCGTGGCCGATCCGGAGCCGGTGACGATCCCCGAGATCGTCACGGCACTGCGCAAGGGTTTCGGACGCAGGCCCGGGCTCGTCCCGGTGCCGTCGTTCCTCCTGAAGGGAGCCGCCACGCTCACGGGCCGGAGCGAGGCCTACGAGCGGCTGGCGGGCTCGCTGGTCGCGAGCCCCGAAGCCTTGCGGAACCTGGGCTGGAAGCCGGTCAGCTCGACGCGAGACGCGCTTGCTGAACTGGCTCGGCAGGCTGGGGCGCGGGCTTCCGGCGCTTGAACTCCGGGATCGCATCCTCGAACACCTGCTCGGCCAGGGCGCGGTCGCCGTTCGCCAGGGAGCGCGTCAGGATCTGCAGCCACTGATCGACCCGGTCGCGATCGGCGAAGATGGGCTTCGCCGCCATGACGCCGTCGATGCCGATCTCCGTGCGGGGCTCCTCGCGGGCGAAGAGGATCTCGTGCAGCCGCTCGCCGGGCCGCGTGCCGGTGACCTGGATCTCGATATCCTCGCCGGGCTCGTAGCCGGCGAGCCGGATCATCCGCTCGGCCAGTTCGTAGATCTTCACCGGCTGGCCCATCTTGAGCACATAGACCGAGGCGCGCTCGTCGCCGTTGGTGCGCTCGGTCAGGGCGCGGCTCTCTTCCGCGTGGGACGCGGAGGTGAGCACGAGATCCGCCGCCTCGCGGGTGGTCATGAAGTAGCGCACCATGTCCGGATGGGTGACCGTGAGCGGCCCGCCGCGGGCGATCTGCGCCTTGAACTTCGGTACGACGGAACCGACCGAACCGAGCACGTTGCCGAAGCGCACCGCGATGATGCGGGTCGCGCCGTTGCGGCCCATGAACTCGGCGTCCAGCGCCTGCCCGTACATCTCGGCGAAGCGCTTGGTGGCGCCGAGCATGGAGACCGGGTCGATGGCCTTGTCGGTGGAAATCATCACGATGGTGTCGGCCCCGGCCTCGACGGCCGCGTCGGCCACGTTCACCGAGCCGAACACGTTGGTCTTGACCCCCTCGGTCCAGTTCTTCTCGAGATAGGGGACGTGCTTGAGGGCGGCGGCGTGGAAGACCACCTCGGGCTGGAACCCGTTCATGACCTCGCGCACCCGGTCCCGGTCGCGCACGTCGGCGATGACCCCGTCCACGTTGGTGTCGCTCGACAGCAAGGTCGGGTTTTCCAGGATGTGGTGCAGGGACGGCTCGGAGCTTTCGAGGATCATGAGGTCGCTGGCCCCGAAGGCGACCACGCGGGTGCAGATCTCCGACCCGATGGAGCCGCCGCCGCCCGTCACCAGGACGCGCTTGCCGCGGATGAAATTCTCCAGACGCTTCCGGTCGATCTGCACGGTCGGACGCAGGAGCAGGTCCTCGATCTCCAGCGGGGCGAGCTCGGCGTCGCGCATGCCTTCGCCCAGGCTCGTGACCCGCACCAGCGGCAGGCCGAGGCGTCGGGCGCGGGCGAGCAGCATGTCGGGATGGGCCTCCGGCATCAGGGCGCTCGGCGTCGCCAGGAGGCGGCGGATGGGCGTGCCCCGCTCGTGGAAATCCTGAATGACCTGATCGAGATCGGCAAAGGTGCCGAGCACGGGCACGCCGCGCATGGACTGCCCGACATCGTCGCTGCGCCAGGTCAGGATGCCCTTGGGCTGCGTCTTCTTGACCGTGCCGGCCTCGATGGCCCGCAGGATCACCTCGATGTCGCTGCCGCGCCCCAGGAGCAGGGTCGGCGTGCTGGCGTCGCGCTGCAGGGTATGGCGCGAGCGGGCATATTTCATGTAGCGGAACGCCAGCCGCGGGCCGCCCAGCAGGAACATCTGGATCAGCCAGTAGAGGGCGATCGTGATCTTGCCGAAGAAGAAGGTGCCGCGGAGCTGCGGCGAGACGAGCAGGTAATCGACCACCAGGAGGACGACCGCCAGAATGGTCGCGGCCCGGAAGATGTTGAACAGGTCCGGCAGGGACGCAAAGCGCCACTTGGACTTGTAGAGCTGGGAGAACCAGTAGACCACGCCCGCGAAGGCGACGAAGGGAGGAAGAAAAAGCGGCAGATGGACGAGCCGATCGTAGAGGAACGAGCCGTCGAAGCGCACGTAGAAGGTCGCGAGAACGGCCACGCCCGTCACCACGAGATCATGCACAACGATGAGCGCTTTCTTGAGACCCTGCTGATTCATAGCCCTGCCGTACCGTAGCGCATCGTGCGGCCCTCAAGGGCCGCGAGAGTGAACAATGGACCCCGTTTTCTGCGAAGAACGATGCGCCAGCAACGAGAAGATGCACCGGATGGGTTCCAAAAGTGCAAATTCACTTCGGGTCCGGCGCTCTGACCAGGGGTATCCGTCGGGCTTGTGGCTTTGTCAATGTAAGTCCGTAACATAAAGCCCATGCGCGGAATTCGTCACGGGAGGCCCGGCAGGGGGCTTTCGGCCACCACCAGGAGGCCGCCCGCCCGCGTCAGAACCTGCGCCCGGATGCCGAAGATCGCGGCGAGCCTCTCCTCGGTCAGAACCGTTGCGGGCGGGCCGAAGGCTTCGACCCTCCCCCGCTGGAGCAGCACGATGTCGTCGGCGAAGCGGGCCGCCAGCGTCAGGTCGTGCATGATGGCGACCACGTTCGCGCCGGCCCGGGCGCGGGTCTTCAGGACGTCGAGCACGACGAGCTGATGGCGCGGGTCGAGTGCCGCGACGGGCTCGTCGGCCAGCAGCACCGGCGCCTGCGTCGCGAGAGCGCGGGCGAGCAGGACCCGGGCCCGCTCGCCGCCGGACAGGGCCGTGGCGGGTCTTCGGCCGAAGTCCTGCAGCCCGACCGAGCGGAGCGCTGAGGCGACCGCCTCCCGGCCCGCGTCGGACAGGCGATCCGGCTTTTCCCCATGGGGCAGGCGGCCGAGCGCGACCACGCCCGCGACCGGCAAGGGCCAGGCGACGCCGCCGCCCTGGGGCAGATAGGCGATGGAGCGTGCCCGCCCGCCGGCAGGCATTCGGATCAGGGAGAGGCCGTTCAGCAGGACCTCGCCCTTCGACGGCACCGCCAGACCGGCCAGGCTCCGCAACAGGGTCGTCTTGCCGGCCCCGTTCGGGCCGACGATCACAGTGAAGCGTCCCGGCTCGAGGGAGAGGTCGACCCCGTCGAGGGCGCGGCGGGCTCCGAGGTCCACTGTCAGGGACCGGGCTTCGAGACGCGTCATGCGGGCGTCTCCACCAGTTCCGCCCTGCGGCGCGCGATGATCCAGAGGAAGAACGGGACACCGAGCAGGGCCGTGAGCACGCCGATCTTCACCTCGGCACCGGAGGGGATGAGGCGCACGGCGATGTCGGCGGCGAGAAGGAGCACAGCTCCGGCGAGGCCCGCCGGGACGAGGGTCCGGGCAGGATCGTAGCCCACGAAGGGGCGCACGAGATGCGGCACGACAAGGCCGACGAATCCGATGGAGCCGGCGACCGCCACCGAGGCCCCGGTGCCGATGGCGGCGCCCGCGACGATCAGGCCGCGCAGACGCGGTACGTCGATCCCGAGGCTCTGCGCCGTCTCCTCGCCGAGCGCGAGCGCCCGCAGGCCCGATCCCGCCGACAGGATCAGGCCCGAGGCCAGGACGATGAAGGGCGCGCAAAGCAGCACATGGACGAAGGACCTGTCCTCGAAGGAGCCGAGGAGCCAGAACACGATCTCCGTCACGGCGAAGGGATTGGGCGACAGGCTGATGGCGAGCGACGTGCCCGCTCCCGCCAGGGATCCGACCGCGAGGCCCGCGAGAACCAGCACCACGATGGTGGCGCCCCGTCCCGCGACCGCCACGACGAGCGCGATCGACAGGAGGGCTCCGGCAATCGCCGCGAAGGGCAGCGCCCAGGACAGGGTGCCGACGAGGCCGGAATAGATCACGACCACGGCCCCCAGGGCGGCCGCCTGCGGGGCCCCGAACACCGCCGTGTCGGCGAGCGGATTGCGCAGCAGCCCCTGCAGCCCCGCGCCCGAAAGGCCGAAGATCCAGCCGATGAGCAAGGCGAGAAGCGTGCGCGGCAGGCGGATCTCCCGCACCACGATGCTGGCCGCCCCCTGGTCCGACACGAGCGCCCGCAGGGCTTCCGGCACCGCGATCGGCGCCGGGCCGACGACGAGGGACACGACGCTCAGGCATCCGAGAAGGACGATCAGGCCGGAAATGAGGGAGGACCGGGCGAGGGACATGGACCTGCGGTTTCTTTGCTCCCTTGGATAGAGCACGAAAGATCGGGACGGCAAAGCCGGGCCTGTCGGGCATCGCGCTTGGAAGAGCCGCTCGGTGTCGTTCCCGGCGGCCGTAGGCCGGGAAGGGGATCCACGATCAAGCGCTGCGCGGGTGGATTTCCTCCCCCTGCGCTGCGCTCCGGCCGGGAATGACATCCTGAACGTCATGGCCGCACCAAGTGCGGCCACCCACGCCTTTTGCCGTGGCTGGAACACGTGGGTGGCGGGGTCTGATCCCCGGATCAAGTCCGGGGAGGTGATGACGCGGCGGGTGTGGGAAGCGTGATGTTATGTTCTCACTTTGTTCTTGACAGGGGCGTGAACCTTGGCTATATCGTTGCACAGCCTGATCCGACGAGGGGCGCGCTTCGCGAGGCGTCGCACGGTGTGGGATCCGGCACGGTCCTGTCCGACGGTCACGCAGCCGGCGGCAGGAGGCCCTTGGCAGCCCTGTGCTGGTCCAAGTCGAAACGCCTAAAAGAACCGTGCGCGAGGAGCCGTCGGGTTCTTCCATTAGCTTACAACCGAGCCGGACGCCTTCTCGCGCCCTCCCTCGACTGACCTGCAGGCTCGCAGCGCAAGCTGCGGGCCCCAAGGTGCTGGCTTGTCGAGAAAGCCGGTTCGATCTTCGGCCGCTCCGTGATACGAAACACCTCGACGCTAGGGAAATCCAAACGAGAGAGCGGCATGAACCGACTGTTCGCCAACCTGCCCACCACCGTTTTCGAAGTCATGTCGAGCCTTGCCCGGGAGACCGGGGCGATCAATCTCGGCCAGGGTTTCCCGGACGATCCTGGTCCCGAGGACGTGCGGCGGGCGGCGGCGGATGCGGTGCTCAACGGCTACAACCAGTATCCGTCGATGATGGGCATCCCGGAACTGCGCACGGCCATCGCGGCCCATTACAAGCATTGGCAGGGCACCGATCTCGATGCGAATGCCGAGGTCATGGTGACCTCCGGGGCCACGGAGGCGCTCGCGGGCGCGATCCTCGGCATCGTGGAGCCGGGCGACGAGGTGGTGCTGTTCGAGCCCATGTACGACGCCTACCTGCCGCTCGTGCGCCTGGCCGGCGGCGTGCCGAAATTCGTCACCCTGCAGCCGCCCCATTTCCGCCTGACCGAAGAGGCGCTGGCCAAGGCCTTCTCGCCCAAGACCAAGGCCGTGGTGTTCAACAACCCGCTCAACCCGACCGCGACCGTGTTCTCGAACGAGGATTTGAATCTTCTCGCCGATTTCTGCCGCCGGTTCGATGCCATCGCGATTTCCGACGAGGTCTGGGAGCACGTGGTCTTCGACGGCCGTCGGCACCAGCCGGTGCTGGGGCTGGAGGGCATGCGCGACCGTTCGGTGAAGATCGGCTCGGCCGGAAAGATCTTCAGCCTGACAGGCTGGAAGGTCGGGTTCGTGGCGGCCGCGCCGCACATCATGAAGGTGCTGGCGAAATCGCACCAGTTCCTCGCCTTCACGACGGCGCCGAACCTGCAGGCCGCCGTGGCCTACGGGCTCGCCAAGGACGATGCGTATTTCGAAGGCATGAGGGCCAATTTCGGCCGCAGCCGCGACCGCTTCACCGATGGATTGCGGACCCTGGGCTTCGATGTGATCCCGAGCCAGGGCACCTATTTCGTCAATATCGACATCTCGGCTCTCGGCGAAACCGACGACGTGGCCTTCTGCCGCCGCCTCGTCATGGAGCACGGCGTCGCGGCGATCCCGGTCTCGGCCTTCTACGCGGAGGGAGCGGTGAAGAACGTGGTTCGATTCTGCTTCGCCAAGAAGGATTCGACGCTGGATGCCGGGCTGGAGCGGCTCGCGAAGGCGATCAGAAGAGCGGCCTGAAATCCATGTGGCCCGCCAACAACTTGGACATTGTTTCTTGGGCCGGAATTTCCTAGCCTGCCCCCATTCACACTTATCTTGAGGAGTGCCGCCCTAAATGTTCCGTCTTCTCGCCTCGGTTGCTCTGACCCTCGGTCTTGTCACCGCCGCCGCCGCCCAGGAGCGCGTGGTCAACGTCTATAACTGGTCCGACTACGTGGACCCGAAGGCGCTGGACGAGTTTACGAAACAGACCGGCATCAAGGTGGTCTACGACACCTACGACAACAACGAGATCGTCGAGACCAAGCTTCTCGCCGGCAAGTCCGGCTACGACATCGTCGTGCCCTCCGGCCCGTTCCTGCAGCGCCTCATCGGCGCCAAGGTGTTCCAGAAGCTCGACAAGGCGAAACTGCCGAACCTGGCCAACCAATGGCCGGAGGTGACGCAGCGTCTCGCCGTGTTCGATCCGGGCAACCAATATGCCGTCAATTACATGTGGGGCACCACCGGCATCGGCCTCAACGTGAAGAAGGTGAAGGAGATCCTCGGAGACATGCCGCTCAACACCTGGGACCTGGTGCTGAAGCCGGAGATCGCCTCCAAGCTGAAGGCCTGCGGCATCTACATGCTCGACTCACCCGAGGACCTTTTCCCGGGCGTGCTGGCCTATCTCGGCCTCAACCCGGATTCCAAGCGCACCGAGGACCTGAACAAGGCGGGCGATGCCCTGTTCCGCATCCGCGGCAACATCCAGAAGTTCCACTCGTCCGAATACATCAACGCGCTCGCCAACGGCGACATCTGCGTGGCGGTGGGCTATTCGGGCGACATGATCCAGGCCAAGAACCGGGCCGAGGAAGCCAAGAACGGCGTCGAGGTCGGCTACGTCATCCCGCGCGAAGGCGCCCTGATGTGGTTCGACAGCTTCGCGATCCCGGCCGATGCCAAGAACGTGGCCGAGGCACACGAGTTCATCAACTTCATGATGAAGCCCGAGATCGCCGCCATGAACTCGAACTTCGTGTCCTATGCCTCCGGCAACCTCGCGGCCAAGCAGCATATCGACAAGGCGATCCTCGACAATCCCGGCATCTATCCGGACGAGGCCACCATGAAGCGCCTCTTCACCAACACGGCCTATGACGAGCGCTCGCAGCGCACCGTCACGCGCCTCTGGACCAAGGTGAAGACCGGCCGTTAATCCGCCGCTCAGGTTCGCCCGGGCATTGTCCCGCAGCCCTCGAAGCCTCGCCCATGGGCGAGGCTTTTCCATTGAAGAAGGACTCTCCGTCATGCGCCTTGCCGCCGTCGCCGCCCTCGCGACCTTGAGCCTTGCCGCCCCGGCGCTCGCCCAGACGCCCACGCCGCGCGAGCCGACGATCAGCGTCATGGGAACGGGCGAGGCGGAGCTGAAGCCGGACTTCGCGCGCATCCATGTGACGGTCGCGACCCAGGCCGACACCGTCGCGCAGGCGACCTCCGCCAACAACAATGCGACGGAGCGGGTGCTTGCCCGCATCCAGGGCCTCGGCATCAAGCGGGAGGACATCCGGACAGCGAACTTCCAGGTCTTCCAGACGCCGCAGCAGGTCGGTCCTGACGGCAAGGAGATGAAGACGCCGAAATTCTCGGCCAACCATCAGCTGCGGATCACCACCCGCGACCTCGACGGCGTCGGTCGTCTGGCGGGCGAGATCCTGGCCAGCGGCGACATGACCTTCCAGGCGGTCACCTTCGGCCTCGACAGGCAGGAAGAAGGCGGGGACAAGGCCCGCGAGGCCGCCGTGCGTGACGCCCGCCGCCAGGCGGAAGTCTATGCCGCCGCCGCCGGCGTCTCACTGGGCCGCCTGCTGGAGATCCGCGACGGCTCCGCCCAGCCGTTCGAGCCGCAGCCCGACATGCGCATGTCCATGGCGATGGCCAAGGGCGCCGAGTCGGTCCCGATCGTGCCGCCGGCGACGATCCGCTACACGGCCAATGTCCAACTCGTCTGGGAGATGGCCGGGAAGCCCTGAGGATCCCGGCCACCCTCGAGGCTCATGCGGCCCTGACGCTCTGAAGGAACCGGCCGATCTCGGCGCCGAGGCGCTGGGCTTGGCTCTCCAGGAGAACCGACAGGTCCGCCACGCCCTGGGCTGCTTCGAGCGACTGGGAGGCGACGCCTTGCGTCGTCTCGATGGCGGAGGTGCCCGCCTGGGCTTCCGTGGACACCTGGGCTACCGACCGGGCGATCTCGGACACCGCCGCCGTCTGCTGGCTGACGGTTCCGGCCACCGTGGACACGACTCCGGCCAGGTCCTCCACGGAGGCCTGCACGGTGCCGAGCGCCACCAGGGTTTCGCGCGAGGCCGCCTGCACGGCCTCGATCTGGCGTGCGATCTCCTCGGTCGCCTTGGCCGTCTGGCCGGCGAGATCCTTTACCTCGGAGGCCACCACGGCGAAGCCCTTGCCGGCTTCGCCCGCGCGGGCCGCCTCGATGGTGGCGTTCAGCGCCAGCAGGTTGGTCTGCGCCGCGATGGAGCGGATGAGGTTCGCCACCTCGCCGATCTGCGACGTGGCCGTCGAAAGGGTCGACATGCTGTTGGACGCGCCCCGGGCCTCCGCCACCGCGCGCTCGGAAGCCTGGGCGGAGGCATTGGTCTGGGCCGCGACCTCGGCAAGCGACGCGTCGAGTTCGTCCGCGGCGCTCGCGACGGCCGACATGTTATGGGCGGTGCGGGTGGATGCCGCCCCCGCGATCTGCGCCTGCTGGGTGACGTGATTGGCCGATCCCTCGAGCTGCCCGGATGCCTTCGCGAGATCGCCCGTCACCTGCCGAACCTCCGCGAGGATCTGCTCGACCGACGTGTCGAAGGCCATGATCGCATTGGAAATCCTGTGAGCCCGGTCGGCATCGATGGCCGCCATGCCTTCGCGCTCCTGCGTCAGCCGCTCGCGTTCGCGGGCGTTGTCGCGGAAGACCAGGACGGTGCGGGCCATGGCGCCGATTTCGTCGGTGGCATCGGTGGAGGGAATCTCGCTCGCCGCATCGCCGTCCGCCAGCCGCCGCATCGCCTGCTGGAGGCGGGTCAGGGGAAGGGAGATCGAGCGGCCGACGAGGACGTTGAGCACCAGGCCGAACAGCAGGGTGGCGCCCATCGCCCAGAGGATCAGGGTGAAGGTGCGGTTCTGCGAGGCGGTGAGCTGCTCCTCGGTCTTGTGGGCCTCGGTCCGGACCTTGGTCAGGAGCTGGTCGAGAACCGGGACGAGCAGATCGAACTGGCCCATCAGCTTCTCGCCCTGGCCGGACACCTGCTGCTCCAGCTCGCTCCAGGCGTGGAAGGCTTCCTGGAACGTGACACTCGCGGATTCGATCGCCGCCTTGTCCTTCGGATCGCCGGAGAACTGGGCCAACGCGCGGGTGAAGCGTCCCTGCTCGACCTCGAAGGCGCCCAGGATGCTTTCCTCCAGAAGGATGCGGGCGCGGGCCTCCTGGTTGAACATGCCGAGCATGGCCGCCCAGATGCGCCAGGTGATCGCCTCGCCGCTGCCCGTGAGGGGACGTACCAGCTTTTCCAGATTCGCCTCGGCCCTGAGAAGGCGCCCCTGGGCCCCTTCGTCCGGTTTGGTGCCGACCGCCACATAAAGCTTGTTGAGGGCGCTGCCCTGACCGATCAGCGCCGCCGCATGCTGCTTCAAGGCGTCGATCTCGGGCTCGATCAATCCGGCGCCGGCGGCGGCGCTCATCTCGTCGAGCTGGCCAGCAAGGGCCTTGTGCTGATCCATGAAGGACTGGCCATGATGGCCGAGGCGGCTCGCCGTCCATTCTCCGGCCGTCACCTTCAGGGCATCGGCCCTGCCCCGGAACTGGTTGGCCTTCTCGGCCAGGGCTGAATAGGTCTGCTGCGCCGACAGCGCCTGTTCGACCTCATGGCGGCCAGCCTGAAAAACCGCACCGATGACCGCGAAGCCGAGCACCATGACGCCACTCAACGTGGCGACGCGCACCCGCACCGACGGCCGCCTCAAACGAGCAAGAGACGACATTCCCCCGAATCCCTCTTTAGGACTTTGCGGCAGGATTGCGGCGGACGCGTTAAAGAGAGATTTACGTTAGGTCAGAAATCCGCTTGCGCTTCGCTTCAGGCCGCCTTCGGCAATTCCGTCATGATGGCATAGAGCGCGGTGGCGTCCCGCGTGGCCCTGACCCGCTCGATCAATCCGGGCTCCCGCAGGACCCGGGCCACCCGCGCCAGGGCCTTCAGGTGATCGGCTCCGGCCCCTTCGGGCGCCAGAAGCAGGAAGAGCACGTCCACCGGCTGGCCATCGAGAGCTTCGAAATCGACCGGTTTCTCAAGCCTCGCCACAAGGCCGAAGATGCGGGTCAGGCCCGGCAGCTTGCCGTGCGGGATGGCGATGCCCTCGCCGATCCCGGTCGAGCCGAGGCGCTCGCGCTGCAGGAGAGCTTCATAGATGGCGTCGTCGGTGAGGCCCGTGAGGAGGGCCGCCTGGGAGGCCAGTTCCTGAAGGGCCTGCTTTTTGCCGCTGACGCGCAAGGCGGGCAGAACGGCCCGAGGGTCTAGAAAATCCAGCAAAGGCATGATCACGCTGCATTATGATGTGAAGCCTGGAAGGCCTCTCACCGTTCCACGCAAGAACCGGGCCAAGAAGAGGTAGCTCCCCTCAAGGCTGTGGGAGCGGCGGATCGACCCAACCGATCGCTCCGTCGCCGCGGCGGTATACGACGTTCGTGCGGCCGGTGCTAGCATGGATGAACACGAGAGCGGCCGCCCCGGTGAGATCGAGCTGCATCACAGCGTCGCTGACTGAAAGCCTATGAAGGGGCTTCGTGGTCTCGGCGATCACCATCGGGTGGTAGCTTTCCTCCTCGATCCAATCGTCGCCGGGGGCTTCCAGGACGGAATAGGCCACCTCCAGGCCGTTGCCCGCCCGGCCGGTCGGAGGGCCGGAGCGCCCCTTGAGCCGCTGCTTGTAGCGGCGCAGGCGATTCTCGAGCCGGCCTGCCGTCTGATCGAAGCTGGCATAGGCGTCCGGAGCAGCCCCGGAGGCCTCCAGGGTCATGCCGGAGGTCAGGTGGAGCACGCAATCGGTCCGGTAGCCGGTCCCATCGCGGGTGACGGTCACGTGGCCGGAATAGCCGCCGTCGAAATATTTCGACAGCGCCCCGGCCACCCGATCCTGGACCTGAGATCGAAGGGCTTCGCCGATATCGAGATTCTTCCCCGACACCCTCAACGTCATCGCGTTCTCCTCCTCTTGCGCCGTCGCTTCGCTGCGATCCTTCTGGGTGGCGCTTGGAGCCGATGATGATCCGAATGAGGCCTAATGCAAGCCTTGAAATGGCAGGGTTCCGACAGATCAGGTCTTGATCCTGTTCTTGCGGCGACGGTCGGCCGAAGAGGGGATGCGAAGGGATTCCCGATATTTCGCAACCGTACGGCGGGCGACCTGGATCCCGTCCGATCTCAATCTCTGGGCAATTGCCTCATCGGAGAGCACGTCATCGGGGCCTTCCGCTGCGATCAGCTGCCGGACCCGATGCCGGACCGCCCGGGCCGAGTGCTCGCCCTCCCCGGTGGCGGCGCTGAAGAAGAACTTCATCGGGTGGGTACCGCGCTCGGTCCCGATCGCCTTGTTCGCCGCCACGCGGGAGATGGTGGATTCATGCATGCCGATGGCCTCCGCCACGCTCCTCAGCGTCATGGGACGCAGGGCCGACACCCCCTGGCGGAAGAATGCCTCCTGCTGGCTGACGATCTCGGCGGCGACCTTCAGGATCGTCTTGGCGCGCTGGTCCAGGCTGCGGGTCAGCCAGCTTGCTGTCTGCAGGCAGTCGGAAAGGAAGCTCCTGTCCTCGTCCTTGCGCACCACCTTGGCGACTTCCGTGTAATAGGAGCGGTTGAGCAGGATGCGGGGCAAGGTGTCCGGGTTCAGTTCGACATGAAGGCTGCCGTCCGGGGCGGTGCGCACCAGGACATCGGGCACGAGCACGTCGATGGCCGCAGCCGCGAAGGCCTGCCCCGGCTTGGGCTCCAGGCGACGGATCTCGGCCAGCATGTCGACGAGATCCTCCTGATCCACGCCGCAGACCTTTCTCAGCGCGGCGAAATCCCGCCGGGCGACGAGGTGAAGGTGGGACAGGAGGGCCTGCATCGCCGGATCGAGCCGGTCGCGCTCGCGCAGTTGGATCGCGAGACATTCGGCCAGATTGCGGGCGCCGACGCCAGACGGCTCGAAGCTCTGGATCAGCCTCAAGGCACCCTCGACCTCCTCGGGCGTGACCCGGAGCCGGGCGGCCAGCTCGGCCAGATCCTCGCTCAGGTATCCGGCCTCGTCGAGATTGCGGATCAGGTGCTCGCCGATCAGGCGCAGCTTCGGATCGGCGGTGGCGAGATCGAGCTGCGCCTCCAGATGCTCGCTCAGGCTCGCAGCCCGGGCGAGCCTCTCGCCCCATTCGGGGTTGAGCTCACTGTGGGCCGCGGCCGACGCCTGCCCGGCCGACGTCGACACGGCTTCCGACCGGGACGGAGGCGGGCCGGGAACGATCCGGGGGCCGGCGGCATCCGCCTTCTGCTTGGCGCGCAGGAAATCGGCAAGGCTCGGGATCGGCGCATCGCCCGGTGCCTCCCCTTCCTGCAGCAGGGGATTACGCTCGAGCTCCGCTTCCACATAGGCCGCGAGTTCCGCATGGGAGAGCTGCAGCAGCTTGATGGATTGAACGAGCTGGGGGGTCATGGTCAGGGACTGACCGTGGCGCAGCTCCAGCCGTTGCATCGTATTCATGAACGCACCCGGGAAACGTCAGGCATGCTTCTTGCATGCCTGGACAGTTTTACCGCGCGTTGCCCGAAGGTCAAAAGGCGAATGAACTTGGAACGGCGGACGTGAACCCGAAGTCACGTCCGATGCCGTGAGACGTGGCTTCCGCGTCTGCGTCCGATACCCTAGAGGCGGAAATCCTCGCCCAGATACAGGCGGCGGACCTCTTCGTTCGACACGATCGCGTCGGGGGTGCCCTCGGTCAGGACGCGGCCGGAATGGATGATGTAGGCGCGGTCGATGAGGCCGAGGGTCTCGCGGACGTTGTGGTCCGTGATGAGCACGCCGATGCCGCGGCGGGTCAGGTGCCGCACGAGGTTCTGAATGTCGCCCACCGCGATGGGATCGATGCCGGCGAAGGGCTCGTCGAGGAGCATGAAGGTCGGCTCGCCCGCCAGCGCCCGGGCGATCTCGCAGCGCCGCCGCTCGCCGCCCGAGAGGGCGATGGAGGGCGATTTGCGCAGGCGCGTGATGTTGAACTCGTCGAGGAGCGCATCGAGCTTGCGCTCGCGCTCCTTGCGGCTCGGCTCGACGATCTCGAGCACCGCCCGGATGTTGTCCTCCACGTTGAGGCCGCGGAAGATGGAGGCCTCCTGCGGGAGATAACCGATGCCCAGACGGGCGCGGCGATACATGGGCAGGCCGGTCACCTCGTGCCCGTCCAGGCTGATGACGCCCCGATCGGCGGCGACGAGGCCGGTGATCATGTAGAAGATGGTGGTCTTGCCCGCGCCGTTGGGCCCAAGCAGGCCGACCGCCTCGCCCGCGCGCACGTTCAGGCCCGCATCCTGCACCACGGTACGGCCGCGATAGCTCTTCTGCAGACCTTTGACGGCAAGGATTCCCGGGCCGCCGAACACGGCCTCGTTCTCCGTGCGGTGAAAGACATGCGGGTTCGTCCCGACGGAACGGGGTTCCAGGAGGCTCACATCGGAAGGACCGGGTTGAGAACGGTTGAAAAGCGGTTTCACGGGCTCATCGTCGATCATGAAAAGGGGAAAAGCGGGAGAATGTCTCCCGCCCTAGTTCGTGGCCGGCCTCTGCTGCGGCTTCGGCTTGGCCCCACCTGCGGCCGGAGCTCCGCCGGCGCCGGTCGGGGCAGGCCCGCCCTGGCCGGGAACGAAGAGCGCCCTCACCCGGCCACCGGGCGTCGTCTCGATATTCGCCACGCCGGTATTGATGTCGTAGAGCACCCGCTCGCCCTTGGTGACGTTCGGCCCGTCGCTCAAGGTCGCGTTGCCGGTCAGCATGATCTTGTTCGAGCCCCGGTCGAAGGTGGCGTTCTCGCCCGTCGCGACCTGGGTGCGCGACACGATGGTGACCGGTCCCTTGCAATCGATCTTCTTGATGGCGCTGTCGTCGGTCGCCTGCGGGGCCGCCGGCTGCCCGCCGTTCTGATTCCGCTGATCGTAGAACACGGTCATGATCGTGCACTTCATGGTGCTCTCGCCCTGGACCGCCACCACGTCGCCGGTGAAGACCGCACGGCCCTCCTTGTCGAAGACGTCGAGCTTGTTGGCATCGATCTTGATGGGCTCCTTGCTCGAGCCGAAATTGCCGAACCCCACGGCCCGCTCCTTGCCGGCCTGGGCGAAGGCCACGTCGATGGGGGCCGGAGAGAGGAGCGCGAGGGCCAGGGCGGCGCGGGTGAAACTCATCATGGACGAATACTTGTCTGTTGGGGTGCAGGCGCCGTGGAGCCCGTGCCGGCAGCTTCCGGGGTGGATGGGGTGGAGCCTGAGGGCTGGATGACCGTACGGACGCGGCCCGTGAAGCTCATGACCTTGCCGTTATCCGCGACGTCGAGCCCCTCCGCCTCGATGGTGCCGTTGCCGAAGGACACGGTGACGGGATCGGTGGAGGCCACAGCACCGGCCTTGAACCGCACGAAGGCCGTGCGAAGCTTGACCTCGTGGCCGGCATCCGTGGTGACCACGATGTTGTCGCGCAGCCTCATCTGCTCTTTCTTGGTGTCGAGGACCCCGGAATCGGCCTGGAGCCTCGCGACGCTGCCGCGCTCGTCGGTCACGATGCGCGCCCTGAGATCCTTGAGCTGCACGAGATCGGGCTTGCGCACGTCCTGCGTGGCGGCGCTCGCCGTCACCTCGTAGGGGCGGTTGTCGTTCTTGAATCCGGTCAGCTTCGGGCTGTCCATGGTGACGTTCGTGCCGCTCACCCCGATGGAGCCGAAGCTCAGGTTCTCGATCTGCCTGAAGGGATTGTAATAGGCCACCAGGCCGACGCTGGCCATGCCGAGCAGGGAGCCGACGGGAATCGCCACCTTGGCGAGGCGGACCCAGCGGGAATGGCGACGGGCCTTTTTGAAGGCGCGCGACCGCACGGCCGACCTCGAGGCCGGGCCATCACGCATCGTGGTGCCCTGAATTGCCGTCACTTCATCAACCCCTTCCGCCAAACTTTCGGCATGGCGCCATGCCGTGAGGACATGGCGATGTTATGACGGACATTGGTTTTATGCGGGAAAGTTTAAGCCGGCGTCAAGAATGGGCGAAAATATCCGTCTCCGCCCACCCGAGGAGGTCCAGCTGGGCCCGGGTCGGCAGGAAGCCGAAGCATTGATGGGCAATGCCCAGCCTGTTCTCCCGCTCCAGGAGAATATCGAGCTTTTCCTTCAGAGCGTGAAGGTGAAGCACGTCGGATGCCGCGTAATCGAGCTGGGCCGCGGTCAGGGTGTCGGCGCCCCAATCGGAGGATTGCTGCTGCTTCGACAGTTCCACCCCGAGCTGTTCGCGCACCAGCTCCTTGAGCCCATGGCGGTCGGTATAGGTGCGCACGAGCCTCGAGGCGACCTTGGTGCAGTAGATCGGGCGCGGCATGATGCCGAAGGTGTGGAAGATGACCGCGAGGTCGAAACGGGCATAATGGAAGATCTTGAGCACGCTCTCGTCGGAGAGCACACGGATCAGGTTCTCCGGCAGGGGCCCATCCTTGAGGATCTGCACCACGTCCGCCGTGCCGTCCCCGGTCGAGATCTGCACCACGCACAGGCGATCGCGGTGCGGATTGAGACCGAGGGTCTCGGTGTCGATGGCGATCGCCGGGCCGGCCTTGTAGCCGGCGGGCAGATCACCGCGATGGAAGCGTACTGTCATGGCGTATCCAAAAAGTCGAGAACTGCCTTACACGCATCCGTGCGGGCCGGGAGGTTGGCTCTTTACAGGATGGAGCGTCGGAATCGATCCCAATAATGCCAATCTACTTGTGGGTCCAATGTTCTAACCTTTCTAGGCGGCGTCTTCAACGGCCGAGAATAACCCCGATACCGCCAAGGATTCTGACGAAACGCCAATGGCGTCGCCGGAAAAGCGGACAAGGGCCAAGGTTGAATGCCCCGCTTCCGTCTTAGGAGCCGGACGCGTCCGAAGGCGAGATGGTCTTATTCGCGCGGTGGAAGCATGGCTGTATGCGTCCCGTCCCGATCGTGACCGACTTCGATCAACTCATCGAGAACGCCCAGCAGCGTTTCCCGGCTGACGGGCTTTTCAAGCCAGGGAACGTTCCTCAGCTCGGGAGGGCCATCGGCTTTCTGGGGGAGGCCGGAATAGACCATGAAGGGAATGCCCCGGCTCTTCAGCGCACGGGCGATTTCCAGGGAGGTCCCATCCTTGATCATGATGTCGAGGATCGCCACGTCCGGCACGTCGCTCTCGAGCCATTGCAGGGCTTGGTCATTGCTCATGAAAACCCCGGCCACCGCGAAGCCGGCATCCTCCAGGAATGCCTCCAGGGACATGCCGAGCAATGCTTGGTCTTCGACGATCATGCAGCGGGTTTGTGCCATCATATCCATCGTGCTTGGTGGCTCGACCGGTTGGAGCATCAGCCTGGGGACGGAAGGTGGATCTTTTTCCGGGTCCGATCCGGTGCGGCAGCCGGGAGAGCAAACGTCAGGAACGGGTGAACAATCGCCAAAGGATGTTTCCGCAGTTTGGAAGACGACTAGCGGACTACACCGTCCTTCGCATTGACCAATGTAAATCTCCAGCCAAGAAATCGGATCAATGCTTCACGATTTGCTTATTGATGCCCCTGCGATGCCACCAAAAGATCGCGCTAGGCTTCGCATAAGTTAATGCAGCGGATTGCCATTTGGGGTCTGGTGACGGTGTCTTAGCGCATTGGCGGAGAAAAGGCCTCGGTTTTTCTCACGATGCATTCTTCTAAGAGTGGAACATTGGATGGATCTCGAGAGTGGGTCCGCTTTTGAGTCCGATGCTCTCGACAGAGGAGTTGTGCAGATTGTCAGTCGAAAACTCCCTGAAACAGCAGATGCTCAATGCCATCCCGCATTTGCGGGCCTTCGCCATTTCTCTCTCCGGGAGCGTCGACAAGGCAGATGATCTGGTTCAGAGCACGTTGCTCAAGGGATTGAGCAATTTCGACAAGTTCCAGCCGGGCACAAGCATGCAGGCTTGGCTCTTTACCATCCTGCGCAACGATTTTCTCACCCAAACACGCCGGAGAAAGCGCGAGGTCGAGGATCCGGAAGGCTCCTGGGCCGAGAAAGTCGCCGTGATGCCCGACCAGGGTGCGCGGCTCGACTTCACCGACATGCTCAAAGCCCTCAGCAAGCTCCCGGTCGATCAGCGCGAGGCCTTGCTGCTCGTCGGCGCGGAGGGCCTGTCCTATGAGGACGCGGCGCGGATCTGCGGCACCAATATCGGAACCATCAAGAGCCGGATCAACCGCGCCCGCAATCGCCTGTCGGAAATCCTCAAACTCGATGCGGACCGCGATCTCGGCCCTGACAAGCTGGTCAAAGCCGCCCTGTTCATGCACGCCTCGCCTTGAGCGGCGCCCGCAGCCGGACATGGAGGGCAGGACAAGCATCGGATTCGCTCCCGAAGCGGGTCTGCTCTTGAGTTTGGTGCCTCAGCGCTGAGCTGCAATGAGCAGGAACATGGGACGTTCGCGCTCTTCCGCCCAATCGGGCCTCGCGGCGACCTGCTCATGCGTGGGAGCCCATTCCTCCACATGCGCGATCGTGAAGCCGAGGCGGATGAGGAGGTTCAGATAGGTGCCGAGCGTGCGGTGCTGCTTGATGACGCCCTCGGCGAGCCAGTTCGTCCGTCGCGGGCCTTCCTCGTGGTAGCTGTCGACCGGCCATGTCCTGCGGCCGTCCGCGCCGACGGACCAGCCCGCCGGAATCGGCGCCGTCACGATCGGATGTTCGACGGAGAAAACGAATGTCGAGCCAGGCAAGAGCGCGCGATGCAGCTCGGCCAGGAGACCCGGCAGATTCTCGATGTAATGCAGGGCAAGCGAGCTGTAGGCGAAGTCGAACGTGTCGGTCCCGAGATCGAGCCGTTCGAGATCGGCACGGCGATAGGCGATCCCTGGATCGGACGTCATGGCGGTCGCTCGGGTCAGCATGCGTTCCGACACGTCGAGGCCGAGCACCCGCTCCGCACCGTGGTCCCGCGCCCAGCGGCAGAACCAACCATAGCCACATCCGAGGTCGACGATCCGGCGACCGCTGAGATCAGGAAGCAGCGCTCGCAGCGAGGACCATTCCGCCGCACCGGACAGCCCCTCCCGCGAACGCTCCAGGCGGCTGTAATTCTCGAAGAAATCCGGATCGTCGTAGATGTTCTGTGTCGGCATGGGCGGCTCCCGAGTTCCTGTCTACTCCAGCAGGTCCGGCCGCCGCTCCCGCGTGATGCGTTCCGATTCCTCGCGGCGCCAGCGCTCGATCTTGGCATGATTGCCGGAGAGCAGCACGTCGGGAATGGGTCTGCCCTCCCATTCGCGAGGGCGCGTGTAGTGCGGATATTCGAGGCGGTTCGACTCGAAGCTCTCCTCGGTGCCGGAGGCCTCCTTGCCCATGACGCCGGGCAACAGCCGCACGCAGGCATCGAGCACGATCATCGCGGCCATCTCGCCGCCGGAGAGCACGTAATCGCCGATGGAGACTTCCCTTAAGCCCCGCGCCTCGATCACCCGCTCGTCGACGCCCTCGAAGCGGCCGCAGACGATGACAACGCCGGGGCCGGCCGCGAGCTCGCGCACATAGCCTTGAGTCAGCGGCTTTCCGCGCGGGCTCATGAGCAGCCTGGGACGCGGATCCTCGGGCGGAACATTGGCGTCGATGGCGGAGGCCAGCACATCGCAGCGGATCACCATGCCGGGACCGCCGCCCGCCGGCGTATCGTCCACCGTGCGGTGCCGACCGAGGCCATGATCGCGGATGTTCTTCGCCGTCAGGGACCAGACCCCGCGTGCGAGCGCGTCGCCCGACAGGGACATGCCGAGCGGACCTGGGAACATGTCGGGATAAAGAGTGAGAATGGTGGCGGAAAAGCTCACGCCCCGTCCTCGGAATCAGGTGCGGATTTCGCCGGCTCGAACAGGTCGTCCGGTGGATGGGCCACGATGCGCCTGCCGGCCAGGTCGACATGCGGCACGAAGGCCTTGGTGAAGGGCAGAAGCGCCGTCGGGCCTTTTTGCGCGGGCGCGATTTCCAGAAGATCGCCGCCGCCGTAATTGGGCACATCGACCACGGTGCCGATCATGTCACCCGCCTCGCTGGTGACCGTGAGGCCAATCAGGTCCGCGAGCAGGAATTCGTCTTCCTCGTCGGGCGGCGGAAGCTTGTCGCGCTCCACATAGAGCTGCACGCGGTTGAGCGCTTCGGATGCCTCGCGCGTCGTCACGCCGTCGACGATGGCGATGAGAAGATCGGGCGCGGCGCCGGGAGCGGGCCGCACGGTCTTGAGGGAAAAGGTCTTGCCGTTGGAGGCGATCAACGGCCTGTATTGGGCAATCGCCTGTGGATCGCCCGTATGGGATTTCAGCCGCACCTCGCCCTTGAGGCCGTGGGCGCGACCGAACTCGCCCACGAGGACGAGGTCGTCCCGGACGGGCATAGCGCCGCTCCCTCTCCCCTTCGCGGGGGAGGGTGGCGAGCGGAGCGAGCCGGGAGAGGGGGCGTTCGACGACCGAGCGCGGCCCCTCTCCCGGCCCTCGCCGACGCGAGGGCCGCCCTCTCCCGCGAAGGGGAGAGGGCGAGGGTCCTGGTTGTTTGAACGCCCCCGCTTCATCGTTATGCTTTAAGCGGCTTCGCCGCCGGCAGCCTCGGCCGCAGCGGCCTTCTCGGCGGCGCGCTCCTGGGCCTTTTTGCCCGGGACGGCCTTCTGCGGGTTGTTGCGGGCCGGACGCTTCAGGAGGCCGGCGGCATCGAGGAAGCGCAGGACGCGGTCGGTCGGCTGGGCGCCCTTGGCGAGCCAGGCCTGGATCTTCTCGGTCTCGAGAACGACGCGGCCGGCATCGTCCTTCGGCTTCATCGGGTCGTAGGTGCCGACCTTCTCGATGAAGCGGCCGTCGCGCGGGGAGCGCGAATCGGCCACGACGATGCGGTAGTAGGGACGCTTCTTCGCACCACCACGGGTGAGACGGATCTTCAGGGACATGGGTTTCTCCTTTGGTGTCCTGTGATCAAACTTGCCTTCGCGTCATCCCCGCCTGGGCGGGAATGACGAAACTCATTTCTTCTTCCCGAACGGAAAGCCGCCGATGCCGGGAAGGCCCGGGATCTTGCCGGCGCCGAGGCCCGGCAGGCCCGACACGCCCTTGGGCATGGACGGGAGACCGCCGGCGCCGCCGGGGAAATCGGGCAGCTTGCCGCCCATCTGCTTCTGCAGGGCCTCGATCTGCTCCGGCGTCGGCTGGGGCATGCCGCCGCCGCCGCCGAGGCCGAACATCTTGCCGAGGGCGCCCGCCATGCCCTTGCCCTTGCCGCCGCCCATCATCTTCATGACGTCGGCCATCTGGCGGTGCATCTTGAGCAGCTTGTTGATCTCCTCGACCTTGGCGCCGGCACCGGCCGCGATGCGCTTCTTGCGCGAGGCCTTGAGAATGTCGGGGTTGCGGCGCTCGGCCGGGGTCATGGAATCGATGATGGCGCGCTGGCGCTTGATGATCCGGTCGTCGAGATTGGCGTTCTCGAGCTGCGACTTCATCTTGGCGACACCCGGCAGCATGCCCATCATGCCGGAGAGTCCGCCGATCTTCTCCATCTGGCTGAGCTGATCGCGCAGGTCTTCCAGGTCGAACTTGCCCTTGCGCATCTTCTCGGCCATGCGCTGGGCCTGCGCCTGGTCGAAATTCTCGGCGGCCTTCTCGACCAGGGAGACGATGTCGCCCATGCCGAGGATGCGGTTGGCGACGCGGCTCGGATGGAACTCCTCCAGCGCATCGACCTTCTCGCCCGTGCCGATGAGCTTGATCGGCTTGCCGGTGACGGCGCGCATGGACAGGGCGGCACCGCCGCGGGCATCGCCGTCCATGCGGGTCAGCACGATGCCGGTGACGCCGAGGCGCTGGTCGAAGGCGCGCGCGGTGTTGACCGCGTCCTGGCCGGTGAGCGCATCGGCGACGAGGAGCACCTCGTGCGGATTGGTGGCGGCGCGCACGTCGGCGGCTTCCACCATGAGCGCCTCGTCCACGGTCACGCGGCCGGCGGTATCGAGCATCACCACGTCGTAGCCGCCGAGGCGGGCGGCCTCCATGGCGCGGCGGGCGATCTGCACGGCCGACTGGCCGGCCACGATCGGCAGGGTGTCGACTCCCACCTGCTTGCCGAGCACCGCGAGCTGCTCCATGGCGGCCGGGCGGCGGGTGTCGAGGGACGCCATGAGCACGCGGCGGTTCTCGCGGTCCTTCAGGCGCCGGGCGATCTTGGCCGTGGTGGTCGTCTTACCGGAACCCTGGAGGCCGACCATGAGGATGCCGACGGGCGGAACCGCATTGAGGCTGATCACCTCCGCGTCCGCGCCCAGCATCTCCACCAGCTGGTCGTGGACGATCTTGACCACCTGCTGGCCCGGCGAAACCGACTTGACCACCTCGGCGCCGACCGCGCGGGCGCGCACCTTGTCCGTGAAGGAGCGGACGACCTCGAGCGCCACGTCGGCCTCGAGCAGGGCGCGGCGGACCTCGCGCAGGGCCGCGTTGACATCCTCCTCGGTGAGCGCGCCGCGGCGCGTCAGCCCGTTGAGGATATTGGAAAGCTTGTCGGAAAGGCCTTCGAACATGGTCACTCAATTCCTTTTGCGATGAGTGGTACATCGCGATCCGCGATGGCCTTTTCAAAGTGGCTGATGGCCGCCTCGAACTTGTCGCGACAACCGGGATTGCAGAAGCCGACGACCTCGCCGCGATAACGGGTGAGCGAATCCGCCGCGATCGGCTTTCCCGACCACGGGCAGGTCTCGTTGACCGCGTCCTCGATGCGCAATGTGTCGTCCGACATCGCTTCCACCTTCCTTCATGGGCACCGTCGCAGCCTCATCCTGGGGTGGACCGTCAGGTCCGTCCCGAAGGAAAAGGCGCCTCAGGCGCCCGCTGAACCCTCCTTCGAGACACAGCCTTTGGCTGCTCCTCGGGATGAGGGTCGTGAGTCGAGCGAAACCCAAAGAGAAACGCGCCCGAGGGCGCATCGCGCTGTCGGACGTTGACCTCCAGCCTCTCGGGCTGGTCGGCGGCTCATGGGCTCGCTCTACAGATTTGCGGTCAGCCGATAGAGGAAAGGAGCGACGGAGTCAAGGAAAAGGGCCCCGCAGAGAGGAGCTTAGCTTAACCGACGCCGTAGTGCAGCACGATACAGAGGAAGAGAAGCCCCCACATCATAAATCCGATTGTCGACGCCATGGAGACGGAGACTTCGACTTGCCCCGACAGCAGACGCTTGAAAGGGCTCTGCCACCACGTGGCTCGATCCTTGGCAGCAAGGGGTTGGACCTGCAGAAATCCCAGAAATCCCAGGGAGACAAGCGGTAATATAAGCCTAGCTCTGAAATACCATAGAAGCTCCAAGAGAAGGCGCCCGATGAAACGGGCTATCTGAGTGACTATTTCTTCCACGATTATCCCGCCTGAGATCCGGATTCGCAGTTCAAGCGATCCAGCCCAATTTTATAAACGTTATTCTATAATATAAACTGATGTCGCTCAAACGAGAACCTCGGATAGACCGTTGATGAACCGCCGCATCCTTCTCAAGACCCTCGGCCTTCCCGTCATCGCCGCCACCAGTGCCCTGGGCTGGATGAAGGCGGCCCGTGCGACGAACCGGTACTATCAGGGGCCGGTCACCGACCATTTCGACGGGGTGCGGTTCTTCCTGGCCAACCAGCCGCAGGACAAGGGCTTCCTGGAGCTGGCCCGCTGGCAGCTCGGCGGCGGACGCAAGGACTGGCCGGAGAGTTTTCCGAGCCCCTTTCAGGACAAGCCCCCGGCCGAGGTGCGGGGCCTGCGCACGGCGCTGATCGGCCACGCGTCGTTCCTGGTCCAGGTGGCGGGGCTCAACATCCTGATCGACCCGGTGTTTTCAGAGAGAGCGAGCCCGGTTTCCTTCGCCGGCCCCAAGCGGGTGAACCCGCCGGGCATCGCGTATCGGGACCTGCCGCCGATCCATGCGGTGCTGATCACCCACAACCATTACGACCATCTCGACACCGGAACCCTCGGCCGTCTGTGGCAGCAGCATCGCCCGAAATTCATCGCGCCCCTCGGCAACGACGCGGTGATCCGGGCGGAGCATCCTGAGATCCCGGTCGAGACGCGGGACTGGGGCGGCTCCATCGACCTCGGCCATGGTGTCACGGCCCATGTCGAGCCGGCGTATCACTGGTCGGCGCGGGGCATCAACGACCGGCGCATGGCGCTCTGGTGCGCCTACGTGCTCACCACGCCGGCCGGCACGATCTACCATATTGGCGATACGGGCTTCGGCGACGGCAAGATCTTTCACGCCGTCCGCGAGCGCTTCGGTCGCCTGCGCCTCGCGCACCTGCCCATCGGCGCCTATGAGCCGCGCTGGTTCATGGAGCCGCAGCACATGAACCCGGAGGATGCCGTGAAGGTGTTACGGATCGTCGAGGCCGAGCAGGCGCTCGGCCACCACTGGGGCACGTTCCGGCTCACCAACGAGGGCGTCGACGAGCCGCCGCAGGAGCTGGCCACGGCCCTCCAGGCGGCCGAGATTCCCGATAGCCGTTTCAGGCCTTTGCGGCCCGGAGAAGCATGGGCGCCCTAAAATGAGAACAAATGGTTTCAGTGAGGACCTAGGCACTGTGTCTCAGTGCCCGGAACAATCTTTCGGGAGGCGAAGTCGAGGAAGTCCTTCCGAATCAGATAAATTGGCTCGTCTTTGTCATTGATATACTTGTCGAGATCCGCTCCTTCGGATCCACTGATATAATCGGGGCAATTATTCTTGTCGGGCTTGGTATCGATCTTCATCCATAGATCGATACCCTCGTCTTTGACTTCGTCGATTCCCGAGAGAATCCCCAGATCGGACTCCACGAGACGCTCTCCTAGAACGATCAGCTTCAGATGCGGTCCGTACTTGGGGCTCTTGCTGCCGAAATGCTGCAATACGAGCAGGTCGTCCTTTTGAGAGACGAACAGGTATCTCTTGCCCCTGCCCCCAATGAGGACAGCTGCAGGCTGCTGCGTGAAGGCGCACTGTGTCTGGTCGGAAGGGTGAGCTTTCCTCTTGATGAGGAAATCCGAACGCCAGTCCTTCCGGTCGCGTTGGACGACCAGATAGTCAGGGCTCTCATGGCATTTGACATCACCCGGGTCAGCATAGGCCGGCATGGCCCACAGGCTCGCAGCCAGCAGGACGAGGGCAGCAGCTCCCAACTTTCGCCGCTTCATGGCACTTCCCTTACACGGCAGACATGAACTCCATGTCACAATGTACCATAACCAGGGAAGCCCCGAAGCATTTCTTACGCGTCAGCAAAGATGGTATCCACGACCGGCAGCGGCTCATTCCAGCTGGACGTAGATGTTCACCTCGAAATCGATGTCTTGCCAATCGGTGACGTTGGTCTCGTATCCTCGAGGAAAGCACCCCTGGCGATGATCTCCTCGAGATCGCCCGGTTCGTCCACGAGGCAGGCCGCACCGGCCTCTAACAATTCCTGACGGGAGCCATAGCCCCAGGTGACGCCGATCGACGTGATGCCGTTGGCCTTCGCCCCGATGGCATCGTGCTTCCGGTCGCCGATCATGACGGCGCTTGCGGGGTCGAAGCGCTCCTCATCGAGAATGTGGCGGATCAGGTCGCGCTTGTCGGCATTCCGGTTGTCGGGTTCCGAGCCGTAGATCTCGACGAAGAACCGCGACAGGCCGAAATGATCGAGGATTCTCCGGGCGAAGACCTGAAGCTTCGACGTCGCGACGTAGAGGCGGACGTCCTTCTCCCGAAGATCCCGGAGCAGGGCCGGGATGCCCGAATAGACCTCGTTCTCGAACAGGCCCACATCGCCGTACCGCTCGCGATAGAAGCGCACGGCATCCTGCGCATCGTCGGTCCCGCCCAGAAGTTCCGTGAAGCCCGCGATCAGCGGCGGGCCGATCATCCACGTCAGCTCGTCCGCATCCGGCACGGGGCGGCCCAGCCGCTCGAGCGCATATTGCACCGAGCGGGTGATGCCGGCTTTCGGGTCCGTCAGGGTCCCGTCGAGGTCGAAGAGAGCGATCATGGCTTCGGCTGGACGTAGATGTTCACCTCGAAATCGGTGTCCTGCGAGTCGGTGAAGTCGCTCACGTATTCCTCGATGAAGGCATCCTTGGCGACGATCTCCTTGAGGTCGAGATAGGCCGTGATCGTCTCGTAGGTGCCGTCGATCTCGTCATAGGCGTCCTTGTGCACGAAGCGGAAGGACTTGCCCTCCGGGGTCTTGCCGAACTTGATCTCGGGGGTCAGCTCGGTCTTGCCCTCGGGAACCTGGGCGATCGGCACCATGGCTTCGTATTTGAACCCGTTGTCGTCGGTGTCGACGAAGATCGTCAGCGGCCGGCCCGCCGGGGCGATCCCGGCCTTCTTCATTTCGCCCTCGATCTTGGCGAAGGCGTTCTTGAGGTTGGTGAAGGCCTCGTCCCAGGTGCTGGTGCCCGAGAGCATCACGGTCGGCTTTGACACCAGGACACCCTCCTCCACGCCCGTCGGGTCGCTTGGGTTCGGGAACAGGGTCGTGCGGCCGGCCTGCTGGGCCGGCGCGGGGCTGGCGGGCGCGGCCGGGGCCGCGGGGTTTGGCTGCCCGGTCGCGGGGGCCTGGGGAGCCGCGGGCGTCTGCGGTTCGGCCGGAGCCGGGCTCGGGGTGCTCTGGGCCTGCGGCGTGGGCTGCGCCGCCGCCGGAGGAGCGGCCGGCGTTGCGGGAGTCGCCGAAGGGGCCGGTGTCTGGTCGGCCGCCGGAGGCGTCTGCGCGAAGGCGACGCCCGAGCAGAGGGCGAGAACGAGAAGAAGACCTGAAGAGCGCAGCCGCATGGGAAAAACGCCTCACCCGCGAATCAAAATGGAATACCGGGCAGCACCATAGGGGGGATTTGTAGCAGCCGCGAGGCCGTCAGCGGGGTCCTGTGGAGGACGGATTGCAGCAGGCCGGATCCCCGCCTCGCGGCCACCTGACGATATTGCCGCAGACAGGTGCGATCCCTCTCGCGATTTTCGACATTTTCGGCCATATACGCCCCCATGAGTGCCCTTTCGAACAGCCGTTTCCTGAAAATGAACGGTCTCGGCAACGAGATCACCGTGCTCGACCTGCGCGGCTCCTCCCATCGGGTGAGCCCGGCGGAAGCGCGCGCCATCGCGGCCGATCCGCGCTCGCGCTTCGACCAGCTCATGGTGCTGCACGACCCCGTCACGCCGGGCACCGACGCCTATATGCGCATCTACAACACGGACGGCTCGGAATCCGGTGCCTGCGGCAACGGCACCCGCTGCGTCGCCTGGGCGATGACGACGGATCCGGTCATGAGCCGCCCGGTCGAGGACGACCTCGTGCTCGAAACCAAGGCGGGTCTGCTGCCGGTGGAGCGCGTCTCGGACAGGGTCTTCACCGTCGACATGGGCCCGCCGCGCCTCGCCTGGAACGAGATTCCCCTGCGCGATCCCTATCCGGACACCCGCACGATCGCGGTCGACACCCGGCTTGCCGAAGCCCCCGAGCTTCAGGGCCCCTCCGCCGTCAGCATGGGCAACCCACATGCCGTCTTCTGGGTCGAGGACGCCCAGACCTATGACCTCGCGGCCATCGGCCCGGCCTTCGAGCACGATCCGGTCTTCCCGGAGCGGGCCAACATCTCCTTCGCCCAGGTCACCGGCCCCGACCGCATCATCCTGCGCGTGTGGGAGCGCGGTGCCGGCGCCACCCGCGCCTGCGGCTCCGCCGCCTGCGCGACCCTCGTGGCGGCCGCCCGCAAGGGACTGACGGGCCGCAAGGCCGTGGTGACGCTCCCCGGCGGCGATCTCGTCATCGAATGGCGCGAGAGCGACGGCCACGTGCTCATGACCGGCCCGACGGAGCTGGAGCACGAGGGCACCTTCTCGCCCGCCCTGTTCACCGAGGTGGCCTGATGGACCGGGATCTGTCGTTCCCGGCCGGAAGCGGCGAGGCCGCTGGAGGGGAAGGGAATCCAGGTGACACCAACATGGAGCGGGATCCCCTTCCCTCGCTGCGCTCGCCGAAGGTGACCACTTCGACGCAGGGTCGCGTCGAAGTGGTCACCTTCGGCTGCCGGCTCAACACCTACGAGTCGGAGGCCATGCAGCGCCACGCGGAGGAAGCGGGGCTCGGCGAAGTCATCATCGTCAACACCTGCGCGGTCACCGGCGAGGCGACGCGCCAGGCCCGCCAGTCGATCCGCAAGATCGCCCGCGAGAAGCCTAACGCCCGCATCGTCGTGACCGGCTGCGCCGCGCAAGTGGAGCCCGAGACCTTCGCGGCCATGCCGGAAGTCTCCCAGGTCGTCGGCAACCATGAGAAAATGAAGGCCGAGACCTGGGCCGGGCTGCGCGATTTCGGCGTGGGTTCGAGCGAAAAGGTTCTCGTCAACGACATCATGGCCGTGAAGGAAACGGCCGTGCATCTCATCGACGGGATGCGCGGACGCACCCGCGCCTTCGTGCAGGTGCAGAACGGCTGCGACCATCGCTGCACCTTCTGCATCATCCCGTACGGCCGCGGCAATTCCCGCTCCGTGCCCATGGGCGCGGTGGTGGAACAGGTGCGCACCCTCGTGGAGCACGGCTCCCGCGAGGTGGTGCTGACCGGCGTCGACATCACCAGCTACGGCAAGGACCTGCCGGGCGAGCCGAAGCTCGGCACCCTGGTGAAGGGCCTTCTCCGGCACGTGCCGGAACTGGAGAGGCTTCGCATCTCGTCCATCGATTCCGTGGAGGCGGACGACGACCTTCTCGACGTGATCGCCTCCGAGTCCCGCCTGATGCCGCATCTGCATCTCTCGCTGCAGGCGGGCGACGACATGGTGCTGAAGCGCATGAAGCGCCGCCACCTGCGCGCCGACGCCATCGCGTTCTGCGAGCAGGTGAAGCGCCTGCGCCCGGACATGGTCTTCGGCGCCGACATCATCGCGGGCTTCCCGACCGAGACCGAGGAGATGTTCGCCCGCTCCCTCGCCATCGTCGAGGAATGCACCCTGACCCATCTCCACGTCTTCCCGTTCTCGCCCCGCCCCGGCACGCCGGCCGCCCGCATGCCGCAGGTGGCGCGCGACGTGGTGAAGGACCGGGCGCGGCGCCTGCGCGAGAAAGGCGAGGCGGCGTTGCTGAAGCACCTCGCCGGGGAAGTCGGCGCGCGGCGCAACGTGTTGGTCGAGACCAACCAGCTCGGCCGTACGGAAGGGTTCACGCTCGTGCGTTTCACCGGCGAGGTGACGCCGGGCACCATCGTGCCGACCACCATCGCCGGGCACGACGGCAAGGACTTGTTGGCAGCTTAAACTGCGCCGTCACACATCCTCACCCGCTCCCGCATATGCTCCGGAACAGGCGCCTCGACCGTGACCGGCGGCTTCTTGGGATAGAGCGGCACGCTCACGCTTCGCGCATGCAGGTGCAGGCCCGGCCCGTGAAAACGCGGGGCCGTGCCGTAGATGGGATCGCCGAGAATCGGGAAATTCATCGCCGCGCAATGGACCCGCAGCTGATGGGTGCGACCGGTGATGGGGCGCAGTTCGAGGAGACACAGACCCTCACCCCGCCCCAGCACGCGCCATTTCGTCAAGGAAGGCTGGCCCTTCGGGTCCACCTTCATCCACCAGCCGCGATCCGGCGACTTCGGAGCAAGGGCGAGATCGATCTCGCCCTCGTCCTCATGCGGCCCGCCTTCGACCACGGCCCAGTACACCTTGTCGACCTCGCCCTTGCGGAAAAGCTCGTTGAGGCGGGCGATGGCCTTGGGATGGCGGCCGAGCACGAGGCAGCCGGACGTATCCTTGTCGAGGCGGTGCGCGGCCTCGGGACGGCGCGGCAAGCCGAAGCGGAGAGCATCGAGATGATGAAACAGGGTCTCGCCGCCCTTGGGGCCGGGATGCACCGGCAGGCCGGCGGGCTTGTCGATCACGAGCATCAGGGCATCGCGATACAGCAAACGGTTGACTATCTCTTCCGCATTCATGATGCCTCCGCTATCGAGGCAACTGCGTTAAATCAAGCACAGCGTTCATAAGGCAAAGCGACACTCATGGCCGAGACGAAGCCCGACAAGCCCGGATTTTTCTCCCGTCTGTTCGGGCGCAAGGCTGAAGAAGCCCCCGCAGCACCGGCGCCGGAAACCCCGCAGGCCGGCGGCGAGCCGGAGGCGATGCCCTCCCCGCCCGCGACGGCCGCGGACGATCTCACGGCCGCTCCCCCGAGCGTGACCACCGCCTCCCCGGATACGCCTGAGGAGGACAAGGTACCGCCGGAGCTGGCGGGCGCCGATCTCCAGCCCGTGGAGGGATTGGACCCCGAGGGCACCAACCCGCAGGAGCCGCTGCCGCGCATCGTCACCGAGACCGGCCCCGAGCTACGCCCCGACATTTCGGCCGCCGATCTGCTTGCGCCCGAGCCCGCCCCCGCCGAGGTTGTTCCCGCTCCGGAACAGCAGCCCGCCGCGTCCCGCGGCTGGTGGCAGCGCCTCACAGACGGCATGCGGCGCACTTCGTCCTCCCTGTCGGAGAGCGTGACCGGACTGTTCACCAAGCGGAAACTGGACGACGCCACCCTGGAGGAGCTGGAGGACGCCCTGGTCCAGGCCGATCTCGGCGTGCCTACGGCGATGCGGATCACCGAGGCCATCGCGTCCGGCCGCTACAACAAGGAAATTTCCCCCCAGGAGGTGAAGGCCATCCTGGCGGGCGAGGTGGAGAAAGCGCTCCAGCCCGTCGCCCAGGCGCTCTCCATCGACCGGTCCAGGAAGCCCTTCGTCGTTCTCATGGTCGGCGTGAACGGGGCGGGCAAGACCACGACCATCGGCAAGCTTTCCCAGAAATTCCGTGAGCAGGGTCTGAAGGTGATGCTGGCGGCCGGCGACACGTTCCGGGCCGCCGCCATCGAGCAGCTGAAGGTCTGGGGCGAACGGGTCGGGGCTCCGGTACTGGCCCGCGCGCAGGGCGCCGACGCGGCGGGCCTCGCCTATGACGCCCTGCAGGAGGCGAAAGCCAACGGCACGGACGTGCTCCTCATCGACACGGCCGGCCGCCTGCAGAACAAGGCCGGTCTGATGGCCGAGCTCGAGAAGATCGTGCGCGTGGTGAAGAAATTCGACCCGACCGCCCCGCACGCCACCCTCCTCGTCCTCGACGCGACGGTGGGCCAGAACGCCGTCAGCCAGGTCGAGCTGTTCCAGAAGGCGGCCGGCGTCACGGGCCTCATCATGACCAAGCTCGACGGCACGGCCCGCGGTGGCATCCTGGTGGCATTGGCTGCCAAATTCGGCCTGCCAGTTCATTTCATCGGCGTCGGCGAAGGCGTCGAGGACCTGGAGCCTTTCACCGCACGGGATTTCGCAAAGGCCATTGCCGGGTTAGATACAGCCTCATGACAGACGAAAAGCGCCTCCCTCCTCTCCTCAAGCTCGTCCTCGAACTCGGGCCGCTGGCCCTGTTCTTCCTCGGCAACGCCTATGGGGACCGGTTCGGCTTCGCGGAGGATCATCGCATCTTCGCCGCCACCGGGATCTTCATCGTGGCGACGGTGATCGCCCTGGGGATCAGCTACGCGCTCACCCGCAAGCTGCCGATCATGCCCCTGGTGTCGGGCATCGTCGTGGTGGTCTTCGGCGGGCTGACCCTGTTCCTGCAGGACGAGACCTTCATCAAGCTCAAGCCCACCATCGTGAATACGATGTTCGGCTTCGTGCTGCTCGGCGGGCTCTATTTCCGCAAGCCCCTGCTCCAGATCGTGCTCGACAGCATGTTCGAGCTCGACGAGGCTGGATGGCGCAAGCTCACCCTGCGCTGGGCGCTGTTCTTCTTCGCGCTCGCCGCCCTGAACGAGATCGTCTGGCGCACGCAGACCACGGATTTCTGGGTCAGCTTCAAGGTCTTCGGCATCATGCCCCTCACCATCGCGTTCGCGCTGGCGCAGACGCCCCTGCTGCTGAAGCATGAGATCAAGAAGCCGGGAGAGGTTTAGGCGTCCCGGCCGGCGCCGGCGAAGGCGTGTTCTTAGACATTTCCCTCGAGACCGGCTAAGCCGCGAGGGCATGTCGCTCATCCGTTCCTCGCTCCTGGTCGGCCTCGGCTCGATGGCCTCGCGCGTTCTCGGCTTCGTCCGGGACATGCTGTTCGCGCAGGCCCTGGGGGCCGGGCCGGTGGCGGATGCGTTTCTCGCCGCCTTTCGCCTGCCGAACCTGGTGCGCCGGATCGTCGGCGAGGGCGGGCTCAACCCGGCCCTGATCCCGGCCTTGAGCGCCCTGGAGCCCGATGAGGCGGCGGCGACCGCCGGCGATGTGCTGAGCGTGTTCGGACTGGCGCTGCTCGGCCTCACGGCGCTCGTGGAGGTCGGCGCGGGGCTGCTCGCCCTCGTCCTCGCGCCGGGCCTGCACGACGACGGCGAGACGCTCGCCCTGGTGGCGGTTTATACGCGCCTCTCCTTCCCCATCGTCCTGTCCGTGACGCTGGCCTCCATCGGGGCCGCGATCCTGAACATGCGCGGTCGCTTTGCCGCGACGGCCCTCGCGCCTCTTGCGGTCAATGGCGGCCTGATCCTGGTGCTGATCGGGATGGAAGCCGGTCTTCCCCTGCCGCTCGCCGAGAAGGCCGCATGGCTGGCCCTGGCGTCGAGCCTCGCCGGCCTGATCCAGCTCGCCCTCGTGGCCGCGGCCCTGTGGCGGGGCGACGTCCCGCTGGTCCGCTTCCGGAAGCCTCGCTGGTCCCCTCTTCTGAGGAATCTCCTGCTCGCGGGATTTCCCGTGCTCGTGGCGAGCGGCGCCGTGCAGCTCTTCATCCTGGCCGCGACCCAGATCGCCTCGTTCTGGCCCTCCGGCGTGTCCTGGCTCTACTATGCCGAGCGCGTGATGCAGCTGCCCCTCGGCCTGATGGCCGCGCTCGGCTCGGGCCTGCTCCTGCCGGAACTCGCCCGCCGCCATCGGGCCGGCGAGACAGGGGCCATCGTGGCGGCGCAGAACCGGGCCCTGGAAGTGGCGCTGCTGCTCGCCCTGCCGGCCAGCGCGGCCCTGATCGTTCTTGCCCGCCCCATGAGCAGCGTGCTGTTCGAGCGGGGCGCGTTCCAATCCTCCGACGCCGAGGGTACGGCGCTCGTCCTGACGGCCCTGAGCGTGGGCCTGCCCTTCGCGACGGCCGCCAAGGTGTTGAGCCAGACCCTGTTCGCGCGCGGCTCCCTCAAGGTGGTTCTCGTCGCCGCGATGCTCGGCCTCGTTCTCACCGTCGCGGCCTCCCTGCTGCTCGCCTGGCCTCTGGGCCCGACAGGGATCGCGCTCGGCGTAAGCGCAGGGTGCGTCGGCCATGCGGCCGCCGTCGTCCTGGGCCTCCATCGAATCGGCCTCTGGGCGCCGGATCGCGCCCTGGCGTCGCGCACCACGCGCATCGTCCTGGCGGTGCTCGCCATGAGCCTGGGCCTGCTGGGTGCGGGCTCCCTTTTCCCGCAGCCGGGAGTTGCGTCCCTCGCGGCTCTTTGCCTGGGTGGGCTGGCGCTTTATGCGCTCGTGGCCTGGGCCGCTGGCGCCGTCACCCGCGACGATTGGGCCGCGCTGACGAAAAAAGCGTGAGAACCCTTGCATCGTGGCGCGGCCCTGTCATAACGCGCGCCTCAATGGAGCATCGTCGCGCCGGCCGGCCTCCGGTTCGCCGCGGAACGATGCGGGACTTAGAAGCGATCTGGGGCGGTCGGCGGTTCGGCCTTGCGCGTGCACCCCGTGGGAGTTCAAGACGATGGCGCAGTTCAAGGAGCTGGTGTTCTCGGGCGTTCAGCCCACCGGCAATCTCCACCTCGGGAATTATCTCGGCGCCATCAAGCGCTTCGTCGCCATGCAGGAGCAGTATGACTGCATCTACTGCGTCGTGGACATGCATGCGATCACCGTGCCGCAGAACCCGACCGATCTGACCCGCCAGATCCGCGAGGTGACGGCCGCGTTCCTCGCAGCCGGCATCGATCCGAAGCGGCACATCGTCTTCAACCAGTCCCAGGTGCCCCAGCACGCGGAACTCGCCTGGGTGTTCAACTGCGTGGCCCGCCTCGGCTGGCTCAACCGGATGACCCAGTTCAAGGACAAGGCGGGCAAGGACCGGGAGAACGCCTCGGTCGGCCTCTACGCCTATCCGAGCCTGATGGCCGCCGACATCCTGGTCTACCGGGCGACCCATGTGCCGGTGGGCGAGGACCAGAAGCAGCATCTGGAGCTGACCCGCGACATCGCCCAGAAGTTCAACAACGACTGGGCCGAATCGATTGCCGCCCACGGCTTCGGCGATGCGTTCTTCCCCCTGACCGAGCCCATGATCCAGGGGCCCGCCACCCGGGTCATGTCCCTGCGCGACGGCTCGAAGAAGATGTCGAAGTCGGACCCGTCCGACTATTCGCGCATCAACCTGACCGACGACGCCGACACCATCGCCCAGAAGGTGCGCAAGGCGAAGACCGATCCCGAGCCGTTGCCGAGCGAGGTCGAGGGCCTCAAGGCCCGCCCCGAGGCCGAGAACCTCGTGGCGATCTATGCGGCGCTCATGGACACGACGCCGGAAGAAGTGCTGCGCCAGCACGGCGGCTCCCAGTTCTCCGGCTTCAAGGCCGCTCTCGTGGACGTGGCGGTGACGAAGCTCTCGCCCGTCGCCGACGAGATGCGCCGCCTCATGGCCGATCCCGGCCACATCGATGCGGTGCTGGCGGACGGCTCGGCCCGCGCGCGCGCCCTGGCCTCCGTGACCATGGATGCGGTCAAGGACATCGTGGGCTTCGTCCGCGCGCGCTGATGCCTGGATCGACGGAGATGACGGGACTTGCCCTTGCCTTAACGGCAGGGCAGCATTCTCACTGACACAGGAGAGCATGCTGTGAGCGGCAAGCGCCGATCCTACGAATCCGGCCACCGGCCGAAATTCATGGTGGTGGTCGACCAGACGCCGGAATGCGCCCGGGCGGTGCACTTCGCCTCCCGGCGCACGGCCCGCACGGGCGCGAGCATGATCATGCTCGCGGTCGTGGATCCACCCGACAATTTCGAATGGCTCGGCGTCGGCGAGGCCATGATCGAGGAAGCGAGCGAAGAGGCCCAGAAACGGCTCGACGCCGCGGCTCGCGAGGCCCGCAACGCCGCGGGCGTGGAGCCGGAGCAGGTGATCCGCGTCGGCAGCCGGGCCGACGAGATCATCAAGCTCATCAACGAGGACGAGGACATCTCCTTCCTGGTCCTTGCGGCCGGCAGCGCCAAGGACGGCCCCGGCCCCCTGGTCTCCACCCTGGCCGGCGGCAAGGCCGCCGCCTCCTTCCCGGTCCCCATCGTCATCGTGCCGGGCAGCCTGACGGACGAGGAAATCGACGCGCTGGCGGGCTAGCGACCGGAATTGGCCTGCACCGCACCTTTCCGATCGGGATCACCGGCATGAGGCCGGAGAGGACGCAGGAGAGGTCGAGCGGCGGCCGAAGTTGCAGTCCTCCGATGCCCTTGAGGTATGTATTCTCCCCTTGGAATCCGCCTCGTCCCATTCCACATTGAGGCTGGAATCTGTTAGAACGATTCTAACACCCACACTCGGCCGGCCTTGAACCGGCGCAGAGGACGACAGACACGATGTTCATCCAGACCGAAGCCACTCCCAATCCCGCCACCCTGAAATTCCTGCCCGGCCGCGTGGTCATGCCGGAAGGCACCTTCGAGGCGAAGACCCCCGAGCAGGGCGAAGTCTCCCCCCTGGCCCAGCGGCTCTTCGCGGTGCCGGGCGTCACGGGCGTGTTCTTCGGCTACGATTTCGTCACCGTGACCAAGGCGGACGGGGAATGGCAGCACCTGAAGCCTGCCATCCTCGGCGCGATCATGGAGCATTTCATGACCGGCGCTCCGCTCTTCGCCAACGGATACGGCGCCAGCCAAGAGGACGGCGAGGAGTTCTTCGACGATGCGGACGCCGCCACCGTCGAGACCATCAAGGAACTGCTCGAGACCCGCATCCGCCCGGCGGTGGCGGGAGACGGCGGCGACATCACGTTCCGCGGCTTCAAGGACGGCACCGTGTATCTCGTCATGAAGGGCGCCTGCTCGGGCTGCCCGTCCTCGACCGCCACCCTGCGCCACGGCATCCAGAACCTGCTGCGCCACTTCCTGCCGGACGTGCGCGAGGTGCAGGCGGTCTAAAGCATCGGACCCAAAAGCGGATTTGCACTTTTGGGACCTAGACGATGCGCCCATAAGCCGTTTGGTCCGATCTTAAGAATTCCGTTAGGAAAGCGCGGCTTTGTTCAGCCGCGCTTTTTGTTTGGAGACCTCCGTTGCCCGTCTTGTCCGAGATCGCCCTGGACCAGCTCTTCCGCGACGCCCGCACCCATCGCTGGTGGCAGGATCGCCCGATCCCGGAGGCGACCCTGCGCGAGGTCGCCGACCTCGCCAAGCTGGGGCCGACGAGCACCAATTCCTCGCCCGGCCGCTTCGTCTTCGTGGTGTCGCGCGAGGCCAAGGAGAAGCTCAAGCCCCATCTCGACGAGGGCAACGTGCGCCAGACCATGAGCGCGCCCGCGACGGTGATCGTGGCCTATGACACCGAATTCTACGAGAAGCTCGCCACCCTCGCGCCGAACAGCCCCGATGCGCGCAGCTGGTTCGCCGGGAAGCCCGAGGCCATCGAACGGGCGGGGTTCCAGGGCTCGTGCCTCCAGGGCGCCTATCTGATGATGGCCGCCCGGGCGCTCGGGCTCGATTGCGGACCCATGGGGGGTTTTTCTCACCAGGGGGTCGACGGGGCCTTCTTCCCCGACGGCCGGTTCAGGTCCAACTTCCTGATCAATCTCGGCTACGGCCTTCCCGAGAAGCTCCATCCGCGCCAGCCGCGCCTCGCCTTCGAGGAGTTCTGCTCCATCGCCTGAAGCTCATAAATGCCATTTGCCGATGGCGCCGAGCGCGATGGCCAGGGAGGCGATCTGCATCGCGTTCGTGAGGGTGCCGTCGGCAGCGAGCCGAGCGGCATCCCCGACCGGCACCCGCACCACCTTGATCTGCTCGGTCGGGTCGTTCAGCTTCCGGCCGACCGGGCGCGCACCGAGCGCCAGCACCGTATGGCAGGAATTCGTATGGGTTGCGGGATTGGGTGAGTGCTTGCCCAAAGACCGCCATCGCTCTGCGACGTAACCCGTCTCTTCCTCGAGCTCGCGGGCCGCCGCCGCCAGCACGGACGGGTCCTCCCGGTCGATCGCCCCGGCCGGCACTTCGAGGGACAGGCCGCCGAAGGCATGGCGATATTGCTCGATCAGGACGAGGTGGTCCTCGTCGTCGATGGCTATGACGTGGACCCAATCGGGATATTCGAGCACGTAATAGGGGGCGATTTCCACGCCTTCGGCGGTCACGCAATCGTCGGCGCGCAGCGTGACCCAGCGGTCGCGAATCACGTCCCGCGAGCGGCTCACGGTCCAGGGCTTGAGGTCTGTCGAGGAAGGATCGGGTCCGGTTGTCATGGGCGGATCATGGCACCGGCCATCCGGCCCGTTCAAGCTGAAACGCTTGCGTCGCGAGATAGAGTGTGAAACCGGGTTTCCTCCGGGCCACTTCTTGCTCTAAAGCATCGGACCTAGTGCATCGTGCAAACGACGATCCAATGGAGGCGAATGGTGCGAGTCCTTGCCATCGATACGGCCCTAGGCGCCTGCTCGGCCTGCATCGTCGAGGCCGGTGAGCCCGTGCCGCTGGCCGCCGAATCCATCGCCATGGATCGCGGACACGCGGAAGCCCTGATGCCGCTCCTCGACCGGCTCTCCGCCCAGGTGGACGGCGGATTCGAGAGTCTCGACCGGGTCGCCGTCACGGTCGGGCCGGGCAGCTATACGGGCCTGAGGGTCGGGATCAGCGCGGCCCGCGGCATCGGCCTTGCGGCCGGGATCCCGGTGGTCGGGGTCGCGACCCTGTCCGCCTTCCTCGCCCCGATGATGGTCGGCGACAGGCGCGGGCTCTTCACCGCCGCCATCGACGCCAAGCACGGCCACATCTACATCCAGGCCATCGCGCCGGGCGGACGCACGATCATTCCGCCGGGCCTCATGACCTATCGTGAGGCCATCCGGCTTCTCGGCTCCGGCCCGATCCTGGTCTCCGGCTCCGCCTCGGCCATGTTGGCCGCGGAGGCGCGTGCCCAAGGGGTCGAGGCCCATATCAGCGACATCTCGGGCTATCCCGACATCGCCTGGGTGGCCCGCCTCGGGGCCCTGGCCGATCCGACCCAGGCGCTGCCGAAGCCGCTTTACCTGCGCGAGCCCGACGCCAAGCCGCAGGACGGGGCCCGGATCGCCAGGCAGTAAGAAATCTCGCCGTGAGCATCCTCGACCGCTTCATCCATCCGCCGGCCCCGCGCGTCGAAGCCGTCGGGACCGAGGCCGCCGCCCGGCTCTCGGCCATCCATGCCTCGGCCTTCGCGCCGGCCTGGAGCACGCTGGATTTCGAGCGCCTTCTGGGCGAGCGCGGCGTCGTGGCCGATGGGCTCTTTCTGGGACGCGCGACGAAACCCGTCGGCTTCGTCCTGTCGCGGATCGTGCTCGACGAGGCGGAGATCATCACGGTCGCGGTCGCGCCGGAAGCCCGGGGCAAGGGCCATGCTCGCCCTCTCCTCGCCCATCATCTCGACGCGCTTTCGCGGCAAGGCGTGGCCCGGGTGCATCTGGAGGTCGAGGAGGGCAACGGGCCCGCCATCGCCCTCTACCGGCGCGCGGGTTTCCAGGACGTCGGCCGGCGGGAAGGCTATTATCGGAAAGCCGACGGGACCAAGGCTGCGGCGCTCACCATGACCTTGAGCCTATAGCCCGCTCCGCTCCCCTCGCCTATAAGTCCTCCAAGGAGCGAGTAAGCCTTGGTCACACGAAACAGCACCTCCGCCAAACCACGCCGATCGGACGCCATCGAGCGCGCCTGCCGCGACAAGGGCCTGCGCATGACGGGCCAGCGCCGGATCATCGCGCGGGTTCTGGATTCCGCCGAGGACCATCCCGACGTGGTGGAGCTGCACCGGCGCGCCGCCGAGGTGGACGACCGGATCTCGCTCTCCACGGTCTATCGCACGGTCAAACTGTTCGAGACCGAAGGCATCCTGGACCGGCTCGACTTCCGCGACGGTCGCTCGCGCTACGAGCAGGCCGCACGGGAGCATCACGACCACCTCATCAATCTCGAAACAGGCGACGTGATCGAATTCCGCTCGGAGGAGATCGAGGCGCTGCAGAACGAGATCGCCAAGCGGCTCGGCTACAAGGTCGTCTATCACCGGCTCGAACTCTACGCGGTGCCGCTGGACAAGGACGACGCGTGACGAAACCCGGCGTCGCCTTGCGTCTCCTGCTGCTCGGCCTGTGCAGCCTCGTGCTCGTGCCACTGCAGATGCTGGCCTTCCGGTTCGGCTGGTCGTCGATGCTGCCTGTGCTGCCCATGTGGTTTCACAGGATCCTGATGAGGCTCTTCAACGTACGCGTGATCGAGCGGGGAACGCCGCCGGGGAGCGCGCCCACCATCGTGCTGGCGAACCATGTCTCCTGGCTCGACATCCCGGTGATCGGTTCGCTGCATCCGCTCTCGTTCATCGCCAAGTCGGAGATCGAGACCTGGCCGGTGGTCGGTCTCTTCGCGCGACTGCAGCGCTCGGTCTTCATCGACCGCCAGCGCCGCAAGGCCACCGCGGAGGTGAACGACGCCCTCGCCCACAGGCTGGTGAAGGGCGAGGCGATCGTGCTGTTCGCGGAAGGCACCACCGGCGACGGCAACCGCCTCCTGCCCTTCCGCTCGTCCCTTGTCGGCGCGGCCCAGACCGCCCTCATGCACGACAGCGTCGAGCACGTTTATCTCCAGCCGCTCGCCATCGCCTACACGCGCCGCAACGGCCTGCCGGTGACCCGGCGCGAGCGCCCCTTCATCGCATGGTACGGGGACATGGAGCTCGGGCCCCATCTCAAGATGTTCGTCCAGGGAATCCCGCTCGACGTGGTGGTCACCTGGGGCGAGCCAATCCCCTTCAACGGCAACCGCAAGCAGGCCACGGCCACTGCGGAAAGCGCCGTGCGCACGGCACTGAAGGCGGCGTGATGCGGCAATGCCCCGCTCCGTCATCGCCGGCCTTGTGCCGGCGATGACGGAGACGATCAGTCCCGCCCCGCCTCGGCGCCATGCGCCCTCGCCTCCTCCAGCAACCATGCCCGGAAGGCCGCCAGCGCCGGCCGGTCGGCGGTGGCTTCCGGGCAGACCACGTAATACTGGTAGGAGCCCTTCACCTGCTGCGGGAACGGCTGAACGAGGCGTCCGGCCTGCAGGTAATCGCCGATCAGCACGTTGGTGGCGAGCGCCACCCCCTGACCGGAGGCCGCGGCCTGGAGGCAGAGATAGGTATGGGGAAAATGCGGGCCGCGAGAGGTGTCGAGGCCGGTGACGCCGACGGCGTCGAGCCAGCGATCCCAGGTGGTGTAGTCGGGGATGCTGTAGACGCTTTCGTGCAGCAGGGTGTGGTGGCGCAGATCCGCGGGTTCGTTCAGGGGGCGCTCGGGGTCGCCCAACAGGGACGCGCTGCAGACGGCGAAGAAATATTCCTCCATCAGCAGGCTCGAGCGGAGCCCCGGATAGTTCCCCCGGCCGAAGCGGATCGCCACGTCCACATCCTCGCGGGCGAAGTCCGTCAGCCGCGTGTCGACGGAGACCCGCACCTCGAGGTCGGGATGCTGCTCCTTGAGGGAGCCCAGCCGGGGGATGAGCCAGCCCGATGCAAAGCTCGGCATGGAACTCACGGTGATCACGTTGGACCGGTCCGAGCGCAGGGCCTGGGCCGTCACATGATCGAGCCGGTCGAGGATGTCGGACAGGGAGGCGGCATAATGCTCGCCCAAAGGCGTCAGCGCCACGCCGCGGCTCGGCTGGCGCAGGAAGAGGGGGCGCCCGAGCCAGGCTTCCAGAGCCTTCACCTGCTGGCCCACGGCGCTCGCCGTGACGGCGATCTCGTCGCCCGCCTTCTCGAAGTTCAGGTGACGGGCGGCGGCCTCGAAGGCCCGGAGGGCATTGAGCGGGGGAAGACGTCTGCGGGACATGGCGGATCCAGGTTATTGCCCAAGTTTTCCTTGGGCACAGCGCAAGAACTTCTCGTTTGCCCGAACGCTATCATGAGCGCACATTTGTCTCAATGGAACGCCGTTGAAGGAGACTCGTCATGGCGATCGGATATACCGCAGGAAATCTTGGGCTTCACGCCGCCCGCCGCGAGCGCAGGAACCTGGTGCTGCAGCTTCTGCTCAGGTACGAGGCCTGGCTCGACGCACGCGAGAACGCCAAGGCCTTGTACCGGTTGGACGATCGGGAACTCGCCGATATCGGGTTGTCGCGCGCCGACGTGGCAGGCTTGAATGTCGCCTCCTGGCAGGATCATCTTCCCACCACCTTCAGCCGATGATAGCCCGAAAGGCACCCCGATGAAGCTCTATTCCGGTCCGGTAAGCCTCTTCTCCCGCAAGGTCGAAATCGCCCTTCACGAGAAGGGGCTCGTCTTCGAGCGGATCCTGGTGCCGTTCACCCAGACGAAGGGCTACAGCCCCAAGAACCCGGACGTGGTGGCCATCAACCCCAAGGGACAGGTCCCGGTCCTCGTCGACGGGGACCTGTCCCTTTACGATTCGACCGTGATCCTCGAATACCTGGACGAGGCCTATCCCGGTCCGTCCCTCTACCCCGATACCCCGCGGGAGCGCGCCCGATGCCGGCTCTTCGACGTGTTCGGCGACGAGGTCATGCTGGCGCCCTTGCGCCTCCTCATGCATCGCACCGAGCCCAAGCCCGAGGATTCGGAGCGCTGGGATGCGAAGGAAGCGAAGGCCCGGGAGGCCGAATCGGCGCTCGCCGGCCATTTCGCCGAGATCGACCGCGCGCTCGAGGGCAAGGAGTATCTCTGCGGCGCGTTCTCGGCCGCCGACATCGCCGTGTTCATGGCGGTCTTCTGGACCCGCCGCCTGGGCGGCCCGTCCGTCAAAGGCCTCGGGGCCCTGGCATCCTGGTATGCAAGGCTCGAGGCGCGCCCCGCTTTTGCGCGCGTCATCACGGAAATCCGCGCGGCGGATGCGGAATTGTCGGCCCCGGTCGAAGGGGCGTTCCGCGAGTGAAACCCTCTCGGGAGCGTCCAGCGTCCTGAGAGCCGCCCTCACCCGCCCGTTCGTCCGAACCAGATGCTGAACAGGGCGGCAAGCGAGACGAGCGCCAGGAAGCCGTTGAAGGCGATGAGCAGGAAGGGCGGAAGGCGCTGCACGTCGGGCTGCGGCGGCTGCGAGCCGGTGAAGAGCTGACGCCAGACGGCGGCCGCGAAGCAGAAGGCGCTGAACAGGATGAGGATCGACCCGGTGGAGACGATCATCCAGCCCGGCACCACGCCCTCGAGGAGCTTCTTCGCGCCGATTCCGGAGGCGAGCGACGCCAGGCCCGTCCGCACCCAGGCGGCATAGGTTCGCTCGGCGGCAAAGACCGTCCGGTTGGCCGCGAGTTCCGTGCGCCGGTCGGCGCTGTCCTTCATCTGCACGCTGGCCTTGGCGGTCGTCCGCGCCGCCGCCTGCGTGTGTTCTGCCGCTTCCTGGGTCTGCTCCGCGGCCTCCTTCGCGTGCTCTGCGCTGCGCTTCAGCTTTTCGTCAACCGGCTGGGTCGTCATGGATCCTCCTTGGATGTGGAGGCACAACGTTCACAATCAGGAAGTGGTTGAACAAACGTTCCCATAGGATATATGTTAATACATAACATTTCTGTACGAAGGTTGAAAACAAGTTGCTCGATTGGATTTGGCTTTTAGCACTCCCCATTGCCGTCATCATGGTCATGCCGGCCTCGACCGCTCGCAACCGTGTTTGTCGTTACGTGCTCTGTGCCGGCAGGTTCCTGACGGTCGGTTCCTGGTTGCCGCTGCTGTCGTCCGTCATTTTCGGATGGGCCGGCGACAATCCGGTCGGTCTCGGCCTTCTCGCCATGTTCGGCAGCGGGTTCGGATTGCTTCTGATGGGCTTCGGCACGTTTCTGCGTCGGCAGGAATGAGCCGGCTCGGACGGGATTGAAGAAGAAGGGGAGCCCGGGTCCCGCTCACAGCCTTCTCAGCGCCACCGTTTCGATCCGGTGGCTCGGGCCTTTCTTCAGGATCAGGCTCGCGCGTTGGCGGGTCGGCACGATGTTCTCCTGCAGGTTCACCAGGTTGATGCGGTTCCACAGGCCCTCGGCGATGGCGATGGCATCCGCTTCCGCGAGTTCCGCATAGCGCCGGAAATAGGACAGGGGATCCCGGAAGGCGGTGTGCCGCAGGCGCAGGAACCGGTTCACGTACCAGCGGTGCAGGTCGGCCTCGTCGGCGTCGATATAGACCGAGAAATCGAAGAAATCGGACACGAAGGGAATGGCCGTGCCGTCCTTGGGCATGCGCGCCGGCTGGAGCACGTTGAGTCCCTCGACGATCAGGATGTCCGGACGGTCGACATTCGTCTCCTCGCCGGGCACCACGTCATAGACGAGGTGGGAGTAGAGCGGCGCCTTCACGTTGCGCTTGCCGGCCTTGATGTCGGCGAGGAAATGCAGGAGCTTTCCCGTGTCGTAACTCTCCGGAAAACCCTTGCGCTCCATCAGGTTGAGCCGTGTCAGCTCGGAGTTGGGGAGGAGGAACCCGTCCGTGGTGACGAGGTCGACCTTGGGCGTGTTGGGCCAGCGGGCGAGAAGGGCTTTCAGCACGCGGGCCGTGGTGGATTTGCCGACCGCCACCGAGCCCGCCACGCCGATGATGTAGGGCACCTTCTCCTGTTGCTCGGCAAGGAGGAAGCGCTGGGTCGCCTTGAACAGCCCCTGCGTCGCCGCGACGTAGAGCGACAGCAGGCGCGAGAGCGGCAGGTAGATCGCCGCCACCTCGTCGAGCGAAATCGGATCGTTGAGGGATTGCAGCTGAACCACCTCGTCGGCCGTCAGCGTCATGGGCGCATCGGCGCGCAACCGAGCCCATTCGTCGCGCGAGAACGTGCGATAGGGCGAGAGGCCGTCATCGTCCTCGGCGGCGGACACCAGGTTGGGCTGGTCCATGCGAACCACCTCTTTCCAATTTTAGGCCTTGCGGGCGGCCTTCTCCGCGAGACCCGACTGCGCCGTGCGGCGCTCCAATTCGGCCATCACGTCACTTAGTGGAATATTGGCGCCCTGCAACACGACCAAAAGGTGATACAGCACATCGGCCGCCTCGGCCGTGAGGTTCTGCCGGTCGCCCTGGACGGCCGCGATGGCGGCCTCCACGGCCTCCTCCCCCAGCTTCTTGGCCGCCTTGGCCGGCCCGCCACCGATCAACTTGGCCGTATAGGACTCGGTCGCCGGTGCGGCCGCACGCTCGGCCACGATGCGAGCGAGATCGTCGAGGGTGAAGGAGGTCATGGTTGGATCAGCCCGGTAATGTGACGACGAGAGGACCGTTGCGGGTGGCGACGACCGTATGTTCGTATTGCACCGTCGGTGCGCGCGGATCGCTGAGCAGGGTCCAGTCATCGTCTCCGTCCGTCGCCCAGTTCGCGCCCATCGACAGGAAGGGCTCCACTGTGAAGACGAGGCCCTCGTTCATGATCCGCCTCTCGGAGCGGTCGGGCCAGGTGGGAATTTCGCCCGGCTCTTCATGAAGGGAGTGGCCGATGCCGTGGCTCGCCAGGTTGCGGACCAGGGTATAGCCGTTCTTCTCGGCGAATTGACCGATGGCCTGGCCGATCCCGGCGATCGGCCTGTCGGCGCCGACCTGGCGCAGGCCGACCCACATGGCGCGCCGCCCGTCCCGGCAGAGCCGCTTCGTGGCGTTGGTGACCGGCGGAACGGCGAAGGAGGCGCCGGTATCGGCATAGATTCCGTTCTTCTCCGCCGAGATATCGATATTCACGAGATCGCCTGCCTCGATCCGGCGTGGTCCGGGAATGCCGTGGGCGACCTGCTCGTTCACGCTGATGCAGGTTGCGCCGGGAAAATCGTAAACGAGTTCCGGACCGGAACGGGCGCCCGCCTGTTCGAGAAGCTTGCGGCCGATCATGTCGAGCTCCGCCGTCGTCATGCCCGGCTCGAGGGCCGCAGCCATGGCCTCGAGGGTATTGGCGACGATCCTGCCGATCTCCTTGAGCTTGTCCAGATCATCCTCGTTGGAGATCGTCATGGGCCAGATTCCTTCGTGATGTCTGGATTTGCGGTTGTCGTCGAACCCGCATCAATGCCGGTCGGCAGGGCGTCGCGCCGGCTCGTCCAGCCGCATCTTGAGGCCCTTGCCGGCCATGTAGCCCTTGGCTTCCGAAATCGTGTGGGTGCCGAAATGGAAGATGGACGCCGCGAGAACGGCGCTGGCATGGCCCTTCTCGACGCCGTCGACCAGGTGGTCGAGTTTGCCGACGCCGCCCGAGGCGATGACAGGCACGGAGACCGCGTCCGCGATGGCGCGCACCAGCGCGAGATCGTAGCCGCCCTTGGTGCCGTCCCGGTCCATGGAGGTGACGAGCAACTCCCCTGCCCCCAGCTCCGCCACCTGCCGGGCGAACGCGACGGCGTCGATGCCCGTGGCGGTGCGGCCGCCATGGGTGAAGATTTCCCAACGCGGCGCCTCGCCCTCCCCCGACACCTTCTTGGCGTCGATGGCGACGACGATGCACTGCGCGCCGAACTTTTCCGCGGCCTCGCGCACGAAATCCGGGTTCTTCACGGCAGCGGTGTTGATCGAGACCTTGTCGGCGCCCGCGAGCAGGAGCTTGCGGATGTCCTCCACGGTGCGCACGCCGCCGCCCACGGTCAGCGGCATGAAGCAGGCCTCGGCCGTGCGCTGCACCGCGTCGAGCAGGATCCCCCTCGCCTCGTGGCTCGCGGTGATGTCGAGAAAGCACAGCTCGTCGGCGCCGGCCGCATCATAGGCCTTCGCCGCTTCCACCGGATCGCCCGCATCGACGAGGTCGACGAACTGCACGCCCTTCACGACGCGCCCGTCCTTGACATCCAAACAGGGAATGAGGCGAACTTTCAACATAACATTACACCTGCCCATGACTGGGGATCGAATGCCATCGTTTTCCGATTATGTCATCTACGTTGATGAAAGCGGTGACCATGATCTCACTTCGATCAACGAAGACTTTCCCCTCTTCGTCCTGGCATTCTGCATTTTCAAGAAGTCAGATTACGTAAGGGAAATTGTACCGGCGATCCAGGACTTTAAATTCCGCTGGTTCGGGCACGACATGGTCATCCTCCACGAACGTGAAATCAGGAAGCAGCAGGCGCCCTTCAAGTTTCTCCAAAACCAGGATGTCAGGCAGCGATTCATGGACGAATTGTCCGGCCTCGTACGCCGTTCCGAATTTACCCTGGTCGCCAGTGCCATAGACAAGAGAAAACTCAAGCTACGCTATGCTTCGCCTGAAAATCCCTACCACATCGGATTGCAGTTCTGCATGGAGAGAACGCACGCGTTCCTGATGGAGAACGAACAGAAGGGCAAGGTGGCCCATTGCATGTTCGAGAGACGAGGCGCCAAGGAAGACAATATCCTGGAGCTGGAGCTCAGAAGAATCAGAGATCGCGGCAACTACACGCAGACCGACATGACGGAGCTCGACATCTGCTTTGCGGACAAGAAGGCGAATTCATCAGGATTGCAGCTCGCCGACCTGGTCGCCCGACCTATCGGACTGGGTGTACTGAGGCCGGGCCAGTCGAACAGGACGAGGGCGATCCTGGCCGAGAAATTCCGTCGAAGTCCGGCAGGAAAAACTTTCGGATGGGGATTGAAGATCTTCCCCTAAAAGCGAAAGGCCCCGGAGAAAACCGAGGCCCGACGCCGACCGAGAACATCCCCCAGTCCACTTGCGGATCATCATACCCGAACAAAATAAGAACCGTCAAGAACCGACCTTGACAGGCTCCGCATTCTGAACCCGCTGAACTGATTTCAACAGCGCCAGCGCCTCCTCCGGATCGATGCGTCCGTCATAGAGGGCCCGGCCGGAGATGGCGCCGTTGAGGACGGCACAGTCGGGTTGGGTGAGACGCTCGATATCGGCCATGGAGGCGAGGCCGCCCGAGGCGATGACCGGGATCGAGACCGCGCGGGCGAGCCCCAGGGTCATGGGGAAGTTGAGGCCCTTCAGGATGCCGTCGCGGGCGATGTCCGTGTAGATGATGGCGGCGACGCCCGCATCCTCGAAGCGGCGGCCGAGTTCCTCCGCCGACAGGGTAGAGGTCTGCGCCCATCCTTCGACGGCGACCAGCCCGTCCTTGGCGTCGATCCCGACCGCGATCTTGCCCGGATGGAGGCGCGCGGCCTCGCGCACGAAGGCCGGATCGCGCACGGCGGCCGTGCCGATGATGACGCGGGACACGCCCTTCCCGAGCCAGCCGTCCACCGTCTTCATGTCGCGGATACCGCCGCCGAGCTGCACCGGGATCGAGACCCGCTTCAGGATGGTCTCCACGGCGGAGGCGTTCATCGGCTTGCCGGCGAAGGCGCCGTCGAGGTCGACCACGTGCAGCCACTCGAAGCCCTGGGCCTCGAAGGTCGCGGCCTGATCGGCCGGATCGTCGTTGAACACCGTCGCCTGGTCCATGTCGCCTTGTATGAGGCGGACGCAGCGGCCTTCCTTCAGATCGATCGCGGGATAAAGAATCACGGGCGCCACCTTAAAAAATTGGCGATGAGCTTGAGGCCGAGCGCCTGGCTCTTCTCGGGATGAAACTGGGTGCCGACGAGGTTGTCCCGCCCGACGATGGACGTCACCGGCCCACCGTAATCGGTGGTGGCGACCACGTCGTCCGGGTTTTCCGGCGAGAGCGCGTAGGAATGGACGAAATAGGCGTGCAGCCCGTCCGGCCCGGTCGGAATGCCCTCCAGCAGCGGATGCGGCTTCGCCGCTTCGAGCGTGTTCCAGCCCATATGCGGGATCTTGAGGGACGGATCGCTCGGCGTGATCGCCTTCACGTCGCCATGGATCCAATCGAGCCCGTAGCTCGTCGTATGCTCCAGCCCCCGGGTCGCCATGAGCTGCATGCCGACGCAGATGCCGAGGAAGGGCCGCTTGTCCTCGTGGACGCGCCGCTGCAGCGCCTCCACCATGCCGGGCACGGCATCGAGGCCGCGGCGGCAATCGGCGAAGGCGCCGACGCCCGGCAGCACGATCCGGTCCGCCTTGGCGACGAGAGCCGGGTCGGACGAGACGGCGATGGAGAGATCGAGCTGTGCCTCGCGGGCCGCCCGCTCGAAAGCCTTGGCGGCGGAGTGCAGATTGCCGGACCCGTAATCGATGATGACGACGCTCACCGGGGACGCTCCGCATCGGGGAAGAGGCCGATGACCGGCTCCGACCTCCGGGGGGTGGACAGGACCGCCGAGGCCGACGGAACGCGGGACGGAACGGACGGCCTGGCCTCGAGCCAGCGGGCGAAGGCCTTGGCCTCCGCGTCGTCCAGGTCCTCCGCCGTAACCGCATCGACCATGGCCAAGCCGCGGCGGCTTAAGGTCCAGCGGCGCAGGCTGTTGGCTTCGAGCCCGATCAGGGCCTGGAGCAAGAGCTGCGCGATGGAGCCTGCGAGCGGATGCACGTCGAGCAGGGTCAGGAGGCCGCCGAAAGCGAAGACGACGATCAGCACGCCGATCCCGGCGAGCCACAGCCGGTGATAGAAGAACCACAGGAAGGTGAAGAAGAAGGCCCCCCAGGAGAAGGCGTCCTTCACGAGCTCGGAATCCTCCAGAGCCGTCGGATCACCCGGCCGCGCGTCGCGCGGGAGGTGCAGGGTATAGGTGGTCATGGCGACGTTTCCTCAAGTCCCGCCCGGCGAGATGACGCTGGCGTGCCCGCCGGACAGGGGTCTTGCTTAGAACTTAGAGCTGCTTCCACTGTCGTGGAATCGTCTCTCATCTTCACTTGGTCGCATTTTTTGACGGTGAACCGGACCCACTTCACCGAAAAATGCTCTAGAGCGTACCCTTGGTGGAGGGAACGCGGCCCTCTTCCCTTGGGTCCAGTGCCACGGCCTGACGCAAGGCCCGTGCCAAGCCCTTGAAGCAGCTCTCGGCGATATGGTGGCTGTTCTCCCCGTAGAGCGTCTCCACGTGCAGCGTCAGCCCGGCATTGATGGCGAAGGCCTGATGGAACTCGCGCACCAGTTCGGTGTCGAAAACGCCGATCTTCTCCGTCGGGAACGTGGTCCGGAACACCAGGAAGGGGCGGCCCGATATGTCGAGGGCGACGCGCGTCAAGGTCTCGTCCATCGGCAGATGGATATCGGCATAGCGCGAGATGCCCTTTTTGTCGCCAAGCGCCTGCAGGATGGCCTGGCCGAGCGCGATGCCCGTATCCTCGGTCGTATGATGCTGGTCCACATGGAGGTCGCCGTTCACCTTCACGGTCAGGTCGAAGAGACCGTGTCGGGCGAACAGTTCGAGCATATGGTCGAGGAAGCCGACCCCCGTGGAGATCTCGGCCTTGCCGGTGCCATCGAGGGCGATCGACACGGCGACATCGGTCTCGGCGGTGCGACGGCTGACGCTCGCGGAGCGCATCATCAAAATCCTTTGCGGAACCAGAGACGGGCCTTCTAGCAAGCCGCGGCGAGAAATGCCACCCGCGTTGCTTTTGGCTGATCAGTGATTAAGTCAGGCCATGAAACGGCCCTGTGGCCGATGCCGACCGATTCTCGCCCTCCGGAGTTTGACCCTCGTGTCCGAAGACGCCACCCCCCGCATGCATGCCACTACGATCCTCATGGTCCGCAAAGGCGGCCGCGTCGTCATCGGGGGCGACGGGCAGGTGAGCCTCGGCCAGACCGTGGTGAAGGGCAATGCGCGGAAGGTCCGCCGCCTCGCCAAGGGCGGCGTGATCGGCGGTTTCGCCGGCTCCACGGCCGACGCCTTCACCCTGTTCGAGCGCCTCGAGGCCAAGCTCGAGCAATATCCCGGCCAGCTCACCCGCGCCTGCGTCGAACTCACCAAGGACTGGCGCACCGACCGTTACCTGCGCCGCCTCGAAGCCATGATGCTCGTGGCCGACAAGGAGGTGGGCCTGCTCCTCTCCGGCGCGGGCGACGTGCTGGAGCCGGAGAACGGCATCATGGCCATCGGCTCCGGCGGCAACTACGCCCTCGCGGCCGCGCGGGCGCTCGCCGATTCCGACATGGATGCGGAGGCGATCGTGCGCCGGTCCCTCGCCATCGCGGCCGAAATCTGCGTCTATACCAACGCCAACATCGTCATCGAGACGCTCGATGAAACCTGATGGCCCGTCATGGCCGAGCGCGTCTCGACCATCCACGTCTTCACCCTCTCCACGCCGTAACGGCGTGGATCTCCGGAACAGACCCGGGGATGACGATCACCCTTTGAGCCAAGATATCTCATGACCACGTTCTCTCCCCGCGAAATCGTTTCCGAACTCGACCGCTACATCGTCGGCCAGAACGACGCCAAGCGCGCGGTCGCCATCGCCCTGCGCAACCGCTGGCGCCGGCAGCAGCTCGAAGGGAGCCTGCGCGAAGAAGTGGCGCCGAAGAACATTCTGATGATCGGGCCGACCGGCTGCGGCAAGACCGAGATCTCCCGCCGCCTCGCCAAACTTGCGAATGCGCCTTTCCTCAAGGTCGAGGCAACCAAGTTCACGGAAGTGGGCTATGTGGGCCGCGACGTGGAGCAGATCGTGCGCGATCTCGTGGAGATCGGCATCGGCCTCGTGAAGGAGGAGCGCCGCCGGCAGGTGCAGGCGAAAGCCCATGTAGCCGCGGAGGAGCGCGTACTCGACGCGCTCGTCGGCTCGACCGCCAGTGCGGCCACGCGCGATGCGTTCCGGCGCAAGCTGCGCGCCAACGAACTCGACGACAAGGAGATCGAGATCGAGCTGCAATCGGGCGGAGGGCAGGGGATGCCGATGTTCGAGATTCCCGGCATGCCCGGGGCTTCGGTCGGCGCGATCAACCTCTCCGACATGTTCGGCAAGGCTTTCGGCGGACAACGCAAGACGCGGCGCACCACCGTGAGCGAGGCCTACGAGCCGCTGGTGACGGAAGAAGCCGACAAGATGCTCGACCAGGACGCCATCGTTCAGGAGGCCCTGCGCCAGGTGGAGAACAACGGCATCGTGTTCCTCGACGAGATCGACAAGATCGCCGGACGCGAGGGCCGCACCGGCGCGGATGTGTCCCGCGAAGGCGTGCAGCGCGATCTGCTGCCGCTGATCGAAGGCACGACCGTGTCGACGAAATACGGGCCGGTGAAGACCGATCACATCCTCTTCATCGCGTCCGGCGCGTTCCATGTGTCGAAGCCGTCGGACCTGCTGCCGGAACTGCAGGGCCGGCTGCCGATCCGCGTCGAGCTTTCGCCGCTGACGGTGGAGGATTTCAAGCGCATCCTCACGGAAACGGAAGCGAGCCTCATCAAGCAATCGGTTGCGCTGATGCAGACGGAAGGCGTGAGCCTCGTCTTCACGGACGACGCCATCGATGCGCTTGCCCAGGTGGCCGTCGACGTGAACAACTCCGTCGAGAACATCGGTGCGCGCCGCTTGCAGACGGTGCTGGAGCGCGTGCTCGACGACGTCTCGTTCACCGCGCCGGACCGCTCGGGCGAAACGGTGACCGTCGATGCCGCCTATGTGCGCGGCGAAGTGGAGACGCTGGCGAAGAACACGGATCTGAGCCGTTTCATTCTGTAATTGCACGGGCCGTTTTTCATCCCCGGCGGTCGCTGGCTGGGAATGACATCTCTCACGTCATGGCCGGCCTTGTGCCGGCCATCCCGATAAGGTGAAGCGTGGCGCTTCATACAATCGAGATCACCGGGACAGGCCCGGTGATGACGAGGCGGAACCGCAGCCCCGATTCGCGACTTGCATCGGGATGAATCCTGACCTGCAGGACCTGAAAGAGAAGGCGCTGGCGATCCATCGGCGCCTCTGCGGCGTCTATGGCTGCCCGATTCCCTACTTTCATTCCCTGGATCCTTTGAGCGAGCTGATCTCCTCGCTTCTGTCCCACCGCACCCGCAATGCGGATTCGGGCCGCGCCTTCAAGGCGCTGAAAGGCCGCTATGCCGATTGGCGCGCCATGATGGACGCGCCGACCGAGGAGGTGGAGGAAACGATCCAGGGCGTGACGTGGCCCGAGCAGAAGGCGCCGCGTCTTCAAGCGGTGCTGCGCGCCATCGAGGAGCGGCATGGCAGCCTTTCGCTCGATTTCCTGGACACCATGCCGGTCGACGAGGCGAGGGCGTGGCTCGAGAGCATTCCGGGTGTTGGGCCGAAGACGAGTGCGGCGGTGCTGTCTTTCTCGAAGCTGCGGAAAGCCGCTCTGCCGGTCGACAGCCATCATCACCGCGTCGCGCAGCGAACGGGGCTCATCCCGCAATCGACGGCGGTCGGCCCGTCCCATGCGGTGCTCGCCGCCCTCCTGCCCGAGGATTGGGACGCACAGCAGGTTTACGACCACCACGAGGTCATGATGCTGCATGGCCAGCGCTGCTGCTTCTTCAAGAGCCCGGCCTGCGAGCGCTGCGCTATTCTTGATCTGTGTCCGACCGGGCAGGGACGGATGGAGGGCCGGCGGAACGTCCCGAGATCTCTCGAGATCGCGCCGGACCTTCATGCTTCGCGGCCCCGCGAGAGGTAGACGGTTGTCTCGAAAGCGGAACCGTTCGAGTGGTTCTCGCGTTCTCCTCCCAGATGGGAGGAGCTGGCCATGCGAAAACTCATCTTCGCCGCTTTGGCCACAGCCGTGCTCGTTCCGGCGTCTCTGTTCGCCGGTTCAGCCTCCGCGCAGGTGGCGCCATTTTCAAAGTTCCAGCAGCTAATCGACCACGATCAGATCACGATCGCCTATGTCGCTCGCGGCGGGCGCGGCGGTGGAGCACGCGTCCACAGAGCCTCCGTCAGAAGACCGGCCGGCATGCATGCCGGCGGTTACCGGGGCTATCGCGGCCATGTCGCCCGTGGAGGCGTGTACCGGGGGAACATGGCGCGTGCCGGAGTGTACCGGGGCAATGTCGCGCGGGCGGGTGCCTATCGCGGTGTCGCGACCCGCTCCTATGCAGGGCGCTACTACAACGGCCGTTACTACAACGGTCGCTATTATAACCGGCCCTATGCCGCCTATGGACGGCCCTATTATCGCGGCGCGTATTACGGCGGATATTATCGTCCGTATTATGGTGGCTCCTACTACCCCTACGGCTACGGTGCTGCAGCGGCAACGGGCGCCCTGATCGGCGGCGCCATCGCCTCGCAGCCTGTCGTAACGGGAAGCATCGGATCGAATGCCTCCGCTTATTGTGCGCAGCGTTACAGATCCTACAATCCGGCAACCGGCACGTTTACCGGCTATGACGGCCGGCAGCATTCCTGCCCATAGCGATCCGATCGTTCAGCAGAGCGGGACGGGCCGATAAGGCCCGTCCTTTCTTTCGCCTGCGTTTGCAGCCTGCCCCATAGGAAGAGACACTCTTCAAGGATCAAGAACCCTCACGTTCCCGCGAGAGATACCCCAAAATTCCTAAAACGAGGAACGACCTCCGGGTTAAGGGCGTTCGCCTCCAACGATTGGAGGAGTTAGCTCATGCGTAAGTTTGTTATGGCCGCTGTCGCCGCGGCGGCCCTTGGTACCTTTGGCCTTGCCGCTCCGGCTTCCGCCGCCGAGGCGCAGACGGCTCCCGTCAAGGAACTCGCGGCCGCGATAAAGAAGGGCGAGGTAGGATCCGATTACGTGCAGTATCGCCGTTATTACCGTGGCGGCCCGCGCTACGTGGATCGCCGCTATTACGCGCCGCGCCGCTATTACGGCGACCGCGGCTACTACTACCGTCGCAACAATGGCAACGCCCTGGCAGCGGGCGCCCTGGGTCTCGCGACGGGCGCCATCATCGGCGGCGCCATCGCCCAGTCGCAGGCTCAGGCCGCTCCGACCTACGTGGCTCCGGGTGGCAGCGCGGCCGGCTATTGCGCCCAGCGCTTCAAGTCCTACGACCCGGCTTCGGGCACCTATCTCGGCTACGATGGCCTGCGCCATCCCTGCCCGTAACTTCAGCAAAGCGTGAATGAACGAAGCGGGCCCGGCGGCCCGCTTCTTTTTAGAAATTACTTCGCCGCGATGACGGCGATCTCGACCTTGAAGGCCGGGGCGGCGAGCTTCGCCTCGACGGTGGCGCGGGCGGGCGTGTTACCGGGGGAAACCCAGGCATCCCACACGGCGTTCATCTCCTGGAACGTGCTCATGTCGGTGATCCAGATATTGGCCATCAGGATCTTCGACTTGTCGGTTCCGGCTTCCGCCAGGAGGCTGTCGATGATCGAGAGGATCTCCTTGGTCTGCTCGGTCACGCTTTGCCCGGCGCTCTGGCTGGCGACCTGGCCGGCGAGATAGACCGTGTTGCCGTGAACGACCGCGCCGCTCATGCGCGGGCCCGGCTTGATGCGTTGAATCGTCATGACGTGCCTCTTTCCAGTCGGTGAAGCTGCCCTTTTGACCGCAGGCGAGCGAAGCGTAAAGGGCCGGCGGCCAAATTATGTGGATCGCTCGGGCGGATCGACTATCCGGGAACCGGGCCGCCCTGCGGTCGTTCATGGCTTACCTGTGATGCGTATCGAGAACCGTTCCGTTCGAACAAGGTGCATCATGTCAAAGAAGCTTCTCTTGAGCCTCAGTATCGCGGCGGCCCTGGCGGGTTCGTCTTACGCTCTCGCCAAGGACCAGCCGAACCAGGCCTTCATCAAGAAGGCGATCGAGGGCAACCTCGGCGAGGTCGCCGTGGGTCAGCTCGCCCAGCAGAAGGGCGCCAGCGACGGCGTCAAGAATTTCGGCCGACAGCTCGAGACGGATCATTCCGCCGCGAACGAGAAAGCCATGTCCGTGGCAAGCTCCCTCAACGTGACGCCGCCGACCGAGCCCGGCAAGGAGCAGAAGGCGGTCTACCAGAAGCTCTCGAAGCTCTCGGGCGCCGCCTTCGACCGCGAGTTCATCAAGGACATGGTGGCCGACCACAAGAAGGATGTCGCCGAATACGAGCGAGAATCGAAGCGCCAGAACGATCCTGCCGCGTCCTATGCCAGCGAGACCCTGCCGACGCTGCAGAACCATCTGCAGACGGCCCAATCCTTGTCGTCCGCGAAGACCCAATAGAAGGCCCGGTCGCACGCAGCATGACGAAAGGGCGGGTTTCGAAGCATCGGGCGTGAATGCGAATCGACGCCCGATGTTCCACCTTTGGAAAAGCCCATGGTTCGACGCGGACCCAGAGGGCCGCACGATGCTCTAGTACAGCGTCGTCTTCTGCCGTTCGGGCAGTGCCTTGTCGTAAGCCTCGCCGTCGAAACGCTCAGGGCTCAGAGCCGCGAGGATCTGGCCTGCACTCGGCAATGAGCCGCGCGCCACATGCTTTTCCGGATTCCACAGTTCCGACCGCAGGATCGCGCGGGCGCATTGGAAAAACACGGTATCGACCGTGATCGCGACCACCGATTTCGGCGCCTTGCCGTCGATGGCGAAGCTCTCGAGCAGGGCAGGCTCGACCGAGATCACGGCGCGGCCGTTGACGCGCAGGGTCTCGCCGATGCCTGGAATCAGGAACAGCAGCCCAACGCTCGGATTGCGTACGATATTGCGCAGGGAATCGATGCGGTTGTTGCCGCGGCGGTCTGGCAGGAGCAGGGTTTTCTCGTCCCGCACCCGCACGAAGCCCGGTCCGTCGCCGCGGGGCGAGCAATCGAGTCCTTCCGGCCCGCTTGTGGCCAGCGCCACGAAGGGCGCGACCTCAATGAAGGCCCGGTACTCGGGAACGATCCTGTCCGTCTCCTTCAGGACCGAGGCCTTGTTGACCTCGCCATAGAGGGATTCGAGTTCGGGCAGGGTGGTGATGGTGTCGGGCATGTCTCGGGGGCCGGTCCGGGGATCGTGATTTGACAATCCGCACCTTGGTGCAAGTGCATAGGCGCAGGCAAGCTTGAAAGCCATAGCATTCGGGCTCAAGCGTGACCGAGCCCGAGTGAAAGACGCGTATGAACAGCTTACAAAGCAGATTGGCACCGGAAGCACCTGTCTCCGAGATGGCAATCCGGACGCGAGAGATCCGCTTGGTCACGGGCCTTGTCCTGGGTGCCTTTCTGCTCACCCATTTCTCCAACCACGCCCTCGGTCTCGTCTCGGTCGAGGCCATGGAGGCCGGACGCGTCTGGTTCAACGGCCTGTGGCGGAATCCGGTCGGCACCCTGCTCCTGTACGGCTCCGTTCTGACGCATTTCTTGCTGGCGCTCTTGGCCCTCTACCGGCGGCGGACCTTGCGCATGCCGGTCCGCGAGGCGGCCCAGCTGACCCTGGGCCTGAGCCTGCCGTTCCTGTTGATCGCCCATGTGGTCGGGACCCGGGTGGAATGGGCCCTGACCGGCCACAACTCGGGCTATCCGGAGGTGGTTCGCAATCTGTGGATTCACAATCCCGAGATCGGGGCCCGGCAGGCTTTGGCTCTCGTGATCGCCTGGCTGCACGGATGCCTCGGGATCTATTTCTGGCTGCGCCCGAAAACCTGGTTTCCACGTTCGGCGCTCTTTCTCTACACGGGCGCGCTCCTCATCCCGGTCCTGGCGCTGCTCGGCTTCGCGGAGGCGGGACGGGAGATCGCGGACGCACCCGAGCGCTTCGGCCCAATCCCGACACCACCCGCCTCCGCTATTCTGCCCATGGCCGGCCCTGTCCTTTATGCCTTCTTCGGAGGAGCGATCGTGGCGACGGTCGCGGCCCGTTTCATCCGCAGTGGTCTTTTGTGGTCGCGGCGGGTGCGCGTCTTCTATCCCAACGACCGGGTTGCGACCGTGCCGCAGGGGTTCAGCGTGCTCGAGGCAAGCCGAATCGCCGGCATCCCGCATGTGGCCGTCTGCGGCGGCAGGGGACGCTGTTCCACCTGCCGCGTGCGGGTGCTGGAAGGTCTCCAGCGGCAACCGCCGCCCTCGGCCCAGGAACGCGGCACGCTGGCGCGCATCAAGGCAGGCCCGAACGTGCGGCTCGCTTGCCAGTTCCGGCCAACCCACGACGTCTCGGTGGTGCCGATCCTGTCCACCGGGCGCAACGGTGTGGCCTCGCTCGTGCGGGGCGGCAGGGCCCAGGGGCAGGAGCAGGAGATCGCCGTGCTGTTCTGCGACCTGCGCGGCTTCACGAGCCTCGCGGAGCGGCGCCTGCCCTTCGACACGGTCTTCATCCTCAACCGCTATTTCGAAGCGGTGGGCGAATCCGTCGAGGATGCGGGCGGCTACATCGACAAGTTCATCGGCGATGGCGTGCTCGCCTTGTTCGGCCTCAGGACCACGCCGCAGCAGGCCGCCAAGCAGGCCCTCGATGCGGCGCTCCGGATCAAGGCGGCGCTTGAGCATCTCAACGAGGAATACGCGAGCGAATTCGAGCACCCGCTGAAGATCGCCATGGGCCTTCATGCAGGCCCTGCCATCGTCGGGCAGATGGGCTACGGCCAGGCCACGAGCCTCACCGCCGTGGGCGACACCATCAACGCCGCGAGCCGCCTGGAAGGGCTCGCCAAGGAGCTCGACGTCGAACTCGTCATCTCCGAAGACCTCGCCACCCGTGCCGCCCTCGACCTCTCCGGCCGCGACAGGCAGATCGTCCAGATCAGGGGACGGGCCGCGCCTCTGGGGAGCTGGATCATTCCGAAGGCGGACGGCCTCGTGCGCTAAGGCAAAACAGCAGGATTTATCAAAGGCGTTCTGCTTAAGGTTCGATCAACAACCTCAAAGCAGATGCCGCGCATGGAACAAGCGACCTCGGAATGCTATGCAAGCCGCCTCACACGGGTATCGGCCTACATCCACGACCATCTGGATGAGGAACTCAATCTCGATGTGCTCGCCGGCATTGCGTGCCTCTCACCCTACCATTGGCACCGGATCTATCACGCCCATTTCGGCGAAACGGTTGCCGCGACCGTCCGGCGCTTGAGGCTGCAGCGGGCGGCCGCCGATCTGGCTCACACAGCCGTGTCGATCGCGAAGGTGGCGGAGCGAGCCGGTTATGACAGCCAAGCCTCGTTCACCCGCGCCTTCAATGCAGCTTTCGGCCTGCCGCCAGCCAAGTATCGCGACATCGGAGGTCATTCCGTCTTCAAGGCCAACACCCTGCGAGGAGCTCATGTCGTGTACGATGTCGGCATCACGCCTATAGCACCCAGAACACTGATCGCCGTGGAGCACCGCGGCCCCTATATGACCATCGGCAAGAGCTTCGATCTGCTGTTCACGACACTCGCGCAACGTAACCTGCTTCGGCCGGACCTTCGCATGGTGGGTGTTTATCTTGACGATCCCACGAGCGTTCCCGAAGCCGAGTTGAGATCGCATGCCGCCGTTGTCGGTGGAGTCCCGGCGGTCGAGGCGCCCCTTTTCACCTCGCACATCCTGGGCGGCGATCATGCGGTGCTGAAGTACAAAGGTCCTTACGGCGACATGCGTGCCGCCTATGATTGGCTCTTCGGCCAATGGCTGCCATCGTCCGGTCGCGAGGCCGCGGATGCGCCGATCTTCGAGGAATACCTCAACAGCCCGCGCGATACACCGCCGACCCATCTGCGGACGGACATCTATCTGCCGCTGAAATGAGCCCACTTGTCTAAGGTTGGAGCATCGCCCACCCGTCGCCGACCTCGTGCCGACCGTGACAGAGGTTTGCTCATCCGGTCGCGCCGGCTCTCCACCGGGGCAATAAAAAAGCGCGGCTTTCACCGCGCTTTCTTTTGACTTGAAGCGTCGAGCGATCTTACTCGCCGGCGTTCGCCTTCTGCTGATCGCGCTGGGCGCGTTCGGCGTCACGCTCGGCCTTGAGCTGCTCGGTGATGTCCTCGCCGGTCTCCTGGTTGACGACCTTCATGGAGAGACGGACCTTGCCGCGCTCGTCCATGCCGAGGAACTTCACCTTCACCTTGTCGCCTTCCTTGACCACGTCCGTGACCTTGCCGACGCGGTTCTTGGCGAGCTCCGAGATGTGCACGAGGCCGTCGCGGGAACCGAAGAAGTTCACGAAGGCGCCGAATTCCATCACCTTCACGACCGTGCCGTCATAGATCACGTTGACCTCGGGCTCGGCGACGATGGAGCGGATCCAGTTGTAGGCCGCCTTGATCGACTTGCCGTCGGCGGATGCGATCTTGATGAGGCCGTCGTCGTTGATGTCGATCTTCGCGCCGGTCTTCTCCACGATCTCGCGGATGACCTTGCCGCCCGAACCGATGACTTCGCGGATCTTGTCGACCGGGATCTGCATGGTCTCGATGCGCGGAGCATGCTCGCCGAGCTCGGCGCGCGGAGCCGTCAGGGCCTTGTTCATCTCGGCCAGGATGTGACCGCGACCGTCCTTGGCCTGATCGAGCGCGACGCGCATGATCTCCTCGGTGATGCCGGCGATCTTGATGTCCATCTGGAGCGAGGTGATGCCCTGGTCCGTGCCGGCCACCTTGAAGTCCATGTCGCCGAGGTGATCCTCGTCGCCGAGGATGTCGGACAGGACCGCGAAGCGCTCACCCTCGAGGATGAGCCCCATGGCGATGCCCGCCACCGGACGGCGCAGGGGAACGCCCGCATCCATCAGCGACAGGGAGCCGCCGCAGACCGACGCCATGGACGAGGAGCCGTTCGACTCGGTGATCTCCGACACGACGCGGATCGTGTAGGGGAACTCGTGGGACGGCGGCAGCATCGGGTGGATGGCGCGCCAGGCAAGCTTGCCGTGGCCGATTTCGCGGCGGCCGGGCGAGCCCATGCGGCCCGTCTCACCGACGGAATAGGGCGGGAAGTTGTAGTGCAGCAGGAAGGTTTCCTTGCGGGTGCCCTCCAGCTCGTCGATGAACTGCTCGTCCTCGCCGGTGCCGAGCGTGGTCACGACCAGAGCCTGGGTCTCGCCGCGGGTGAACACGGCCGAACCGTGGGTGCGGGGCAGAACGCCGACTTCCGACAGGATCGGACGGACCGTCTTGAGGTCGCGGCCGTCGATGCGGGTGCCGGTATCGAGGATGTTCCAGCGCACGACCTTGGCCTGAGCTTCCTTGAAGACCGCCTTGACCTTCTCCGGATCGAACTTCGCTTCGCCGTCGGCCGGGACCAGCGCATCCATCACCTTCGCCTTCACGGCGTCGACGGCGGCATAGCGGTCCTGCTTCTTGGTGAGCTTGTAGGCTTCGCGCAGATCGGCCTCGGCGATGGCGAGCACGGCCTGCTCCACCTCGGACACATCGGCCGGCTGATAGTCGCGCGGCTCCTTGGCGGCCTTCTCGGCGAGGCGGATGATGGCCTCGATGACCGGCTGGAAGTGCTTGTGACCGAACATCACGGCGCCGAGCATCACGTCCTCGGGCAGTTCCTTCGCCTCGGACTCGACCATGAGCACGGCTTCGGACGTGCCGGCGACCACGAGGTCGAGAGCCGACTGCTCCATCTCCTGGATCGGCGGGTTCAGCTTGTACTGGCCGCCGATATAGCCGACGCGGGCCGCGCCCACCGGGCCCATGAAGGGAACGCCCGAGAGGGTCAGGGCGGCGGAGGCCGCCACCATGGCGACGACGTCCGGATCATTCTCGAGATCGTGCGAGAGCACGGTCACGACGACCTGGGTGTCGTTCTTGTAACCCTCGACGAAGAGGGGGCGGATGGGACGGTCGATGAGGCGGGAGACCAGGGTCTCCTTCTCGGTCGGACGGCCTTCGCGCTTGAAGTAGCCGCCCGGGATGCGGCCGGCCGCGTAGGTGCGCTCCTGGTAGTTCACCGTGAGCGGGAAGAAGTCGACGCCGGCCTTCGGCTCCTTGGCCGACACGACGGTGGCGAGAACGGTGGTTTCACCGTAGGTGGCGACGACGGCGCCGTCGGCCTGGCGGGCCATCTTGCCCGTTTCGAGCACGAGCTTGCGCCCGGCCCAGATCAGTTCTTCGCGTTGAATATCGAACATGGCATGTCTTTCATGACAGCGGGGCGGGGGCTCGATGCCATGAGCAAGACGGCAAGAGGCTCGTGACGGTGGGTAAACCAGCCTTACAAGCCCCTTGCGATCCTGCCATGGTCATCGTGTCTGCCGCCTCCTTAAGATACACCGGGCGTGAAGCCTCGCAGTGTTGGAGAAACCGTCCGGAGCCGGGCTCCGGACGGGAGTTTTTCGAAAAAGCTTAGCGGCGGATGCCGAGCTTCTCGATCAGCACCTTGTAGCGGTTCTCGTCCTTCTTCTTCAGATAGTCGAGAAGCGAACGGCGCGACGACACGAGCTTCAGAAGGCCACGACGGGAATGGTTGTCCTTGGCGTGGGTCTTGAAGTGACCGGTCAGGTTGTTGATCCGCTCGGTCAGAATGGCGACCTGCACCTCGGGGGAGCCGGTGTCGCCAGCCTTCTGGGCGAATTCCTTAACGAGCGCGTTCTTGCGCTCAGCCGTAATCGACATCGTCAATCCTTTCAGGTTGGTTTTGTCAGGAGACCTTGTGCCTTCAGGGCTTCGGGTCCGGGGCATCCGGAAGGGCCGGGCCGGGATGTCGTCCAGCGCGGTCCGAGCTCGGACGCGTCTTTCGGAGTGTTTCGTCCGAAAAGATGGCGCACCATACACGAAAAGCATCCAAGTGCCAGTGAAATCGTTTTTCCCAAGCAGGGCAATAGGATGCGCGGATCGGGCGGGTTCCTGTCGGGAGGGTTCCTGGCGGAACAAGTCTCGGGGGCCATGGTTGGTGAGCCAGACACCCCCAATATAGGAAGCCCACAGCATGGTTGCCACCACAGCCGATCTCGCGTCCTCCGAGACCGTCAAGAACGTCTTCATCACGGGCGTTCAGAACGCCCATGCGCTCGAGAAGGAAGCGCTCCAGCTCATGCGGCGCCAGGTCGAGCGTTTCGAGAACTATCCGGAGATGTCCCAGATCCTGAAGACGCACATCGCCGAGACGGAAGGACAGATCCGCCGCCTCGACGAGATCCTGCACAATTTCGGCGAGGACCGCTCGATCCTAAAGGACATGGCGACGCAATTCATGGCCAACATGGCGGCTGCCGGCCACATGCCGATGGCCGACGAGGTGATCAAGAACACCTTCGCCAATCATGCTTTCGAGAATTTCGAGATCGCCGCCTATACGTCGCTGATCGCCATGGCCGAGGCTTCCGGGCACCAGCGCTTCGTTCCGGCGCTCGAGGAGACCCTGCGCGAGGAGCAGAAGACCGCCCAGCTGATCCGTGACCAGATCGTGCCGATCACGCAGAAATACCTGATGCGCGAGGCGCAGGGTCTGAAGGCGGACCGGTAGGCTTGCCGGCTCTTCACGACGTCATGGCCGGGCTTGTCCCGGCCGTTTCGTTATTGAGACGAGATCACCGGCGCAGGGCCGGCGATGAGATCGTGAAAAGCCTTCAACCGCCCAGGTTGAACACCCGGTGGGGCACCAGCTCGCCGCGCTCCACGTCGCCGACCGCGATGAGGACGCCGTTGCAGGTAGCATAAACCTTCCCGGACAGAGGCGTCTCGCGGCCGCGCAGGATGATGGACTGACCGCGCATCAGGCGTCCCGCCATGTCTCGGCTCACGGCGATCGAGGGAATCTCGCTGAGCGCGATCTCCACCGGGCGCAGGGCCGCCGGATCGGTGGCGAGGTCGTCCACGGCGACGGCGTCGTGCTCGGTGAACGGGCCCACGCGGGTGCGCCGCAGGGCGGCGATATGGCCGAGGCAGCCCAGGGCGCGGCCGAGATCCCGCGCGATGGCGCGGACATAGGTGCCCTTGCCGCAATCGGCCTCGATCACGGAGCGGTTGCCCTCGTGGTGGATCAGGGCCAGGCGGTCGATTTCCACCGTGCGCGGCTGCAGCTCCACGACCTCGCCGTCCCGAGCGAGATCATAGGCCCGCTCGCCCTGGATCTTGATGGCGGAAAACCGAGGTGGCACCTGCTGCACCTGGCCGGTGAACCGGGGCAGGAAGGCCTCGATCTCGGACGGGTCCGGCAGCTTGTCCGTCGTCTCGACCACGTCGCCTTCGGTGTCGTCGGTGGTCGTCTCAGAGCCCCAGGCCACGGTGAACACGTAGGATTTGCGCCCGTCCATGACGAAGGGCACCGTCTTGGTCGCCTCTCCGAGGGCAATCGGCAGAATGCCGGAGGCGAGCGGATCGAGGGTGCCGGCATGGCCGGCCTTCTTGGCCGAGAGGCCGCGTTTGACCATGGCGACCGCATGGGTCGAGGTCATGCCGACGCCCTTGTCGAGGATGATCCATCCGTTGACGTCGCGCTTCTTCGGACGGTCGCCGTGCGGCCGCCGCTGCGGGCGTTCTTCGCTCATGATTCCTGCTCGCTGTCGTCGTCGGAAATATCGGTGGCCGGCTTCGCCGTGTCGCGCGCCACGCGCTCGGAGCGCAGCAGCGAGTCGATGCGAGCGGCCTCGTCGAAGCTTTCGTCGCGGCGGAAGCGCAGGTCAGGGGCGAATTTCAGGTTGACTCGACGGGCGACCTCCTGGCGCAGAACCTTCCTGTTCTTCTCCAGCGCACGGATCACCGCGTCCTCGTCCTTGCCGCCGAGCGGCATGACGTAGGCGGTGGCGAGCTTGAGGTCGGGCGACATGCGCACCTCGGGAATGGTGATGACGTTCTTCGTCAGCACGTCGTCCTGGAAGTCTCCGCGGGAGAGGACCTCGGCGAGGGCGTGTCGGACGAGCTCGGCGACGCGCTGCTGGCGCTGGGAAGGCCCTGTGGTTTGTTCGAAACGTTTAGCCATTTTTCTTCTCCGGGATTGGACCGGACCGGGATGCGAGGTGCCGTGGCCCGTGCGGGCGGTCACCTCATTGCGACGGGAACTCTGTCCATGAAAGCGCGATCACCGGGACGAGCCCGGTGATCGCACATCGTTTTAGTGTCGAAGGCGTGAAGCGGATCAGAGCGTCCGCTTCACCTCTTCCACGCGATAGCACTCGATGAGATCGCCGACGCGCATGTCCTGGTAGTTCTCGAAGGACATACCGCATTCCTGACCCGAGGTGACTTCGCGGGCATCGTCCTTGAAGCGCTTGAGCTGCGAGAGCTTGCCTTCGTGGATGACCACGTTGTCGCGGATCAGGCGGACATGGGCGCCGCGCTGGACCACGCCGTCGAGGACGCGGCAGCCGGCGATCTTGCCGACCTTCGAGACGTTGAACACCTCGAGGACCTGGGCTTCGCCGAGCCGCTCCTCGCGCAGGGTCGGAGCGAGCAGGCCGGACATGGCCGCCTTCACGTCATCCACGAGGTCGTAGATGATGTTGTAGTAGCGGATCTCGATGCCGGCACGCTCGGCCGCCTCGCGTGCTTCCTTATGGGCGCGCACGTTGAAGGCCAGGATGATGGCGCCCGAGGCTTCCGCCAGGGTGACATCGGATTCCGAGATGCCGCCGACGCCCGCCTGGACGATGCGGGCTGCGACTTCCTCGTTGCCCACCTTCTCGAGAGCACCGACGATCGCTTCGGCCGAGCCCTGCACGTCCGCACGGACCACGAGCGGGAATTCCTTGCGGCCCGCTCCGGCCTTGAGGTCGCGCATCATGTCCACCAGCGTGCGTCCGGCCGAACCCATGCGAGCCGCCTGACGCTCGCGCTTCTGGCGCGTCCGGTACTCGGTGACCTCGCGGGCGCGGGCCTCGGACTCGACCACCGCGACGCGGTCGCCGGCCTCGGGCGTTCCGTTGAAGCCCAGCACCTCGACGGGAACGGAGGGACCTGCCTCCTTCACGTTGGCGCCGAGATCGTTGATCAGAGCACGCACGCGACCCCATTCGGCGCCGGCCACGACGATGTCGCCGGTGTGGAGTGTGCCGCGCTGAACGAGCACGGTGGCGACGGGACCGCGGCCGCGATCGAGTTTCGCCTCGATGACGGTGCCTTCGGCCGACCGCTCGGCATTGGCCTTGAGCTCGAGGATTTCGGCCTGGAGCTGGAGGCCTTCGAGCAGGGTCTCGAGACCTTGGCCGGTCTTGGCCGACACCTCGAATTCGAGCGTCTCGCCGCCCATGGATTCCACCACGATGGAATGCTGCAGCAGCTCGGTGCGGACCCGCTGCGGGTTGGCGTCGGGCTTGTCCACCTTGTTGATCGCCACGATCAGCGGCACGCCGGCCGCCTGCGCGTGGTTGATCGCCTCGATGGTCTGCGGCATGACGCCGTCATCGGCAGCCACCACCAGGACGACGATGTCCGTCACCTTGGCGCCGCGGGCGCGCATGGCCGTGAAGGCCGCGTGGCCGGGCGTGTCGATGAAGGTGATCTTGCCGCCGAGCGGAGAGGTCACCTGGTAGGCGCCGATATGCTGCGTGATGCCGCCGGCCTCGCCGGAGACCACGTTGGTCTTGCGGATCGCGTCGAGCAGCGAGGTCTTGCCGTGGTCGACGTGGCCCATGATGGTCACGACGGGAGGACGGGCCGACAGGTTGTCGTCCGTATCCGGGGTGTCGAAGAGGCCTTCCTCAACGTCCGCTTCCGCGACGCGCTTCACCGTGTGTCCAAGCTCTTCCGCGACGATCTGCGCCGTATCGGCGTCGATCACGTCGGTGATCTTGTGCATCTGTCCCTGCTTCATCAGGAACTTGATCACGTCCACGGCGCGCTCCGACATGCGGTTGGCGAGCTCCTGGATGGTGATCGTCTCGGGAATGGTCACCTCGCGGGCGATCTTTTCCTTCTGCTCCACCTGACGGTGGCCCATGAGACGCTGGTTGCGGCGGCGGAAGGAGGCGAGCGAGCGGGTACGCTCGTCTTCGCCGGAGGTCGCGTTAGCCAGGGTCAGGCGGCCACGGCGCTTCTCTTCACCGGGAGCCGTCTTGGGCGTTTTCGGTAGAGCCGCGGGCTTGGCCGCGACGCCAGGACGGCGGATGGTGCGTGCACCCTCCTCGTCGTCCATCACGGCCGCACGGGCAGCAACGGGCGGAGCCGTACGAACGTTTGGCTTCGCGGTTTCCGGCTCAGGCGCAACCGGCGCGGCAGGGCGCGCCATGTGGTTCAGGCTCGGCGGACGACCGCCGGTGGTGCCGACGCCGGGACGCTGATAGCCGCCAGGACGGGGACCGTCGGAGCGTGGTCCGGAGGGACGCGGGCCATCGAAGCGGCCCGCCGGACGGGGACCGTCCGAACGCGGCCGATCCGACCGGGGCGCATCGGAGCGCGGGGCAGGGCCGCGTGCGGCCGGGGCCGACGCGGAAGCCGGGCGCGGAGCCTCTTCGCCGAGACGGCGGCGGGCCTCTTCCTCCGCACGACGCTTGCGCTCCTCGTCCTGACGACGGCGCTCTTCTTCCTCGTGCTTGCGGGCCTCGGCCGCTTCGCGCTCCTTGGCCTCGGCGGCCTCGCGCTCGGCGCGGCGGGCAACTTCCTCAGCCTGACGGCGGCGATCTTCCTCGTCGCGTCGACGAGCATCGACCAGCGCGTTCATACGCGCGTCGCGCTCCTGCTCGGAGAGCGTCTGGAGCACCATTCCGCCGGACCGGGGGGTATTCGGAGCGCTGCGCTGCGGCCGACCACCCTGGGCCGGCGCTGCGGGCTTCGGAGCCGGAGCGGCCGGCTTGGGCGCGCTGACGGGTGCCGCGGCCTGTTGCGGCGCGGGTCTTTCATCTTTGGCCCCGCTCCCGGGACCGACAGCAGGGCGACGCTTGACCGTCTCCACCACGACCGACTTCGACCGGCCATGGGAAAAGCTTTGGCGCACCGTGCCTTGCTCGACCGGTCGCTTCAGAGACAGCGTCTTGGACGACACATGGAGAGTCTTGTCGCCCTGGTTTTTCGTATCAGTCATTCCGCCTCAGTTCCTGCGGGTTTCATAGTCGTGGGTTCGCCGGTCCCGTTTCCGAGGCCAGTTCGATCGGCATCGAGGCCGCCAAAGGAGCGGTAACGATGCCAGCGGTTCAGAAAGCCGTCGCTCCCAGCGCCCGCGACGAGGGCAGCATGTATCACATGTGACCGGCCTAATGCCAAATCCAATTCGTCGATCGACAAGTCTTGGATGACCGGAAAGTGAGATATTGCGTCGCCGAGGCGTTTTCGCAACTGGTTCGCCAATTTTCTTCGCCCATCTTCGGCCGCCTCTGCGGCATGAATAAGGGCAACGATGGGCTTATCCGTGATCGCCGACTCGACCTTGAAGAAGCCGGTGATCACCGTACCGGCCTTGTTGGCCAGGGCCAAGCCCTGGCGGAGATCGTCCCGGAGCATGCGGTCGATGTCCTGGGCGAGGGTCTCGGGGGCCTTGGCGTCGGTCTTGAAGGCTCGGGAAAAGAGGCGACGTTTAGCCGCCTCTTCCACCATGCTGGCCTGGGCCGTGACCCAGACCCCGCGGCCCGGCAGCTTGTGCCGGAGATCGGGCACGACCTGATGGTCGGGCCCGAGGACAAAGCGGATCAGTTCCGCGGGGCCTTTCGCCTCGCGGGTGACGATGCAGGTGCGCTCCGGTTCATGCCGCGGCACGGGTGCTGACCTCGCTTTGCCATCGCCGGGTTAAGACGGTTGGGCCTCGGTCTCAGCCTCTTCGGCCGATCCCTCGGTCTCCACCGTCTCTTCCGGCTGCTCGATCCAGCCCGCCTTCACGCGGGCGGCCATGATCATGTTCTCCGCGTCGGCGCGGGAGACGTCGAAGCCGTCGAGCGCGCCCTTGTAGCGGGTCGCGTCGGCCCCCCTGCCCTCGGTCCAGCCGACGAGATCGTCGGTGGCGCAGCCGGCCAGGTCCTCGACGGACTTGATGTCGTTCTCGCCGAAGGCCACCAGCATGGCGGTCGTGACGCCGTCGATCTCCTTCAGGTCGTCGGCGACGCCGAGTTCCTTGCGGCGTCCCTCGTTCTCGGCCTCGATGCGGGCGAGATATTCCTGGGCGCGGCTCTGGATCTCGGCCGCGGTGTCCTCGTCGAAGCCCTCGATGGAGGCCACTTCGCCCGCGTCCACATAGGCGATCTCTTCGACGGAGCGGAAGCCTTCCGACGCCAGGAGCTGGCCCACCACCTCGTCCACGTCGAGGGCGTTCATGAACAGCTCGGTGCGCTCGGCGAATTCCTTCTGGCGGCGCTCGGATTCCTCGGCCTCGGTCAGGATGTCGATGTCCCAGCCGGTGAGCTGCGAGGCCAGACGCACGTTCTGGCCGCGGCGGCCGATGGCGAGCGAGAGCTGGTCGTCGGGCACCACCACCTCGATGCGGTCGGCCTCCTCGTCCAGCACCACCTTGACCACCTCGGCCGGCTGCAGGGCGTTGACGATGAAGGTCGCCTGATCGGGCGACCAGGGAATGATGTCGATCTTCTCGCCCTGCAATTCGCCGACCACCGCCTGAACGCGGGAGCCGCGCATGCCGACGCAGGCGCCGACCGGGTCGATGGAGGAATCGCGCGAGGTCACGGCGATCTTGGCGCGGGAGCCCGGGTCGCGGGCGACGGCCTGCACGGACACGATCCCGTCGTAGATCTCCGGCACTTCCGAGGCGAAGAGCTTCGCCATGAACTGCGGGTGGGTGCGCGACAGGAAGATCTGCGGCCCGCGGGCCTCGCGGCGCACGTCGAAGAGATAGGCGCGGATGCGGTCGCCCGGGCGGAAGGTCTCGCGGGGGATGAGCTCGTCGCGGCGGATGATGGCCTCGCCCCGGCCGAGGTCGACGATCACGTTGCCGTATTCGACGCGCTTGACCGCGCCGTTCACGACCTCGCCGATCCGGTCCTTGTATTCCTGGTACTGCCGGTCGCGCTCGGCGTCGCGCACCTTCTGGACGATCACCTGCTTGGCCGACTGGGCCGCGATGCGGCCGAAATCGAAGGGCGGCAGGGTGTCGGCGATCACGTCGCCCACCTGGGCTGCCGGATTGTGGCGGGTGCGGGCCTCGGCGAGGGCGATCTCGCGGGAATCGTTCTCCACGGCGCCGTCGTTGACCACGAGCAGGTGGCGGGCCAGACGCAGCTCGCCGGTCTTCGAATTGATCTCTGCATGGATGTCGGTTTCGGCACCGTAGCGGGACCGGGCCGCCTTGGCGATCGCGTCCGCCATGGCGTCGAGCACGATCTGCTTGTCGATCACCTTTTCGCGCGCGACCGCATCGGCGATCTGCAAGAGTTCCAGCCTGTTGGCACTGATAGCCATCGTGGTCGCTCCTTAGTTCGGTTTCTTCTGATCGGTCGGGTCCTGCGGCTCGTCGGGCGCATCGACCACATCCGTGTCTTCATCCAGATCGTCCGTGGTCGGCGCCGTTCCGCGGCGCAGCGATTCACGGATCAGTTCGTCGGTCAGAACGAGGTGCGCCTCGCCGATATCCGTCAGGGGAACGCGGGCGATGGGCTCGAGACCTTCCTTAACGTCAGGCAACTCGATCACGAGCATGCCGTCCTCGACGCCCCGCAGGAGACCCCGGAAACGCTTGCGGCCTTCCACCGGCGCGGCCATTTCCACCTTCGCATCGTACCCGCCCCAGCGCTCGAAATCGCTGACGCGCACGAGCGGCCGGTCGATCCCCGGCGAGGAGATTTCCAGGTGATAGGCCGTGGCGATGGGATCCTCAAGGTCGAGAACCGGCGAAATCGCGCGGCTCACGGTCTCGCAATCCGATACCGACATGGTGCCGTCCGGCCTTTCGGCCATGATCTGCACGGTGCATCCGTTCGCGCCGGTGACCCGCACCCGCACGAGATTGAAGCCCAGATCCTCGATCACAGGCTCGACAATGGCCGCCACTCGGGCGGCGACGCCGCTTTCCGTAATCAGTCGCTTGTCGCGTTCGTTTGTCATGGCTCTCCGCACGCTCCGGCGTCCAAGCAATAAAAAAGAGCGGACCCCGGGGGGCCCACTCTCGACCAGCAGCTTGACGCTGCAACCAGAGCTGACAGGGGAGATATACCGATTCAAGTCAAAAAAAGCAAGGGTCCCGTGAGTATTGCCTGAAACCGCCGCGACACCGATACCTCCGGAAAGCTACGCAGTCGCCGTTCGTCCTGCGCTATGGTAGCCAAGACCTCCTTCGGAGGACGATGTCTTGAAGACTTCCCGACTTCTTTTCCTCGGGATTCCGTTGCTGGCGGCCGGAGCAGCCTATTGGTATTTCAGCCGGCCGCCGGAGGTGGTCGTCGTTCCTCCGAAACGCGGAGACGCGGCCGAGATCGTCTATGCCACAGGCGTCGTGGAGCCACGCACCTGGGCCAAGGTGGCGCCTCTCCTGCGGGAGAGGATCGTCGAGCTTTGCAATTGCGAGGGCGAATCGGTCGAACGGGGAGCCGTGCTCGCGCGCCTCGACAGCCGTCAGCCGGAAGCCACGCTCGCAGAACTGAAGGCGCGACAGAAGCTGACCGCCGCGGATTACGACCGCATCGCCGCTCTGGTGGAGCGGAAGGTCGCTAGCGATCAGGCCCTCGACCGGGCCCGCAGCGAACTCGGCCAGGTCCAAGCCCTCATTGCCGGTCAGGAGACCCGGCTCGAATCCTACGTCCTGCGGGCGCCCATGAGCGGGGTCGTCCTTCGTCAGGATGGCGAGGTCGGGGAGGTGGCGGAACCCGGGACGGTGCTGTTCTGGGTCGGCGAGCCCAAGCCCCTGCAGATCGAGGCCGACGTGAACGAAGAGGACATCCCCCGCGTCGCTGTCGGTCAACGGGCGGTCATCAAGGCGGATGCCTTTCCCGATCAGGTTCTCGAGGCGAAGGTCGACTCGATCACGCCAAAGGGCGATCCGGTGGCCAAAACCTACCGGGTCCACCTGGCCCTGCCCGACGATACACCCCTGCGCATCGGGATGACGGTGGAGGTGAACGTGATCGTGCGGGTCTCGTCCGGAGCGCTTCTCGTCCCCACGAATGCCCTTCGCGGCGGCTCTCTTTTCGTGCTGGACGGGGATGTGGCCCGGAAGCGGGACGTTAAGATCGGGATCCGCGGCGCCAGCAACACGCAGATCCAGACGGGGCTTGCCGATTCGGACCGGGTGATCGCGCCTTACCCGGACGCTCTGACCGACGGGACGAAGGTCGTGGAAAAGCGAGGATGATATGCGTCTCATCCTGGAACTCGCCCTGACCCATATCGCCGGACGAGGCCGGCAGACTGTGGTGGCGATCCTCGGGGTCGCCCTCGGGGTGGGCTTCTCCATTGCCATGGCGGCGCTGATGCAGGGCACGGAGAAGGATTTCATTGCCCAGCTCGTGGACACCATGCCTCACGTCCAGATCACCGACGAGCATCGCGCGCCGCGCCGGCAACCCGCGGAAGATCTGTTCGCCGCTGCGCAGTTCGAGGGCCTGCGCCCGAAAGAAGACCGGCGCGGCATCCTCAATCCCGCTGCCGCCACGGCCTCCTTGCGGGCTTGGGTGCCGGGCCGGATAGCCCAGAGCCTGCGGACGCAGGGGGTGGTGCGTTATGCCGGTCGCGATGTGGGTGTGACCGTGATCGGGATCGAGCCGGAGGTCGAGGCTCAGGTCTCGTCCGTGGCCGGCGATTTCCTCGAGGGCGGGTTCGAGGCGCTCAGGGCCGGCGGTAACAACATCGTCGTCGGGGACCGGCTCGCGCAGAGGCTCGGCGCCTCGACGGGAACCACGATCCAGGTCGTTGCACCGACCGGGCAATCGCGAGGCTTCCGGATCGTCGGGCAGTTCCATACCGGCACCAACGCGCGCGATGAAGGCGAGACATACGTGCTGCTCAAGAACGCACAGATTCTGAGCGAGCGTCCCAATGCCATCAACGATATCCGGCTGCGCTTGGACGACCCGAATGCGGCGCCGCGGGTGGCCCGCCAGGCGGAGGCCGAGCTCGGCTACAAGGCGGTGCCCTGGCAGGAGGCGAACGAGTCGCTCCTCGAGGCTTTGGTGGTGCGCAACGTGGTGATGTACACGGTGGTGGGCGCAATTCTCCTGGTCGCGGGCTTCGGGATCTTCAACATCATCTCCACCATCACCCACGAGAAGGCCCGCGACATCGCGATCCTGAAATCCCTCGGCTTCACGCAAGGCAACATGCGGCGGCTGTTTCTGATCGAGGGCTTGGCCCTCGGCTTCGCCGGATCGGCGGTCGGCTGGGTCGTCGGCTTCCTGCTGTGCTTTGCCCTGTCGCAGGTAGAATTCAAGCTTTCGGGCGCGGGCGTCGGACACGAAATGACACGGCTGCCTCTCTTCTGGAGCCCGTGGCACTACGTGATCGCCTCGGCGTTCGCTCTCATTTCCGCAGGCGTCGTGGGTTATCTGCCGGCCCGCCAGGCGGCACGGCTCAATCCCGTCGACATCATTCGGGGAGCCACATGACGCTTCTCATCGAAGCCGATCACCTCACCCGGATCCTGCCCGCGATCGTGCCCGTGACCCTGGTGCGCGACGTGTCGATGGGGGTTGGGGAGAAGGAGTTCATTGCGATTACCGGACCGTCCGGCTCCGGCAAGTCCTCCCTTCTGTATCTGCTGGGCCTGCTGGATCGCCCGACGAGCGGAACCCTGAGGATCGGCGGGCAGGATACATCCGTCATGGACGATGACGCTCTGGCCCGGCTCAGGCTCGAGATGCTCGGCTTCGTGTTCCAGTTCCACTTCCTGCTGCCGGAGTTCACGATCCTGCGGAATGTGGAGCTGCCCATGCGCAAGGCGGGGCGGCTGTCATCGACAGAGATGCACAATCGAGCCGCGAGCCTGCTGGAGGATCTCGGCCTTGCAGGCCATCTCGACAAGCGGCCGGACCAGCTGTCCGGCGGTCAGCGTCAGCGCGTGGCGGTGGCCCGCGCTCTTGCCAACGATCCTCAGGTGGTTCTGGCCGATGAACCGACCGGCAGCCTCGACAGCAAGAACTCGGAGCAGGTTTTCGCTATCCTGCGCGATCTCGTTCGCAAGCACGGAAAGACGGTCATCGCCGTCACCCATGACATGGAGATCGCTGCCCGTGTGGACCGGCTCATTCATCTCGTCGACGGCCGGGTGGTGAGCGACGATCGCGTGCCTGTAGCAACGATGTGAGGGCCGCCTCACACCCGCTCGAACGTGAGATAGCTCGGCACCCTGCCCTCCCGAATCGCCTTGGCCTCGTAGCGCGTGCCGGGCCAGCCCTCATAGGGTTTGCGCCAGTCGTCGGCCCGGGTAGCGGTCCAGCGGAAATGCGGAGAGCGTAGGGTCCGGGCCAGGACCCAGCCGATGTAATCGTCGATGTCGCTGGCAAAGCGCAGCTCGGCGCCCGGTTTCATGACGCGGGCGAGAACTTCGAGGGTCTCGTCCGAGACGAGGCGGCGCTTGCGCTGGCGGCGCTTGGGCCACGGATCGGGATAGAGGATGTAGACCCGGTCGAAGCAGGCATCGGGCAGAGTCGGCAGGAGGTCCGTGACGTCGTCGTCCCAGACGCGGACATTGTCGAGCCGCTCCTGCTCGATGACGGCGAGAAGCTTCGCCATGCCGTTCACGAAGGGCTCGCAGCCAATGAAGTTGACGTCGCGATGCACCCTCGCCTGGGCGGCGAGATGCTCGCCGCCGCCGAAACCGATCTCGAGCCAGGTTTCCCGGGCCTGCGGATGGGGAAACTGGCCGTTGGGCGCGCTTCCCGGAACCACGCGGATCGCCGGCAGCAGGTTCTGGACCAGCTCGTCCTGGCCCGAGCGAAGCTTCTTGCCTTTGCGGCGCCCGAAGAACGCGCCCGCCCGTTCCGATGCTTCGCTCATGGGACAGATGCTCCTGAAATTCCTGACGATCGGCCCATCGCTGCCGGCTCATGCAATGAGAGCCGGTCCTCCTTCCGGGGAACCGGCTCTCTCGGGTGAAGGCTTATTGTGGCCGGACGATAGCCGCTCGGCCCCGTTCAATCTTAGCGGAACGCCGCCTTGAGGCGCTCGGCGAGGTCCGTGCGCTCCCAGGAGAAGCCGCCATCGGCATCCGGCTTGCGGCCGAAATGACCGTAGGCCGAAGTGCGGGCATAGATCGGCCGGTTGAGGCCGAGATGCGTGCGGATGCCACGCGGGGAAAGGTCCATGGCGTCCATGAGGACGGCCTCAAGCTTGCCCTCGTCGACCTTGCCGGTGTCGTGGAGATCCACGTAGATCGACAGGGGCTTGGCCACGCCGATGGCGTAGGAGAGCTGCAGGGTGCAACGGTCGGCGAGACCGGCCGCCACCACGTTCTTGGCCAGGTAGCGCGCCGCATAGGCGGCCGAGCGATCCACCTTGGTCGGATCCTTGCCCGAGAAGGCGCCGCCGCCATGGGGCGCCGCGCCGCCATAGGTGTCCACGATGATCTTGCGCCCGGTGAGACCGCAATCGCCGTCCGGACCGCCGATCACGAACTTGCCGGTGGGGTTCACGTGCCAGATGGTCTGGGCCGAGATCCAGCCCTCGGGCAGGGTCTGGCGGATATAGGGCTCGACGATGGCGCGCACGTCATCGGAGGAGAGGTTCTCGTCCAGATGTTGGGTGGACAGGACGATCTGGGTCGCCGCGACGGGCTTGTCGTTCTCGTAGCGCAGCGTGACCTGGCTCTTGGCGTCCGGGCCGAGCTTGGCTGCGTCGCCGACCTTGCCCTTGCGGGCGGCGGTCAGGTTCTCGAGGATCTTGTGGGCGTAGTAGATCGGCGCCGGCATGAGGTCGGGCGTCTCGGTGCAGGCATAACCGAACATGATGCCCTGGTCGCCGGCGCCCTCGTCCTTGTTGCCGGCTGCATCGACGCCCTGGGCGATATGCGCCGACTGGGCGTGGAGATAGACCGCGACGTCGGCGGTCTTCCAGTGAAAGCCTTCCTGCTCGTAGCCGATGTCCTTGATGGCGTCGCGAGCGAGTTCGATCACCTTGTCCTTGGTGATGGACTCGGGCCCGCGCACCTCGCCGGCGATGACGACGCGGTTGGTGGTGGCGAGCGTCTCGCAGGCCACGCGGGCTTCCGGCTCGGCCGCCAGATAGGCATCGACGACGGCGTCGGAAATCCGGTCGCAGACCTTGTCCGGATGACCTTCTGAAACCGACTCGCTCGTGAAAAGATAGCTAGAACGCCGCACGATGGAATTCCTTGAGGCAATAAAATCTGGTGCCCGCGGTCGGCCGCAGGCTTCAAATATGCTCATGCCGTAGGCCGTGTGAAAGGTCAAGCGAACGTGTTCTTTATGACGAACGCTCTGCTTCTTCTTGAGACGCGAGGGCATTGACGAGCTGGACGATGCTCTTGCGGACCTTCGGGCTCTTGATGCTCGCAAAGGTCCGGACGAGATGCAGTCCTTCCGGGGTCGACATCATGTCAGCCACATAGGTCGGGGTGCTGTCCTCGGAAAAGCCCGGGTCGGACTTGCCGCTTCTGATGCCGTCGAAGAAGAAATCGATCTCGACGTTGAGGATCTTGGCGATGTCGACGAGGCGGGCAACACTGATCCGGTTCATGCCCTTTTCGTATTTCTGGACTTGCTGAAACGTCAGGCCAAGCATATCGCCCAGTTTTTCTTGGCTCATCCCAATTGAAACGCGGCGCATACGCACCCGGCTTCCGATTTCCTTATCGATAGTCCCCGTCGATTTCTTCATTTTGGCCTGTCCCCTTGCCGATTACGACGCACTGACGAGGCATATTTACTTACTTTAGGGATATTTGGCGCCTGCGACGTGCCATCAAGAGGATTAAGCAGATCGCAAGCGTGGCCGTCAAAGAAAACCTGCCCCAATTTTCATAAAGAGTCGGGGCTTCGGCAACCGGGAGAGAGGTGTCGAGGACACCTTCAACCCCCAATGGAAGTTTGTCGACTATCCGACCGAACGGGTCGATTATAGCTGAGATTCCAGTGTTGGCCGCCCGCACTAGCGGGAGGCCCTCCTCGACCGCTCGCAGGCGAGCTTGGGCGAAATGCTGATAGGGGCCCGGGGTCCGACCGAACCAGGCATCGTTGGTCACGTTCAAGATCAGATTAGGCCGGGGTCCCTCCGCGACGATCTCTCCCGGAAAGATCGCCTCGTAGCAGATCGTCGCGGCAACCGGCGGAAGGCCCGGAATGGACAGCATCGCGCGTTTCTCGCTCGGCTCGAAGCCGCCGGGAATGTGCACGAACTGGCGCAAACCCGCGGCCCTGATCAAGGTATCGAGAAATTTGGGCACATATTCGCCGAAGGGCACCAAATGGACCTTGTCGTAGGCGCCGAGGATCGTGCCCTTTTCGTCGATCACCTGAATGGCATTGTAGAATTTGCCCACGGCTTCGCCGGGCAGAGGATCGTCCATGCGGGCGGCGCCCGTGATCAGGGTCGAGCCCGGCCCGAGCAGGGCGGCGATCTGCGCCAGGGAGGCGGGATCGCGATGCAGCAGGAACGGAAAGGCCGATTCCGGCCAGACGATGTGGGTCGGGGCGGCGGCATTCCCGTCCCGGCCTGGGCTCGCGCTCAGGGTCAGGTAGCGCCGCATGATGGCGTCCCGGTTGCGCGGGTTGAACTTGGCATCCTGCGGCAGATTGGGCTGCATGATGCGCAGGCGTACATTCTCGACCGTTGCCGAAGCCTCCGACGGGACACGCCACGCACCGAAGGCCGCCAGACCGAGAAGCAGAGCCGCCGCGAGGCCCGGAGCCGTCCAGCGGGCGCGCATCGTCCGCCCGGTGAGCCGGACGGCGGGCGCGGCGCAGATGGCAACGCTCAGGAAGGTCAAGCCGTAGAGGCCCACCAACGAGGCGGATTGCATGAGCCAGAGGTTCTGACCAAGCGCCATCCCGGGATTGTTCCAGGGAAAGCCGGTGAAGAGATGGCCGCGCAGCCATTCGCTCACCGTCAGGCCGAAGGCGAGGGCGAGGATGCGCCAGGCGTCGGGAAGCCAGAGCAGGCGCGAGAGCGCAAAGCCGAAGGCGGAAAAGAAAGCGAGCAGGGCAGGAAGGCCCAGGACCCCGAAGGGCATGGCCCAGGCGAATTGGTCGGCCTCCACGAGAAAGGCCGCACCGAGCCACCACAATCCGGCGACGAAGTAACCGAAGCCCCAGAACCAGCCGAGGAGGGCGGCGGATCTGAAGGGCGCCCAGCGGGAAGGGCCGTCCTTGACGGTGCCGTCCAGGAGCCAGACGGCCGGCACGAGGGAGAGAACGAGCGCCGGCAGAATGCCGAAGGGTGGCATGGCCAGGGCACCGACGGCCCCGGCCGCAAAGGCCGTGAGCCACCGGCGCCATCCCCTGACGAGGATGGCGCGATCGGCCAGGCGCATCATTCCGCGGCAGCGCTTTCGGGGCGCGGGGCGTTCGCCTGGTTGTCTCCGGCCTCCGCCTCGGGCGCGAAGGTCCGGCGATGAACGCGCAGCCGCTTCACACGCCGCGGGTCGGCATCGAGAACCTCGAATTCCAGGCCCGACGGTCCCTCGATCACCTCGCTGCGGGACGGGACACGGCCGGCAAGCGTCACGATGAAGCCGCCGATGGTGTCGATGTCCTCGGCGCCTTCCTCGTCGGTCAGGTCGAGGCCCAGCACGTCCTTGACCTCGTCGAGGCTCGCGCGGGCGTCGGCGATGAAGGTACCGTCGGCGGCCGGCACGATGGTGAGGGTCGCATCCTCGTCGTGCTCGTCCTCGATGTCGCCCACCACCATCTCGACCAGGTCCTCGATGGACACGAGGCCGTCGGTGCCGCCGTACTCGTCGATGACCAGGGCCATGTGCGTACGCGTCGCCTGCATGCGCACCAGCAGGTCGATGGCCGGCATGGAGCGCGGCACGAACAGGACCGGACGCAGGATATTGGCGGAGGAGAGCGCCATCGACAGGTCGATCTGCCCGAGGCTCGGCAGGGCCGCCTCGTCGGCGGAGCCGGATTCCGGGGTGCCGCCGTCCGCCCGCATGGCGATGAAATCGAGGAAGTCGCGGATGTGGACCATGCCCTTGGGATCGTCCAGGGTCTCGCCATAGACCGGCAGGCGGGAATGGCCGGCCGTGCGGAACAGGCTCAGGAGCTCGCCCAGATTGGTGTCGGCCGCCACCGCCACGATGTCGGCGCGGGGAACCATCACATCCTCCACCCGGATCCGGTGGAAGGAGAGCACGTTCTTGAGCATCGCCCGTTCCTGGGGCGAGAAATCCGTGTCCTCGACGGTTTCGGCGAGGACATCCTCAAGATCGTGACGGATGGATTCACGGGGTTTCAGGCCGAGACGGGTCAAAACCCGGTCGTACCAGTGGTCGCGTGTGTCGTCTGTCTCGGTCGGTGTTCGGACAGGTCGGTCGCTACGACTTCGATCTTCGTTCATTGCTTTGGGTTGTCAGCCGTTCATGCTGCCATATCGCGATAGGGATCGGCGATGCCAAGGGTGGCGAGCGCCTTTACCTCAAGACCTTCCATGATTTCCGCCTCCGACTCGACCTCGTGGTCGTAGCCGAGGAGGTGCAGGACTCCATGGACGATCAAATGGGCAAAATGATGCGAGAGCTCCTTGGATTCCTCCTCGGATTCGCGCACCAGCGTTTCGTAAGCTAAAGCAATGTCGCCCAAATGGCGAGGGCCGTTTGCGCCCGGCTGCTCGGGGGCCGGGAAAGACAGCACGTTGGTGGGCTTGTCCTTGCCCCGCCAGGTCCGGTTCAACTCCCGGATCTGGGCATCGTCGGTGAGCATGACGCTCGCCTCGAAAGCGCCATCCGCCTCATAGGTGACGGACAGGGCGGCCTCGGCCGCCTTCTGCGCCAGGGCCTCTGCGTCCTCGAGGCGATCCCAATCGCCCGCCTCGATCATGATGTCGAGCGTGATCACGGTCTGCGGTCCCGGTCGTAACGGGGTTGATCCTGTTGAGGCGGCGCCTCGCGGGCGGCCTTGTCGTAGGCGGTCACGATGCGGCGTACGAGATCGTGGCGCACCACGTCGGCCTCCTTGAAGGTGACGCGGGCGATGCCCTCGACGCCGTGCAGGATGCGCACCGCCTCGACCAGGCCGGATTTCTGGCCCGGCGGCAGGTCGATCTGCGTCGGGTCGCCGGTGATGATCATCCGCGAGCCTTCGCCGAGCCGGGTCAGGAACATCTTCATCTGCATCGACGTGGTGTTCTGCGCCTCGTCGAGCAGCACCAAGGCGTTGGTGAGCGTGCGCCCGCGCATGAAGGCGAGAGGAGCGATTTCGATCATGCCGGTCTGCAGGCCGCGATCCACATGGCGCGCTTCCATGAAATCGTAGAGCGCGTCGTAAATCGGGCGCAGATACGGATCGACCTTCTCGCGCATGTCGCCCGGCAGGAAGCCGAGGCGCTCGCCCGCTTCCACGGCCGGGCGGGAGATGATCAGACGGTCCACCTGGCCCTGTTCCAGGAGAGACACGGCATAGCCCACCGCAAGCCAGGTCTTGCCGGTGCCGGCCGGGCCCTCGGCGAAGACGAGTTCGTTGGTCTTGAGCGCCTTGATATAGGTGTTCTGCGAAGCGTTGCGGGCCCGGACAGGCCCGCGCCTGCGGGTGGAGATCTGGTCGAAGGCCGTAAGACCCGAGGCCGGCTGCTCCTCGGCGGCCGGGAAGAGGCTGCCCTGCAGGGTGCTCTCCTCGATGGCGCCGTCCACGTCGCCCGGTCCGAGTGCTCCACCCTGCCGGGCGCGCTCATAGAGCCCTTCCAGAACCCGGCGCGCCAGCTCGGAGCCCTCGGGCGTTCCCTTGACGGTGACCCGGTTGCCGTTGGCGATGGCGGTCACGTTCAGGCGCCGCTCCAGATGGGCGAGGTTCTGGTCGTATTGTCCGAAGACGAGGCTGGCGAGGCGGTTGTCGTCGAAGGTGAGAATGATCTCCGCCTCTTCCACGACGCCGGGGTGCAAGCTGTTGGCGTTCCGTCCCTTTTGGGCTCGTGCGGTCGCGTTGTCCGCTGGGCTCAAATGCCTCTCCTCTGAATGTCGGCCGCAAGACGTGCGGCCAACGGATATGGGGTCTCGCGGGGCTGGAGACTAGGCCGCCACCTGGCTGCCCGGCCCGACCCATTCCCCGAACAGGCTGTTGGAACCGGCCTGCGTGATCCGCACCGTCACGATCTCGCCGACGGCATGGCGATCGGTCTCGATCTGCACGGCCTGCAGATAGGGCGACTTGCCTGCCATCTGGCCCGGATGACGACCCGGCTTCTCCAAGAGAACGTCGAGGGTCTGCCCCACGGTTCCGTGATTGAAGGCCTGCCGCTGGATTTCCAGCAAATTCTGAAGCCGGGCCAGACGCTCGGCCTTCACGGGCTCGGGCACCTGGGCGTCGATCTCGGCCGCCGGCGTGCCGGGGCGGGGGCTGTACTTGAACGAGAAGGAGCTGGCAAAGCCCACATCGGCCACGAGCCGCATGGTCTCCTCGAACTCCGCATCCGTCTCGCCCGGGAAGCCGACGATGAAGTCGGACGAGAGGGCGAGACGCGGCTGGGCCTTGCGGATGCGCTCGATCAGGCGGCGATACTCGTCGCCCGTATGCTTGCGGTTCATCACGTCGAGAATCCGGTCGGACCCGGATTGCACCGGCAGGTGCAGATAGGGCATCACGGCAGGCAGGTCCCGATGGGCGGCGATCAGCTCGTCGTCCATGTCGCGCGGATGGCTGGTTGTGTAGCGGAGCCGGGCGATGCCGGGCACCTCGGCGAGTCGGTGGAGCAGGCGGCCCAGCGACCAGACGGAGCCGTCCGGCCCCTCGCCATGATAGGCATTCACGTTCTGGCCGATCAGCGTCAGCTCGCGAACGCCCGCATCGGCCAGGCGCAGCGCCTCGTCGAGGATCTTGGCGACCGGGCGCGAGACTTCCGCGCCCCTCGTATAGGGCACCACGCAGAAGGTGCAGAACTTGTCGCAGCCTTCCTGGATGGTGAGGAAGGCCGACACGCCGCGGCTCCGGGTCCTGGCCTTGCTCGGGGCTGGCAGGTGGTCGAACTTGTCCTCGATCGGGAATTCCGTGTCGACGACCCGCTCGGAACGCGACTTGTTCAGGAGTGCGGGCAGGTTGTGATAATTCTGCGGGCCGACCACCACGTCGACGGCGGGCGCCCGGCGCAGGATCTCCTTGCCCTCGGCCTGGGCGACGCAGCCGGCGACCACGACCTTCGTCTCCTGGCCCGACGCCTCGCGCTCCTTCTTGAGCTCGCGCACCCGTCCGAGCTCGGAATAGACCTTCTCGGCGGCCTTCTCGCGGATGTGGCAGGTGTTGAGGATGACGAGATCCGCCTCCTCCATGGCCTTGGTCTCAGAATAGCCTTCCGTCGCCAGCATGTCCGCCATGCGCTCGGCATCGTAGACGTTCATCTGGCAGCCATAGGATTTGACGAAGACTTTTTTCACGAGTTCGGCCTGTCTGCTTGCAATCGGGCGGTGGAGGGTGGACGCCGTTTTAAGCCTTTTACGCGTGCAAGAGAATAGCGGCGGTTTGGCTCAAGACCCCGGTCGCCCTGCCGCCCTCCCCGGACCGCGCGGCGGAACCCGGGATCGGACGGGCTACGGCTCTTCTTCCCCTTCTGGGACGGGGAAGAAGAGCACCGGATCTGAACTTACCCCAGCAGCCCTTCCTGCTGCGCCAGCTCGCGCAGGTTCGCCTGCGGGCGGGCGCCCAGGTGGCTGATGATCTCGGCGGCGGCGAGGCCGCCGAGGCGGGCGCAATCGACGAGGTCGAGATTGTTCACGAGGCCTGCGAGGAAGCCCGAAGCGAAGAGGTCGCCCGCGCCCGTGGTGTCGACGACGCGCTCGACCGGGAAAGCCGGGACGGCCTTGGTCTCGCCGCGGGTCACGATCAGGGCCCCCTCCGCCGAACGGGTGATGGCGCCGAGCACGTTCTCCTCACGGAGCGCCGCCAGGGCGGTATCGGCGTCCGAGGTGCCGTAGAGGCTCTGCAGCTCGTGGATGTTGGCGAAGAGGATGTCGAGGCTGCCGTCGCGCATGAGTCCTAAGAACTCGTCGCGGTAGCGGTCGACGCAGAAGGCGTCGGACAGGGTGAGCGCCACCTTGTTGCCGGCCTCGTGGGCGATCTTCACCGCCTTGCGGAAGGCCTCCTTGGCGGCCGGCGGATCCCAGAGATAGCCTTCGAGATAGACGATGCTGGAAGCCCGCACCGTCTCCGGATTCACGTCGTCGGGCGTTAGGTTCTGGCACGCGCCTAGATAGGTGTTCATGGTGCGCTCGCCGTCCGGCGTCACCAGGATGAAGCTGCGCGCCGTGGCGGGACCGTCCTCGGCGGGATTCACGTCGTAGTGGACGTCGATGGCCCTCAGATCGTGGGCGAAGAGCTTGCCGGTCTCGTCGTTCTTCACCTTGCCGATGAAACCGGCCTTCACGCCGAAGGAGGCCGCGCCCGCCGCCGTGTTGGCGCCCGAGCCGCCCGACACGATCACCGCCGGACCCATGTCGGTGTACAGCTCCTCGGCGCGCGCCTCGTCGATGAGCTGCATAGCGCCCTTGTGCACCTTCTTCTGGAGCAGGAAGGCCTCGTCCGTATGGGCGAGCACGTCAACGATGGCGTTGCCGAGGGTGAGGACGTCGATGCGGGTCTGGGACATGAGCCACCGGGGTTATGAAATGACGGGGCGCTTTCGCATCCACTGCCCCGTCGGTCAAGGCTCGCGTCTTCTCAGACCGTGTCCTGCACCGCCTGGATGGGCACGGGCAAACGCCTCTCCCGGGTCTGGGCCCTGTCGAGAACCGCCAGCATCTCCTCGAGCTCGCTTTCGGACAGGGACTGGATCTCGCGGGCGAGGCGGTTGGCCAGCAGGGTCGCCTTGGGGTCGCCGCCCGCCGTGTCGATCTTCACCTTGGGGTCGGAGAGATCGGCGAGGCGCGTCAGCTCGTCGGCCTCGTCCCAGATGATGTGGAAATATTGCAGGACGCCCTGGATGAGGGCCCAGGTTGGCTTGCCGCGCTCGCCGCGCTCGAGGGCCGAGAGATAGGCGCTCGACACGCCGAGATGGGAGGCCATGTCCTTCAACATCCGCCCGCGTTCCCGGCGCAGCTGCCGCACCCGTTCACCGAAGGGAGTCATGTCGTTATCCCGCGCCCCGCCGCCGGCGGAGCCTGACATAGAGTGCACCGGATCCACCGTGCTGGGGAGAGGCCTCCTCGAAGCCGATCACCACGTGGCGCAGGTCGGGCAGGCGCAGCCAATGGGGCACCATGCGGCGCAGCACTCCTCGCTCGTCGAACAGGCCCCCGGCAACGGCCGCGCCGCCCTTGCCGGTGATCACGAGGACGAGACCATAGCCGGAGCCCTGCGCCCGATGCAGGAAACGCAGAAGGGCGAAATGCGCCTCTTCCTGGCGCATCCCATGCAGGTCGATGACGCTGTCGACTTCCTTGCGGCCCCGGCGCAGGGCCTGAAGGGTCTTGCGCTCCACCGGAGCAAGCGGGGGCAGGGCGGGTTTCACGGGAGGCGGGAGCGAGGGCAGGACGGGGGAGGCCGCGACAACCTGAGGAACGGGAGCCGTGGCGGGCTTGGCCTCGGGTTCCGGCTCGACCGGGAGGCGCTTACCCTTCATGGGCTTCACGTGCCTGGCCACATGGGACCAGAGCCGCTTCTCCTCGGAGCTGAGCTGGCGGGTGCGGCTTCTCTTGGTCATGAACGGGATTTGGGCTGCAGGACCACGAATCGCACGGCATGCCGGAGCAGACCGGCGCGCCGCCCCGCCTCCTCGCCGCTGCCGAAGAAGAAATCCCCTCGTGCCGGGCCGACGATGGCCGAGCCCGTATCCTGGGCGATCATCAGCCGCCGCAGGGGCTCGGCCTCCCCGAGGCTCAGGGGCAATTGCCCGTCGAGCCAGACGGGCAGGCCGTAGGTCCACAGGGACCGGTCGACGGCGAGGCTGCGGCCGGGCACGAGCGGAGTGCCGGCGCCACCGATGGGACCGTCCTCGGGCGCAAGCTCGCCCGCCTCGCGGAAGAAGATGTAGGATTGGTTCTGCCGCATCAGGGCCTTGGCCGGTTCCGGATGGCTCTTGAGCCAGCCCATGAGCTTCTCCAGCGTCATGGTCTCCAGATCCATCTCGCCCCGCTGCACCAGGAGCCGGCCGATGGAGGTGTAAGGCCGGCCGTTGCGTCCGGCATAGGCCACGCGCATCACCGAGCCGTCGTCGAGGCGGATGCGGGCCGAGCCCTGGACATGGATGATGAAGGCCTCGCCCGGCTCGCGCAGATAAACGATGGGCCGGGCGAGCGTCCCCAAGGCCCCTTCCTCGATGGCGGCGCGGTCGGGATAGGGCTCGTAGCCGTCCTTGCTGCGCCGGGCCGCCTGGAGGCCCTTGTCGAGGCCGGGCAGGGTTTCGCCCTGCGGGATCGTGACGAGATCGGCGGGCCGGTCGAGCAGGGGGACCCGATAGGTGGCGTCCGGCGTGCGCGAGCCCTGGAATTCTGGCTCGTAATAGCCGGTGAGGAAGCCGTCCCCGGAGCGCGGCGTCACGGCAACAGGCTGAAAATGGGTCTCGAAGAAGCGCCTCGCCTCGGCTCGGCCGAGATCGGGCGTCTTCAGGGCCTCGCGGCAGACGGCCAGGAGGTCCGCTTGCGGCGCCTGGGCCGGGCGCAGCTCGGCGGCGCTCGCCTCGAGAGCCCGGCAGGAGCGCAGAAAGGCCCGGAAGGCGGCGTCGTGATCGTCCGCCTCCCAGCCGGCAAGATCCTGGAAGGGCAGGGGCTCAAGGCGCGCCTGGTCGGCCAGCGCCGATGCTGCGCCAGTGGACATGGTCACCGCCCAGGCGAGAGAGCAAGCGAGAAGAGCCCGCCCGGCATGCCTCATTGCCCCGCTTCGGTCGCCACGAGCTGCCAGTTGGGATCGCGGTTGCCGAGGGTGCGGGCGAAGGTCCACACGTCGGTGACGTCGGCCACGGTCTCGGGGCTGCCGTCGACCACGGTGCCGGAGGCGTCGCGGGTGGCCGTGATGAGCTTGGAGAGGAAGCGCACGACGATCTGAGCCGTCTTGCCCTGGAGCTCGGCGCCGGCCATCTCGGCCTTGTCGATCGACACGAAAGTGGTCTCCACCGTCTCGCCACGGCGCTCGCGCTCGGTGATCGCCCTCTCGAAGCCTTCATAGACGTCGCGGGAGAGAAGATCCTTGAGGGTCTTGCGGTCGCCCTGGGCGAAGGCGGTCACGATCATCTCATAGGCCGACTTGGCGCCCTCCAGGAATTCGCCCGCGTCGAAGCCGGGCTCGACGCGGGCGATGCCGTCGAGGGCCTGGGCCGTGGGCGTGCCGGGCTCGGCGATGCCCTTCCAGCGCTCGGCCGGGGGAATTTCGGACGCGGGACGGGCTCCGTTGGTGCCGGGCAGACGCACCACATTGTGATCGGGCTCGGCCGGCGCATTGCCCGGGCGCAAGGGGGCATCCCGGCGCGACATCGGGTCGAACGGCGGTTGCTCGTTGCCGGTCTTCTGCCCCAGGACGGAGCGCAGACGCCAGATCACGAAAACAGCGAGTACGATGAAAATGAGGGTCGTGATGTCGAAGGAATCCTGCATCGTCGATCCGTTGTGAGCCTGCCCGTGCCCGGTTGTCGCCGGGCGTTGTGTGGAGGAGGCGAAGGTGTCATCCTTCGCATATGGGGTCTTGAGGTCGTAACATCCACCTCTGCCCCCGACAAGCGAATGAGTCGGCTGAAATCTTGCCTCATGCGGGAGAAGCTGATAGCGCGAAGATCCATGGCCCGAAGCGAGCCGGCGCTTTGCCTGACGACGTGTTTCGTCCGGGCCCGAGAAGACACCCCTCAGGGAGCATGAACCCATGGCCGAGAACCCGGCAAACAACGGAGCGCCCGCGCTCAACGCCCTTGCGCAGTACTGCAAGGACTTTTCCTTCGAGAACCCCAACGCCCCCCGTTCCCTGCAGCAGCAGTCGGAAGGCCCGCAGATCAACCTGCAGGTCAACGTGAACGCCAAGCAGCTGGCGGAAGCCGATTTCGAGGTCGACCTGACACTCGAGGGCGATGCCAAGATCGGCGGCAAGGACGTGCTGTTCGCCTTCGAGCTGACCTATTCGGGCGTGTTCCGGATCCAGAACATCCCGCAGGAGCAGCTGCACCCGGTGGTGATGATCGAGTGCCCGCGCCTGCTGTTCCCCTTCGCCCGTCAGATCGTGGCCGATGCGGTGCGCAACGGCGGCTTCCCGCCCCTCTACATCGACCCGATCGACTTCGTGGCCCTCTACCGTCAGCGCGCCGCCGAGGTGCAGTCCCAGCAGAACGGCAACGGTCCGACGCTGTCGTAAGCCTTCGAACCACCGACGTTTTTCAGGATCGGGCGAGGCGGCTTCCGTCTCGCCCGATTTTTTTGTTTTCAGCCTCTCGGGATGAGGGCTGAGCTAGAATTCTTAGGACGCCTCCGGCGTGGTCTCTCCGAGATATTCGCGCCAGAGGGCATTGGGCCCGAGCTGCTGGATGAAGGCTTCGTGGGCCGCGCGCTCGGCCTCGGTCAGGCGCGAGATCAAGGTACGGGGCCGGGCGTCGCGCGCCGCCGCGGCGGCCTGGCGGGAAGCGGCCGACCGCGCGGCGGGCTGGAGCGAAAGGTCGAAGCCGACCTGCCGGCCGCCGATCAGCTCGATATAGACCTCGGCCAGGATTTCCGCGTCGAGGAGCGCGCCGTGCTTGGTGCGCCTGGAATTGTCGATTCCGTATCGCGAGCAGAGGGCATCGAGGTTGTTCGCCGCGCCCGGATGCTTGCGCCGCGCCATCGAGAGGGTGTCGATCACGTCGGGCAGGTTGAATGGCGCATGCCCGGTGCGGGCGAATTCCGCATTGAGGAAGCCGATATCGAAGGCGGCGTTGTGGATGACGAGCCGCGCATCGCGGACGAACTCGGCGAATTCGTCCGCAACGGCTGCGAAGACCGGCTTGTCTTTGAGGAATTCGTCGGAGAGCCCGTGGACCGCGAAGGCGCCGGGCGAGACCGGGCATTCCGGATTGATGTAGACGTGATAGCTCTTGCCCGTCGGGATGTGGTTGAGCAGCTCGACGCAGCCGATTTCGATGACCCGGTCGCCATTGGCATGGCTGGTGCCGGTGGTTTCGGTATCGAGAACGATTTCACGCAACATCAGGAAAACTCTTCATCAAAAACGGTGACGCCGTCCGGGCCGACCGGCGAGACAGGCAAGGATCGATCGCACCTGCGCCTCGGCGGAGGAAAAGCCGCGGCTGGTATCGACCAGAAAATGGGCCCGGGCCCGCTTGTCGGCATCCGGCATCTGCTTGGCCAGGATGGCACGAAATTTCTCGTCCGTCATGCCGGGGCGGGCCATGACGCGGTCGCGCTGGACGAAAGCCGGCGCGGTGACCACCAGAACGGCGTCGCAGCGCGCCTCGCCGCCCGTTTCGAACAGGAGGGGAATGTCCAGGACGGCGACCGGCGACACAGCCGAGACCCTCTCAAGAAAATTTTCCTCTTCGTCCCGCACCAGGGGGTGGATGATCGCCTCGAGCTGCTTCATGCGCTCCGGATTGCCGAGCACCACCGCCCCCAGCTTCGTCCGGTCGACGGCCTCGTCCACGACGGTGCCGGGAAAGGCTTTCTCGATCAGCGGGGCGGCGCGGCCGCGATAGAGCCTGTGGACGGTGGCGTCGGCATCGTGAACCGGCACGCCGAGCCGGCGGAAAAGATCGGCCGTGGCCGATTTTCCCATGCCGATGGAACCGGTGAGGCCGAGGACGAAGGTCATCGATGCCTCTCGATATCGGCCAGGATCAGCGCCCGAAGCTCCGGTGTCACCTTCGGCGTCACGCCGAACCAGCGCCGGAAGCCCGGCACCGCCTGATGCAGCAGCATGCCCAGTCCGTCGACGGTTCTCAGACCCTGCGCGGCGGCCGCCGCGAGGAGAGGGGTTTCCAGCGGAACATAGACGATGTCCGCGACAATGGCGTCGCGCGGCGCTCGGGACAGATCGACGGGCAGTGGCGGCTGGCCCGGCATGCCGAGGGACGTGGTGTTGACGATGAGCCGGGCCTGCGGGATTGCCTGCGGAATGGCCTCCAAGGCACAGGCCGCCAAGGCGACGGAACTGCCGGACCCGAGGTCACGCACCAGATCCTCGGCCTTCGACAGAGTGCGGTTCGCCACGACGATCCGTTTCAGGGGCCGATCCTGGACCCCCGCCACCACGGCACGGGCCGCCCCACCGGCGCCGAGCACGAGGGCCGTATCCACATCCTGTTCCCAGCCTGTCCCCAAGGTGGAGTCGAGATTGGCCATGAAGCCGGGCACATCCGTGTTGTCGCCCCAGAGCACGCCGTCCTCGATCCAGAGGGTGTTCACGGCTCCCACGCGCTCCGCCTGCGCGGTCCTGCGCTCGACTCCCAGGAAAGCCGCCTCCTTGTGCGGAATGGTGACGTTGCCGCCGGCGAAGCCCTGGGACCGGAAGCCTTTCAGAAATTCCCCGAAGTTCACAGGCGCCACATCGATGCGCTCGTAGGAGCCTTCGAGCCCGTATTGCTTCAGCCAATAGCCGTGGATCAGCGGCGAACGTGAATGCTTGATCGGATGGCCGACGACGAAGGCCTTCGTCATGACGTCAAATCCTTAGAGGGCGAGGCTGCCGAGGCGGCGCAGGGAGGCGAGAAGCGGAAGGAGAGGGAGACCCAGAATCGTCGAATGGTCTCCCTCGACCGTCTCGAAGAGATGAATGCCGAACCCTTCGAGCTGGTAAACGCCGACGCTTCTGAGCACGTCCGGCCCGGCCAGGGCGAGATAAAGGTCGATCCCCTGCTCGGTCAAAGGCCGCATGGTGAGATGCGCGCTCGCGGCGAAGCGCTCAATCACCTGCCCGCCGACCGCGATGGCGCCGGCCGAATGGAGAGCGTGCCGACGGCCCGACAGCGCCGCCAGATGGGCTCTCGCCGCATCGCGATCCGCAGGCTTGTGGAACACTGCCCCTTCGCATTCGAGGACCTGGTCGGCTCCAAGCACGACCCGTTCCGGATGGCGGCGGCTGACGGCAAGCGCCTTTTCGGCCGCGAGCCTCCCGGCGAGCGCCGGCGGATCGAGCGCCTCATGAGCGGCCGCTTCTTCGACGGCGCGCTCGTCAATGTCGGAATTCTGCGTTTCGACGGGAAGCCCCGCGCTCACGAGCAGGGCGAGCCTCGTCGCGCTCGTCGAAGCAAGAAGCAGTTTTTCCGCATGGGTCCAGAGCACCGGCATGGATCTATTCCGCGATGAAGCGCAGGCGATGGTCGCGATAATGGTCGATGATCGCCGCGGCCGTCTCCTCGATGGAGCGTCGGGTCACGTCGATCACCGGCCAGCCGTTGCGCGCGAACAGCCGCCGCGAGGCCGCCAGTTCTTCCGCCACGGCGTCGCGGTCCACATAGGAGGTGTCGTCGTCGGCGTTGAGGCTGAGCAGCCGGTTCTGCCTGATCTGCACGATCCGCTCCGGCGTCGCCACAAGGCCGACGATGAGCGCCTTCCGGGCCGTTTCAAGAACCGACGGCGGCGGCACGCCCGGAACGAGAGGAATATTCGCCGTCTTCAACCCACGATTGGCGAGATAGACGGCCGTCGGCGTCTTCGAGGTCCGGCTCACGCCGACCAGGATCACGTCCGCCTCGTCGAGATCGTGCGGCAGGTGCCCGTCATCGTGCAGGAGGGTGAAGTTCATCGCGTCGATGCGCTTGAAATACTCCGCGTTCAGCATGTGCTGCGCGCCGGGCCGGGCCGTCGAATGGGTGCCGAGATAGGAGGAGAGCAGGGCGTGCACCGGCTCCAGCACGGAGAGGTGCGGCGAGCCCGTATTGCGGCAGACCTCCTCGAGCCTGTGGGCCAGATCCTGCTCCACCAAGGTGTAGAGCACGATGCCCGGCGCGGTCTCGATCTCGCTGATCACGCGCTCCAACTGCGTGTTGGAGCGTACCAGCGGATAGACATGCTCGATGGCGGCCACGCCCTCGTATTGCGCCACCACGGCGCGGGCGACCGTGATCAGCGTTTCGCCGGTCGAATCCGACACCAGATGAAGATGGAAATAGCTGCGTCCCACGGTGGAGGCCCTCTATGACGCATCGTGCGGAAAAATGGATCGGATTTCCCGCGAAAACGATGCGTCTCGATAATAAAGCATCGGATCGATCCCAACAGTGAAAGCCACTCTTGGGTCCGATGCACGAGGAGTCGATCAGTGTGGATAAAACGCCCTTGTCCGGAGGTCCAGCCGAGAGGCCTGTGGGATTCGGCCGAAGCCATCAACAGGGCTCGTCGTTGTGCGAGTCTTGGAATGCCGATTTGGGAGAATCCGGCACGAATCGGCACCGAGAATTCGATTCAGATCTGGTTAATCTTCATTAACGGGCTGTTAAGATTTAAGAATTCGGAAAGGATTGTGACACCCTCGCCCCATCCGTTAATGACCCGTTAACGGCACAGGCCGTGTGGACCGCTTGTGGACGGACTTGCGGCTTTGCGATTCACGGCCCAAGAGAAACATCAGATTCTTAGATTCAAAGATTATATTTTTAAGAGAGGGCCTGTGAACGAGCGTCCCACCAAAGCGATCCTCCGCGTGCTGAACGGCGAACCGGTCTGGCCGCTTCCGATCTGGATCATGCGCCAAGCCGGCCGGTATCTGCCGGAATACCGGGAGACCCGGAAGCAGGCGGGCTCCTTCCTCGACCTCTGCTACAATCCGAGGCTTGCCGAGGAAGTGACCCTTCAGCCGATCCGGCGCTTCGGCTTCGACGCCTCGATCCTGTTCTCCGACATCCTTGTCATTCCCCATGCCCTGGGCCAGGAGGTTCGCTTCGTCGAGAACGAGGGCCCCAAGCTCGATCCGGTGACCTCCCAGGCGGATTTCTCGCGGCTTGCCGAGGAGCTGCCGCTGGAGCGCCTGGAACCCGTCTTCGAGACCCTGGACCGTTTGAGGCAGTCTCTGCCGAAGGAGACGACCCTTCTCGGCTTCTGCGGCGCGCCCTGGACGGTGGCGAGCTACATGATCGCCGGCAAGGGCACCCCCGACCAGGCGCCGGCCCGGCTCACCGCCTATCGCGATCCCGCCTTCATGGACGGGTTGATCGACAAACTGGTGCGGGCCTCCACGGCCTATCTCATCCGCCAGATCGACGCGGGCGCCGAGGCGGTGCAGATCTTCGAGAGCTTCGGCTCGGCCCTGCCGCCCGCTCTCTTCGACCGGCTGTCCCTGGACCCGATCCGGCGCATGGTGGAGGGTCTTAAGGAGGCCCGTCCCCAGGCGAAGGTGATCGTTTTCGTCCGCGGCGGCGGCGCGAACCTTCATCGCTTCGCCTCGGCCGGCATCGGCGATGCGCTCGCCCTCGACTGGACCCTCGATCCCGCCATCGTGCTGAAGACCCTGCCGGGCACGGTCGCGACCCAGGGCAATCTCGACCCCCTGGCGCTGATCGCCGGCGGAGCGGCCCTGACCGACGGCATCGACCATATCCTCGGCACGGTGCGCGGACGCCCGCACATCTTCAATCTCGGGCACGGCATCCTGCCGGAAACGCCCGTCGAGCATGTCGCGCAGATGATCGCTCGCGTAAGGGGAGCCTGAACGCCATGCTCTATCTCTGGCTCAAGGCGTTCCACGTGATCGCCGTCATCGCGTGGATGGCCGGTATGCTCTATCTGCCGCGCCTCTTCGTCTATCATTGCGACGCGCCGAAGGGCTCGATCCAGTCCGAGACCTTCAAGATCATGGAGCGGCGCCTGCTCAAGGCCATCATCAACCCGGCCATGGCGGTGACCTGGGTGCTCGGCCTGTATCTGGTCTGGGAGGGCGGCTGGTACAGCTCCGGCTGGCTCCATGCCAAGGTGCTGCTCGTCCTCGTCATGTCCGGCCTGCACGGGGTCTATGTGCGCCGGCTGAAGGAGTTCGCCGCGGACAAGAACACGAAGCCGGCGAAATATTACCGCATCCTCAACGAGGTCCCGACGCTTCTCCTGATCGGCATCGTGATCCTGGTGATCGTGAAGCCGTTCTGACATCGTCAGGATTGCGTCATCCCGGCGCCGCAGAGCGGAATCCAGGATCCCAGGACGAGGATGGCGCGGGAAGACCTCTCCCAAGGGGATAGGTCGGACCGGACGTCCAGGTGAGGGGTCAGCGTCGTCTCCGGATGGACCTGTAACTCCTCATCCCAGCCCTCTCCCTCAGGAAGAGGGAACGCAGCGTGCCATCCTGCCGCCGCTCCGAACCCCTTGCCCGCCTGGCCCGGAATGACCCTTTTGGATTCAATCCTTCAAAGCCTCTTGAGCCCCAGCCCGAATGAGGCTAAATAAGAATCCTCCTCCTCTAAAGACAGGTGCGCTGCACGGGGCCCCCGGGGCTCTCTCTCAAGTCACCCCTCGTGAACTGAGCGGCCCTGTCGAACGTTTCCCCGATCTCCTCCGCGTACAGCTCCATCTGCCCGCGAATTTACCCCGAGAGTGTTCCCCGATGAGGGAAATCAAACTTCAAGACCTGAAATCCAAGACGCCCACCGAACTCATTGCTTTCGCCGAAGAGCTCGAGGTCGAGAATGCGAGCACCATGCGCAAGCAGGAGCTCATGTTCGCCATCCTCAAGCAGCTGGCGGCCCGCGAGGTGGAAATCATCGGCGCCGGCGTCGTCGAGGTGCTGCAGGACGGCTTCGGCTTCCTGCGCTCGGCCGATTCGAACTACCTGCCCGGCCCCGACGACATTTATGTCAGCCCGAGCCAGATCCGGAAATTCGGCCTGCGCACCGGCGACACGGTGGACGGCCCGATCCGCGGCCCTAAGGAAGGCGAGCGCTATTTCGCCCTGCTCAAGGTCAACACGATCAATTTCGAGGATCCGGAGAAGATCCGGCACAAGGTTCATTTCGACAACCTGACGCCGCTCTTCCCGCATGAGCGCTTCAAGCTCGAGCTCGAGGATCCGACCCGGAAGGACTTCTCGCCCCGGATCATCGACATCGTGTCGCCCATCGGCAAGGGCCAGCGCGCCCTCATCGTGGCGCCGCCCCGCACCGGTAAGACGGTGCTGATGCAGAACGTGGCCCAGTCGATCACCACCAACCATCCCGAGTGCTACCTCATCGTGCTGCTCATCGACGAGCGCCCGGAGGAAGTGACCGACATGCAGCGCTCCGTGAAGGGCGAGGTCGTGGCCTCCACCTTCGACGAGCCGGCGACCCGCCACGTGCAGGTGGCCGAGATGGTGATCGAGAAGGCCAAGCGCCTCGTGGAGCACGGCCGCGACGTGGTCATCCTGCTCGACTCGATCACCCGCCTGGGCCGCGCCTACAACACGGTGGTGCCGTCCTCCGGCAAGGTGCTCACCGGCGGTGTCGACGCCAACGCCCTGCAGCGTCCGAAGCGCTTCTTCGGTGCGGCGCGCAACATCGAGGAGGGCGGTTCGCTCACCATCATCGCCACCGCGCTCATCGATACCGGCTCGCGCATGGACGAGGTGATCTTCGAAGAGTTCAAGGGCACCGGCAACTCGGAAATCATCCTCGACCGCAAGGTCGCCGACAAGCGGACCTTCCCGGCCATCGACATCACGCGGTCCGGCACCCGCAAGGAAGAGCTGCTGGTCCCGTCCGACACGCTCAAGAAGATGTACGTGCTGCGCCGCATCCTCAACCCGATGGGCACGGTCGACGCCATCGAGTTCCTGCTCGACAAGCTGCGCCAGACCAAGTCGAACCAGGAATTCTTCGACTCGATGAATACCTGAGGCGGCCGGACCGTCCGGCTCCGAACATCAGCCCACCCTCTCAAGCCGAGAGGGTGGGGTTTTTGTTTGCCGTCACACCACACCCATCAGCCACAGGACGATCAGGGTCAGCACGGCGGAGACCAGAAGCGAGCCCGCGCAGCCCAGGCGGTTCGAGAAAAAGAAAAACATCGCCGCTTCCCTGACGCCTCAATCCCTCGGAGCCGAGCCGATATCGGCGCTCGACATCTCCAGGACCTGCGCCTTCAACCCATCCGCGTCCGTCACGGGCAGCGAGCAGCGCATCCCCGCGCAGACGAGCGCCCGTGGTCCGGCGCCCGATGCGGCGAGGGCCTTGGCCGGATGGTTGTCGTCGAGCTCTTCGTCCGATTTCAGACGACGGATGCTGCGGATCGGGTAGGGGATCTTCAGCCCTGCCTCGAACAGGGCGTCGGCACCGTTTCCCGTGACGAGGATGGTCAGGCCCCGCAGGTGCAGGTCGAGGGCGTTGAGGATCGACGTATGACCGAGCGGCGAAGAGCGGGCGATTCCCCCGAGCTTGGTCAAGACTTCCGAGGCTTGCCGGAGATCGCCGTCCATTTCCGTGAGCTGCGCCAGGCGGACGAGAGCTTCGGCGCAGACCCCATTGGCGTTGGGGACCGCATCGTCCTGGGTCGGCTGCGGCCGGACCACCAGGGGGTCGGCGTTCCTTGCCGTCATGGCGAGGGCACCGGTGTCCTCTATCCGATAATCGGACATCAGCCGGTCGCGCCACGTCTGGGCGTCCCGGAGGTAAGCTTGGTCAGCCGTTACCTCGAAGAGCGCCAGGGCTGCCCGCATCATGGCGGCATGGTCGAGGGCGAAGCCCGGAACGATCAGCGCGCCGCCGCGCCAGGAATGGCCGAGCCGGCCGTCGCGGGTCATTGCTTCCGTGACGAAACGGTAGGCCCGTTGCGCGAGGGCGATCCAGTCGGGCCGGTCGAGCAGGGGAGAAGCCCGCACCAGCGCGGCGATCATGAGCCCGTTCCAGTCCGCCAGCACCTTGTCGTCGAGGCCGGGCCTCACCCGCGCCGACCGCCGTTCCAGCAGTTTCGCTCGCAGGGCGGCGAGGCGCTCTTCGATGGCGAGCGGAGCCACGCCGGAGAGGAGACGGTTCGGAATGTTGCGCCCCTCGAAATTGCCTTCTTCGGTGATATCGTAGACCTGTCCGAAGAAGGCCGCGTCCTCCTCGCCCAGGACCTCCCGGATCTCGGCGAGGCTCCAGACGTAGAACAGGCCTTCCTCGCCCTCCGAATCCGCGTCGAGGCTTGATGCGAACCCGCCCTCCGGTGTGGTCATCTCCCGCCCGAGCCAGATGACGATCCCCTCGGCCGCATCCCGGAACAGGGCGCGGCCGGTCTCGGCATAGGCCAGCCCATAGAGTTCCAGAAGCTGCGCATTGTCGTAGAGCATCTTCTCGAAATGCGGCACGAGCCAACGCTCGTCGACGGAGTAGCGGGCGAAGCCGCCGCCGAGATGATCGTGGATTCCCCCGAGCGCCATTCGCTCCAGGGTCAGGAGAAAGCGCCGCTTCGCCTCGCCGTCGCCCGTGCGGCCGGCATAGCGATAGAGACATTCGAGGATCGGCGGATTGGGAAACTTCGGTGCGCCCTGCAATCCGCCATTCTCGGTGTCGATCAGCTCGGCCAGACGGGCGCCCAGGCGGTCGAGATCAACGAGGCCGAGGGTGCCGCCGTCGCCCCTATCCGACCTCGCCAGATGCTGCTTGATCGCGTCCCGGTTCTTGAGGATGCGCTCCGGCTCGGAACGGTAGAGGCGGCTTATCTCGCGCAGCACGCCGACGAAGCCGGGCCGGCCGAAGCGCGGCTCCTTCGGAAAATAGGTGCCGCCCCAGAACGGTTCACCCTCCGGGGTGAGGAACATGGTGAGCGGCCATCCGCCGGGCTCGCCCAGGAGATGCAGGGCGCTCATATAGACATGGTCCACGTCCGGCCGCTCCTCGCGGTCGACCTTGATATTGACGAAGAGCTCGTTCATGACCGCCGCCACGTCAGCATCCTCGAAGCTTTCATGCGCCATCACATGGCACCAGTGGCAGGCGGCATAGCCGATGGAGATCAGAATCGGCTTGTCCAGCCGCTTGGCCTCGGCGAGGGCGTCGGGTCCCCATTCCCACCAATGGACAGGATTGGCCCTGTGCTGCAGAAGGTAGGGCGAGCTGGCCTCGTTCAGGCGGTTCATCGTGTCTGCTCCGGCGTCGCTCGTCGCTTGCTCGACCTGGGTTGCGGCTCGTGGCCTTAAGACTTCATCAACCTTAAATCCTCTCACGCTGACGAGGTTCATCCCCATGCGTTCCGACGACACGATCTTCGCCATCGCTTCCGGTCACGGCCGCGCCGCCGTGTGCCTGATCCGGATCAGCGGACCGGAGAGCCGCACGATCCTGGAGAGTATGGCCGGGAGGGTGCCGGAACCGCGGCGCGCGGTGGTGCGCACCCTGAAGGACCCGATGACGGGAGAGCCGCTCGATCAGGCCCTCGTCCTGTGGATGCCCGGACCGGGCAGCTTCACCGGCGAGGATCAGGCCGAGCTCCAGATCCATGGCGGGCTGGCGACCCGCGCCGCCGTGCTGCGCGCCCTCGGCTCCCTGGAGAATTGCCGCGCCGCGGAAGCCGGCGAGTTCACCCGACGGGCCTTCCTCAACGGGCGGATGGATCTTGCCCAGGTTGAGGGTCTGGCGGACATCATCGACGCCGAGACGGAGGCGCAGCGGCGGCAGGCCATGCGTCAGCTCGGCGGCCGGCTCGGGAATGCCGCCGAGGGCTGGCGCGAGAGCGTTCTGCAGGTTCTGGCGCTTCTCGAGGCGAGCCTCGATTTCTCGGACGAAGGGGACGTGCCGGAGGATCTCGAGGCGGAAAGCCTTCAGATGATCGACCAGGTCCGCGGCGAGATCGGCCAGGCCATGGCGAACCGCAGCGGCGAGCGCCTGCGCGAAGGCCTCACCGTCGTGCTCGCGGGGCCGCCGAACGCGGGCAAGTCGACCCTGTTGAATGCGCTTGCCCGGCGGGACGTGGCCATCGTATCGCCGATCGCCGGGACGACCCGCGACGTGATCGAGGTTCATTGCGACCTCGGCGGATTGCCTGTGATCATCGTCGATACGGCGGGCCTGCGGGAGAGCGCCGATGCGATCGAGCAGGAGGGGGTGTCCCGTGCCCGGGCCCGGGCGGAGAATGCCGACCTGGTGCTCTGGCTCGTACCTCCGGAAGGTGAAGAGAGTGCGCCACCTCCGGCGCGTCGCCTTCTACGGGTCGGTACGAAGTCGGACCTGGACCGGACGAGCTGGGATTGCGACCTGACGATCGCCGCTGCCACGGGCGAGGGCCTGCCGGAGCTGATCGCACGGTTGGAAGAGGAAGCCGCCGCGCTGATCGGGCAGGGGGATGCCATCGTGACCCGCGAGCGTCACCGGAGGGCGCTTGAGCGGGCCCATGGGGCGCTCGATCGTTCACGCGCGATGCTCGTGAGCCACGGGCCTCTCGAACTGGCCGCCGAGGAAGTGCGCATGGCGGCTCGCTCCATCGGCGAGATCACTGGCCGGGTGGATGTGGAGGACGTGCTCGACCGGCTGTTCTCCAGCTTCTGCATCGGCAAGTAACGGGCGGGCGGGCGGGCCGTCACCGAATCTGTGAGAGTCCCGTTTCGCCTGTTCACGAATCGGTGGAACAATGCTGAATCCGGATGGCACATCGTGTGAATGGAATGTGCAGAACCGGGGCGGATCCAAAATGTTTCACGTGAAACATTTTGCCCTTTTGACCTCCGTCGTGCGGACCCCTAAAGCATCGGACCCATAAGTCGGGTCCGCTATTTGGGTCCGATCCGATGCTCTTGTCTCATCAGAGCATCGGACGCAAAGGTCAGACCCGCTTACGCCTGAAATGGCGCGAGGCCGAATGTTGCGAGCATTGGACGTGACGGCGCATTAACGTCCTGTGCTTTAGAACCCAGGCCCATCGCGTAAGAACAAGGTGTTTTCAGTTTCCCGTGTCGGGCACCACGCTCGACATGGGGGAGCATCGATCCAATCCCGAGGGAAGATCTGCCCGAGGATGCGGTGCCCCGCATTGGAGAATGTCATGAGTCAGGTGTTCGATGTGATCGTCGTGGGCGGCGGTCATGCGGGGTCCGAGGCAGCCGCGGCGGCAGCCCGCATGGGCGCGCGCACGGCTCTCGTCACCCATAAGCTCGCCACCATCGGGGCCATGTCCTGCAACCCGGCCATCGGCGGTCTCGGCAAGGGTCACCTCGTGCGCGAGATCGATGCTCTCGACGGGGTCATGGGACGTATCGCTGATCGGGCCGGTATCCAGTTCCGTCTGCTCAACCGCCGCAAGGGTCCGGCCGTCCGAGGACCGCGCACCCAGGCGGATCGCAAGCTTTATGCCCGTGCCATGCAGGCGGAGCTGCTGCGGACGCCGAACCTGTCCATTGTCGAAGGGGAGGCGGATGATCTCGTCGTCCGGGACGGCCGGATCGTCGGTCTTCTCCTGACCGACGGACGCATTCTCGCGACCGCTTCGGTGGTCATCACCACCGGCACCTTCCTGTCCGGCCTGATTCATATCGGTGAGAAGAAGATTCCGGCGGGACGCATGGGGGAGCGCCCGTCCCTGGGCCTGCCGAAGACCTTCGCGCGGCTTGGCTTCACCCTCGGGCGGCTCAAGACGGGCACCCCGCCACGCCTCGACGGCCGTACCATCGACTGGGCCGGCGTCGACAAGCAGGCGGCCGATGACGAGCCGGTGCCGTTCTCCCTCCTGACCACCCGGATCGAGAACCCGCAGATCGAGTGTGGCATCACCCGGACCACGGACAAGGTGCATTCCCTGATCCGCGACAACCTGCATCGCTCGGCCATGTATTCCGGCGAGATCCAGGGCAGGGGACCCCGCTATTGCCCGTCCATCGAGGACAAGGTGGTGCGTTTCGGCGACCGGGACGGTCACCAGATCTTCCTCGAGCCCGAGGGCCTCGACGACATTACGGTCTATCCGAACGGGATCTCCACCTCCCTGCCGGAGGACGTGCAGCTTGCCTTCCTCCAGCATATCCCGGGCCTGAAGAACGTCCGGATGCTCCAGCCCGCCTATGCCATCGAGTACGATTACGTGGACCCGCGCAACCTGACAGCTGCGCTCGAGACCAAGGCGGTCCAGGGCCTCTTTCTCGCAGGCCAGATCAACGGTACGACGGGCTACGAGGAGGCGGCGGCCCAGGGGCTGGTGGCCGGCATCAATGCGGCCCGCAGGGCCTGCGGGCTAGACGGCACCGTGTTCGACCGGGCCGAATCCTACATCGGCGTGCTCATCGACGACCTGATCACCCGGGGTGTGAGCGAGCCCTACCGGATGTTCACCTCCCGATCCGAGTATCGCTTGAGCCTGCGCATCGACAATGTGGATGAGCGCCTGACGGGAAAAGGCCTTGAACTCGGCTGCGTCGCCTCGGAGCGCGAACGGCATTTCCAGCAGTCGCAGTCGGAGATTCGGGAGACGCGGCAGCGCCTTCAGGCCCTCATGCTGACGCCGCAGGAGGCTTCCCGCCACGGGATCGACCTGAACCAGGACGGAGTTCGCCGCTCGGCCTACCAGCTCCTGTCCTATCCGAATATCGGCTGGAACGACTTGATCCGGGTCTGGCCTGATCTGTCCGGCGTCGGCGTTGCCGTGAAAGAGCGGCTGGAAACGGACGCGACTTATGCGGTCTATCTCGACCGCCAGCAGGCCGACATTGCTGCCTACCGCCGGGACGAGAGCGTCGTTCTGGAGGAGAGCATCGATTTTCAGGGCTTGCCCGGATTGTCGAACGAGATCAAGGCCAAGCTCGATCTCGTGCGCCCGAAGACCCTGGGACAGGCGGCACGGATCGAGGGGATCACCCCCGCCGCCCTGACCCTTCTTGCCGCGCATGCCCGCAAGAATTCGAGCCGGAGCAGCCGCGTGGCTGAACCTGCGGCATGACGGAACCTCGCATGACCACCGCATCCGACCTGAATGTTTCACGTGAAACATTCGAGAAGCTGGAACTGCTGGAGCGCGAGCTTCGCCGCTGGCAGGCAATCAAGAACCTGGTTGGCCCGGCCACGCTGACCCAGATCTGGGACCGCCATATCGTCGATTCGCTCCAGCTTCTCGACCTCGCGCCCGATGCCGGAACCTGGCTGGACCTGGGATCCGGTGCCGGCTTTCCTGGTCTGGTTCTTGCCATCGCAGGAGCGGAAAGGGGGCTCAATGTCCACCTCGTTGAGAGCAATTCGCGCAAATGTGCCTTCCTTCGCCACATCGCCCGGCTCACGGGCGTATCGGCGACGATCCATGAAACGCGGCTTGAAACCGTGGTGCCGACCTTCGTCGGCAAGGCCGACGTGGTCTCAGCGCGCGCTTTGGCGTCCCTTGCCATGCTGCTGGATTGGACCGCCCCCTTGTTGAAAGCGGGGACAATAGGCCTGTTTCCCAAAGGGCGGGACGCCGAGACTGAATTGACCGAGGCGCGGAAAAAGTGGACATTCGCGGCAGAGATCCTGCCGAGCCTGACCGATTCCGAAGCCAGGATTCTTCGCATAACCTCCATCGAGAGCCATTCATGATGACCGATCGCAACGGATCCGAAGCAGGCGCGCGTGGCGTGACACCACGCGTTCTCGTGCTCGCCAACCAGAAGGGGGGCGTCGGCAAGACCACGACGGCGATCAACCTCGGCACTGCGCTTGCCGCCATCGGCGAGAAGGTCCTGATCATCGATCTCGATCCGCAGGGCAACGCTTCGACGGGTTTGGGGATCGACCGCAAGAGCCGCCAAGTCTCGACGTACCATGTGCTCGCCGGGGAAGCGTCGCTGTCTGCGGCGATCACCGAGACCGTCGTGCCCGGTTTGTCGGTCGCGCCGTCGACTCTCGACCTGCTCGGCGTCGAGCTGGAGATCGCTCACGAACGGAATCGGTCGCACCGGCTCCGCTCGGCGATTCAGAGCCTTTCCGGCTTCGAGGTAAGCGAACCTTTTACCTATATTTTGATCGATTGTCCGCCATCGCTCAATCTTTTGACCATCAATGCCTTGGTCGCTGCCGACGCGGTTCTGGTCCCCCTCCAATGCGAATTTTTTGCTCTGGAAGGCCTCAGCCAGTTGCTCAAGACGGTCGAACAGGTCCGTTCGGCTCTCAACCCGGATTTGTCGATCCACGGCGTCGTGCTGACCATGTTCGACCCGCGCAACAACCTCTCGGGCCAAGTGGTGGCCGACGTGCGCGAGTTCATGGGCAACAAAGTCTACGAGACCATGATCCCGCGGAACGTTCGCGTGTCCGAGGCGCCGTCGCACGGCAAGCCCGTCCTGCTCTACGACCTGAAATGCGCCGGCTCGCAGGCCTATCTCCGTTTGGCATCCGAAGTCATTCAGCGTGAGCGCGCCCTGCGCGCGGCATAAAATATTTGAGAGAGACAATGGCAGAAGAAGGTAAGTCGCGCCTGGGTCGTGGATTGGCCGCCCTGATCGGGGAGGTCGGGGACGAGATCGGCAATCTCGAACGCAAGGGTTTCGTGCCCCGCCACGTGCCGGTGGAGTTCCTGCGCCCGAACCCGCGCAACCCGCGCAAGGTCTTCGACGACGAGGATCTGCAGGAACTGACCCAGTCGATCAAGGATCGTGGCATCATCCAGCCCATCGTGGTGCGCTCCCTCGTGCCGGGTTCAACCGAAAACTACGAGATCGTCGCCGGCGAGCGCCGCTGGCGCGCGGCCCAGAAGGCGGGCCTGCACAAGGTGCCGGTGGTTGTCGTCACCATCGACGACAAGACCTCGCTCGAATACGCGATCCTCGAAAACGTCCAGCGCGCCGACCTCAACCCGATCGAGGAATCGGAGGGCTATTCGCGCCTGATGGTCGAGTTCTCCTACACGCAGGAGAACCTCTCGAAGATCATCGGCAAGAGCCGCAGCCACATCGCCAACATGCTGCGCCTTGCCGATCTTCCGGCCGGCGTGCGCAAGCTCCTGATGGAGCGCAAGCTCACGGCGGGCCACGGCCGCGCGCTTCTGTCCGTGAAGGATCCGGTCCAGGTCGCCAAGCGCGTCATCGACGAGGGCCTGAGCGTGCGTCAGGTCGAGGAGATCGCGCAGAATGACAACGCGACGCCCGAGAAGGCGGAAGCCAAGGCGGAGAAGGCCGCCAAGGCTGAGAAGGACCCGGATACCCGTGCCCTCGAAAGAGCCCTGCAGGATGTGCTCGGCCTTACCGTCAGCATCGATCACAAGGCCAAGGGCGGCGAATTGCGCATCAAGTACAAGACCCTGGAACAGCTCGACGGCCTGTGCCGGCGGTTGAATCCCTGAGCGCCAGATCGTCCTTCTCGACGATACGCAGGTTCAAGCCGCACATTTCCCACGTCATCACCGGCCTTGTGCCGGTGATTTCGTTTGAAAGAGCGCGGCGCTTCATGGCAGCGGGATAGCCGACGCAAGGCCTGACAGGGCGTGATACTTGTTCTGCCGAGACAGGTTTTTACCGCCGTGCCGCCCGCGCGATATCCAGCAGGGTCTTAGCCGCGATCGTGTCGTCCAGGTCGGCGAGGCGGCGGGTCTGCAACAGGCTTGCCTGGAGAAGCGCGACGACGGTCTTGAGATTGTCGCTCGTCCAGCGCTGAAGGTGGCGCTCCACCAGGGGCTTGCGCCGGAAATGCAGGCTGCGCATGGTTTCCAAGACGGCGGGGATCGGCCGTCCTTCCTCTACGGAAATGCGCGCCGTCAGCAGCATCAGGGCATGGCGCAAGGCTGCACCGAGCAGAACCGCCGCATTGACGCCCTCGGCAGCCAGACGCCGGGAGCCGGTTTCCAGGCCCGTGCCCTCGCCGCCGAAGGCGGCATCGACGACCGCGTCCATGGCCAGGCTCGACACGTCGCTCATGATCGCGTCCACATCGGCCAGCGTGATCTCGCGCTGCCCATGGGCGTAGAGCATCAGCTTGGCGAGTTCACCCCGGGTCGCCAGTCGGTCACCGCCGAGGCTCGCGATCAGGGCCGTGCGCGCGTCGCGCTGGATGGAAAAGCCGTTCGCCTTCAGGGTCTCGTCGACGACCGTGCCGAGGTCGCGGCCCGTATCGGCGTAGCAGGGCAGGGCGAGCGCCTTCTGCGAGCGCTCGCAGAGGGTCCTCAACGGTGACGATTTCTGCAGATCGCCGCCCTCGATGACGATCACCGTATCCTGGAGCTCGCCTTTCAGGACCGCATCGACCGCTGGCGCGATGTTGCGCGAGGTCGATTTCACCCAGATGGCGCGCTTAGCCCCGAACAGGCCCATCGTGCCGGCCTCGTCCGCCAGCCGGGCGGGATCGGCGGCGATGTCGTCGCCGTCGATGCGGATGAGCTGGAAGGGATCCGACGGGTCGTCCACCGAGCGCTCGGCCACGGCGCGGGCGCGCTCGTTGATCAGGCCCATGTCGGGTCCGTAGAACAGGAAGACTCCGATCCGCGGATCGGGGCGCCGCAGCGCCCCATCCACGTCACCGGCCTTGACGGCGACCATCGGTTCAGCTTGCGGTTGCGAGAGTCGCCGACAGCCGGGTCTTCACCTGCTCGGCCAGATCCTTGGCCATCCTGATTTCCGCATCGCGGCCCGCCCGGATATTGGCGAAGCGCTGCGGGAAGCGGTCGAAGCTGGTGGAAGAAGTCGCGGTTCCCTGGGTGACCACGGTCTTTCCGTCGAGGCTCGTCAGGGTATAGGTCAGGGTGCCGGCGACGATGACCGAGCTGGCGGTGCCCGTGTTGGTGTCGACGACCGGGCTCGACCGGCTCTCGCTCAGTTTCATGGTGAGCTTGTAGCGCTTCGGCGTCTGCGATCCCGAGCCGTTGAGGGCATAGATCATCTCGCTGCGCAGGTAATGGCCGACATTCGCAAGCGACGGCGGCCAGTCCATCGTCGGCACGTCGATGGAGGCGAGCACCGTCTGGAGCGACTCGCCCGAGGCCGTCGGACCGTAGAGTGGACGGAAGCACGCGGACAGGCCGAGAGACAGGCCCGCCACGACAACCACGTGAGCAAGGCTCTTCAACTTAAGCGACGACATTCACGATCCTTTGGGGAACCACGATGATCTTGCGGGCGGGCTTCCCTTCCATGGCCTTCTGCACGGCCTCAAGCGAGAGCACAGCCGCCTCGACTGTAGCCTGATCCGCATCCCGGGCAACCGTCACGTCGGCCCGCTTCTTGCCGTTGACCTGAACCGGCAGGGTAACCGTGTCCTCCACCAGCAGCGACCGGTCGAGAACCGGCCAGGCGGCGTCCGACACGAGGCCCGGCTGGCTTAAGGATTCCCAGCACTCCTCGGCGAGGTGCGGCATCATCGGTGCAAGCAGCTGCACGAAGATGCGACCCGCCTCGGCGAAAGCCGCGCCCGAGCCCGGCTCGTTGCCGGCCTTGGCCTGGTTGGACAGATCCTGCAGGGCGTTGGCCAGTTCGTAGAGATGGGCCACGCAGCGGTTGAAGCGCAGGCGCTCCACGTCGTCCTCGACGGCCGCCAGTGCCTTGTGCGCGGCCTTGCGGACGGCAAGCGCGATCGGGCCGTCGCCGGCAGCGCCATCGGGGCTGCCGATGCGCTCGGCGATGTCGCCGATCAGGCGCCACACGCGCTGCACGAAGCGGCCCGCGCCCTGCACGCCTTCCTCGGTCCAGATCACGTCGCGCTCGGGCGGCGAGTCGGAGAGCATGAACCAGCGGGCGGTGTCGGCCCCATAGGACGCGATGATCTCGTCCGGATCGACCGTGTTCTTCTTCGACTTCGACATCTTCTCGATGGAGCCGATCTCGATGGGCGCGCCGGTCTCCACATGGAAGGCCTTGCGGGTATTGCCCTGAGTCTCGAAGCGCACGTCGGAGGGCAGAACCCAGCCGCCGTTGGCGTCCTTGTAGGTCTCGTGGACCACCATGCCCTGGGTGAACAGGCCCGCGAAGGGCTCGTCCAGGCCGGCATGGCCCGTCTCCCGCATCGCGCGGGTGAAGAAGCGCGAATAGAGCAGGTGCAGGATCGCGTGCTCGATGCCGCCGATATACTGGTCGACCGGCAGCCAGGCATCGACCGTCGCCCGGTCGGTGGGCTCGTTCGTCAGGGTCGGATCCGTGAAGCGCGCGAAGTACCAGGACGAATCCACGAACGTGTCCATCGTGTCCGTCTCGCGCCGGGCCTTAGCCCCGCATTGCGGGCAATCCACGTGCTTCCAGGTCGGGTGGCGATCGAGCGGGTTGCCCGGCACGTCGAAGGAAACGTCCTCCGGCAGTTCAACCGGAAGTTGGTTCTTCGGCACCGGCACGACGCCGCAGGCATCGCAATGGATGATCGGGATCGGGCAGCCCCAGTAGCGCTGGCGCGAGATGCCCCAGTCGCGAAGGCGGAAATTCACCTTGCGCTCGGCCACCGGGCGATTGCCCCGGGTCTCGTTCTCCAGGCGGCGGGCGACCTCTTCCTTGGCCTCCGCGATGGTCATGCCGTCGAGGAAGCGGGAATTGATCATCCGGCCGTCGCCGTCATAGGCCACGTCGGTGACGACGAAGGAGGCCGGGTCCACGTCCGGAGGGCAGACGACAGGCGTGTTGCCCAGGCCGTACTTGTTGACGAAATCCAGGTCGCGCTGGTCGTGCGCCGGGCAGCCGAAGATCGCGCCCGTGCCGTATTCCATCAGGATGAAGTTCGCCACGTAGACGGGCAGCGTCCAGTTCGGATCGAAGGGGTGCTCGGCGCGGACGCCCGTGTCGAAGCCGAGTTTCTCGGCCTTGTCGATGGTCTCCTGGGCCGTGCCCATGCGCTTGGTTTCTTCGATGAACGCCGCCAGCTCCGGGTTCTTCTCGGCGGCGGCCTTCGCCAGCGGGTGATCGGGCGCAACCGCCATGAACTTCGCGCCGAACAGGGTGTCGGGGCGCGTGGTGTAGATCTGCAGCTCGGTCTCGCCGTTCGGCACGGTGTCCGGCTTCAGGGCGAAGCGGACCAGCAGGCCCTCGGAGCGGCCGATCCAGTTGCGCTGCATCAGGCGCACCTTCTCCGGCCAGCGGTCCAGGCTGTCGAGCCGGTCGTCCAGATCCTGGGCGAAATCGGTGATCTTCAGGAACCACTGGGTCAGCTCACGCTGCTCGACCAGGGCGCCCGAACGCCAGCCGCGCCCGTCGATCACCTGCTCGTTGGCCAGCACCGTGTGGTCGACCGGATCCCAGTTCACCTTCGCGGTCTTGCGATCGACGAGGCCCTTTTCCAGGAAGTCCAGGAACATGCGCTGCTGGTGCTTGTAATAGCTCGGATCGCAGGTCGCGATCTCGCGGCTCCAGTCCAGCGACAGGCCCATGCTCTGCAGCTGGGCGCGCATGGTGGCGATGTTGGCGTAGGTCCATTCCTTGGGGTGGACCTTGTTCTGCATGGCGGCGTTCTCGGCCGGCATGCCGAAGGCGTCCCAGCCCATCGGGTGGAGCACGTTGAAGCCCTTGGCCCGCTTGTAGCGCGCCACCACGTCGCCCATGGTGTAGTTGCGCACGTGGCCCATATGGATGCGTCCCGACGGATAGGGAAACATCTCGAGCACGTAGTATTTCGGCCGTGGATCGTCGTTATTCGTCTTGAACAGGTCGCGGTCGTTCCAGACCTGCCGCCATTTCAGCTCGGCTTCCTTGGCGTTGTAGCGCTCGGGCCTCATTTTTCTCGTCACATCCGTCATTGATCAGCGAAGCGGCTTGCGCCGCCGGGTTGCGGCGGACTAGGACACAGCTCTCCGGCGCGGTCAACGGTTTCGCGCGCGGGAGGCGGCTTAAAGAGGATCCCATGAGCGAGAACGACGCAGTCGAAGGTCTGAGACAGGTCCGGGAGAGCATCCGGCGCGCGGCCTCGGATTACGGCCGCGATCCGGCCGCGATCACCCTCGTGGCGGTTTCGAAGACCTTTCCGGCCGAGGCGATCGAGCCCGTGCTCGCCGACGGCCAGCGGGTCTTCGGCGAAAACTACGTCCAGGAGGCCAAAGCCAAGTGGCCGGCCTTGCGGGAGCGCTATCCCGACGTCGAACTTCACATGATCGGCCCGTTGCAATCGAACAAGGCCAAGGAGGCCGTGGAGCTCTTCGACGTGATCCACACCCTCGACCGCCCGTCTCTCGCGGAGGCACTGGCCAAGGAGATCGCCAAGCAGGGGAGAAAGCCCCGGCTGCTGGTGCAGGTGAACACGGGAGAGGAGCCGCAGAAGGGCGGCGTGATCCCGGCCGAGGTGGACGCTTTTCTCGAAGCCTGCCGTGGCCGTTACGGCCTGGAGATCGACGGCCTCATGTGCATCCCGCCGGCGGAGGACGCGCCGTCGCCCCATTTCGCCCTGCTCAACACCATTGCGAAGAGGCATGGATTGAAGCTGCTCTCCATGGGGATGAGCGCCGATTTCGACGCTGCGATCCAGCTCGGCGCCACCCATGTTCGGGTAGGCAGCGCAATCTTCGGGGCAAGGCCGAAGGCGAAACTTTGAGACTCCGTCAATCGACCATCAGGACGCCGTTGAACCGTTTCGCTTTCCTGTCCCAGACATAGAGGACGGTTCGACCATCGCTGATCGCGAGGATACCTGGGTTTTTGAGCGTTACGCGACCTGGATAGCCCGCGCATTCATGGAACTCGCGAAAGGCGTTGCCGCAAATCGTGTTCCAACGACCGGGCTTCGCGACCCTAAGGCTATCCGACGGCTCGATACTGTCGGGATCGATCACATGAACCTGGCCGTTCAGGACAGCGATGAGGCCGCGGGAACCATTGGACTTCCGGACCGCGATCAGCGCCTTGTCCTTGCGCCCATCGCCGTCGAAATCGGCCTCGATCATCGCAGGATCGATGGAACCGGCAGGGGTGTCCCCAATGCGGCTCTTCTCCTCCTCGGCCGTGAGCGGGCGCCAAGGACCGAGATCCTGGGCCGAGGCGCCTGTGGCGATCGACCAGGTGAGGCCCAGTCCTAGAACGGCCAGGATTGTTTTACGTCCTTGATGCATGGAAAGCCGATCATCCACGATTGGGCGAGAAAGGCCAAGCGGTTGACATCGCGCAACCAGCGCTTCGTCATATCGAATTGCTCGTGAAGGAAGCGAGCTTCAGCCACCCCGATGCCGTGAGGTTTTCCGCTTTTTGCGAGCGTCATCACCGGCACAAGGCCGGTGATGACGTGGCGGGTCGTTTAAGCCCTCTCGCTGTCCAGCATGGCCATCTGGGCCGTGGGGTAGCGGTCGCCGGCGGCGGCCCCCTTGGGGACGATCCGCTCGATGGCCGCGAGATCCTCCTCCGTCAGCGTCACGTCCAGCGCCCCGAGGGCCTCGTGAAGCCGGTCGCGGCGACGGGCCCCGATGAGCGGGACGATGTCGTCGCCCTGAGCCGCCACCCAGGCGATGGCGATCTGAGCGACGCTGACGCCCTTCGTCTCGGCCAGGCGCCGCAGGCCTTCGACCAGCGCCAGGTTCTTCTCCACGTTGCCTTCCTGGAAACGGGGAGAGTGGGTGCGGAAATCCCCCGGCCCGGTCGCGGCGTTGCTCCAGTGGCCGCTGATCAGGCCGCGCGAGAGCACCCCATAGGCCGTGATGCCGATCCCGAGTTCGCGGCAGACGGGCAGAATGCTCTCCTCAGGCCCGCGCGAGATCAGGGAATATTCGATCTGCAGGTCGCAGATAGGGTGCACGGCGGCGGCCCGGCGGATGGTCTCGGGGCCGACCTCGGAGAGGCCGATATGGCGCACATAACCCGCCTTCACCATGTCGGCGACGGCCCCGATCGTGTCCTCGATGGGAACGTTCGGATCGAGCCGCGCCGGGCGGTAGATGTCGATGTGATCGACCCGCAGGCGCTGCAGGGTGTAGGCCAGGAAGCTTTTGACGGCCTGCGGCCGGGCGTCGTAGCCGAGCCAGGCGCCGGTCGGATCGCGCATGGCGCCGAACTTCACGCTGATGAGAGCCTGATCGCGGGTGCGGCCCTGAAGCGCCTCGCCGATGAGCATCTCGTTATGACCCATGCCGTAGAAATCGCCCGTGTCGAGCAGGGTGATGCCGGCCTCGAGCGCCGCATGGATGGTCCTGATGCTCTCGAGCCTGTCGGCCGGTCCATACATGCCCGACATGCCCATGCAGCCGAGGCCGAGAGCGGACACGGAGGGGCCGGTTTGTCCCAAGCGGCGATGTTGCATCTGCTGATCTCCTGAAAAGGGTTGGCCGGCGGTTCTACGTCGGCATGAACGGATCATGCCCGCTTCCGGTTCGTGCGATAATCCGGCATAGCCGGAACAGGCTGTTTGGATTTTCGAACAATGAGCGATGTGGATCTGGCGGATCTCGAAGCCTTCGCGGCAGTCGCGCGGGCGCGCAGCTTCCGCAGCGTGGCACGGCTGCGCGGCGTCTCGGCCTCGACCCTGAGCGAAGCCCTCCGGCGCCTGGAGTCCCGCCTCGGCGTGCGCCTCCTCAACCGCACGACCCGCAGCGTCACCCCGACGGAAGCGGGCCAGAGGCTGCTGGAACGATTGAGCCCGGCCTTGAGCGAGGTCGCGGCCGCGCTCGATGCGGTCAACGGCTTTCGCGACTCGCCGACCGGGACGCTGCGGCTCAACGTGCCCACGGCGGTGGCCCGCCTGGTGCTGCCTCCGATCATCGGGCCGTTCCTGACAGCCCATCCCGGCATCGCCCTGGAAGTGACCACCGAAGACAGCTTCGTCGATGTCCTGGCGGCCGGGTTCGATGCGGGCATCCGCTATGACGAGCGGCTGGAGAAGGACATGATCGCCGTGCCCATCGGCCCGCGCGTGCAGCGCTTCACCGTCGCCGGTGCGCCGGCCTATTTCGCCGCGCACGGCCGGCCGACGCACCCGCGGGACATCCTGAACCACGCCTGCATTCGCCATCGCTTCGCCAGCGGCATCATGCATCCCTGGGAGTTCGAGCGCGACGGCGAGGTCATCAAGATCACGCCGACCGCGCGGGTGATCGCCAACAGCATCGACCTGGAGGTCACGGCCGCGATCCAGGGGCTCGGCTTGATCGCCACCTTCGCGGGCTTCGTGGAGCAGGAACTGACGAGCGGCGTCCTCGAGCCGGTGCTGGAGGACTGGCTGCAGCCGTTCTCGGGGCCGTTCCTCTACTACCCGAGCCGCCGCCACATGCCCGCGCCCCTGCGGGCCTTCGTGGACTTCATCAAGAAGCGGTAACGTCCCGAGTTTGCATCCCAGGCCCATTCCGGTTAAGCTTGCGTTCTCGATCGCCATTTGAACCAGGGAGGGCTGCATGTTTGAAGCGATGCATCAACGCAAGTTCGGCCCCTGGCACGCCCTGCAGCAGCTCGTTGCAGGGCCGGCCATCGAACGGATCTGACAGCCATCCCTCTGTCTCCATCTCATTCTGGTCAGCTCTGAACGGCTCATCGCGCCCGAGGCTCCGCAAGGATCAGGCGCGCCTGACACCTTCCAGACTCTTCGCGCTTCCGATGGCCTATGCCCGAGCGCGCCGCACCAGTGAGATTTCCCCATGGCCGCCTTGAGCCTTCGCAATGTCACCGTCATTGCCCACACGCCCCTGTTCCGCAACCTGAACCTCGTCATCGGCGAGGGCGACCGCCTCGGTCTCGTGGCCGCCAACGGCGCCGGGAAATCGACCCTTCTGAAATGCATCGCCGGTCTTGTCGAACCGACCGAGGGCGACATCGTCCGCCCGCGGGGCCTGAGCGTCGCGCTCGTGGAGCAGGACGTTCCGGCGAACCTCCTCGACCTGTCCCTTCACGACATGCTGCTCACGGCCCTCTCCGGCGACGAACACGCGAGCGAGGAATGGCGCGTCGACATGGTGCTCGACGAGTTCGAGGCGCCGGACGATCTGCGCACCCTGCCGATGCGCGCGCTCAGCGGCGGCTGGCAGCGCCTTGCGCTCATCGCGCGGGCGTGGATCACGCAACCGGATCTGCTCCTTCTCGACGAGCCCACGAACCATCTCGATCTCGAAAAGCTCTTCAGGCTGGAAGCCTGGATCAATGCGGCGGGTTACACCGCGCCCATCGTTGTGGCGAGCCACGACCGGGACTTCCTCGATGCCTGCACGACGAAAACCCTCTTCCTGCGGCCGGAGGAATCGGTGGCCTTCGCGCATCCCTATCGCGGTGCCCGCGCCTTGCTCGATGCACACGATGCGGCGGCGCAGACGCAGCGCGACAAGACACTGCGTGAGGTGAAGCGCCTGCGCCAGAGCGCATCGGCGCTGCGCAATGTCGGCATCAACAGCGGCAGCGACGCGGCGCAGGTCAAATCCGCCCAGATCAAGCGCCGCGCGGACACGCTGGAGCAGGCCGCGCGTGCCGTGCACAAGGAGCGGCCGGGCGAGATCAGGCTCGCCAATCGCGGCTCCCATGCGCGGGTGCTCGTGGCGCTGGAGAACGTCGCCGTGCACGCGCCCGACGGGCGAAAACTCTTCACGGTTCCGAAGCTCGATGTGGCGCAGGGCGAGCGCATCGTCGTTCTCGGCCGCAACGGCGCGGGCAAGTCGCAATTCGTGCGCCTGCTGCACGGTGCGATGACGCAGGCGGATGGCCTGCCGGGCATCCGCGTCAGCCCGAGCCTCGCTCTCGGCTATGTGGATCAGGACATGGGGCAATTGCCGCAAGGCGCGACCGCGCACGACTTCATCCTGTCGCGCTTCCGCCTCGGCGATCAGCGCAGCCGCGCGGTGCTGGCGGAAGCGGGCTTCACCATCGAGCGACAAGGCTTGCCCATCGCGAAACTGTCGCCGGGCCAGAAGGCGCGACTCGGCCTTCTGGCGCTTCGCCTGTCGGAGCCGAACGTCTATCTCATGGACGAGCCCACCAACCACGTGGACATCCCGGGCCGCGAACAGCTGGAAGCGGAAATCCTCGACCAGCAGGCCACCTGCATCGTCGTGTCCCACGACCGCAGCTTCGTCAAAACCATCGGCACGCGCTTCCTGCTCATCGACAAGGGCCGGCTGCGCGAGATCGACGGGCCGGAGACGTTTTACGACACGGTAACCGGGTGAGGCATCTCGGCACTGAGACCCGCCACGTCGTCACCGGCCTTGTGCCGGTGATCTCGATCCGAAGAGCACCACCGGTGTCATTCCCGGCCGAAGCGCAGCGGAGGGGAAGGGAATCCACGATCAGGCGCAGAGCCTTGGATCCCCTTCCCGCACTTCGTGCGCCGGGGATGACAACGCGGCCTCTATCCCACGATCTCGATCCGCGTCCTCGGCCCGATCCGCTCCAGCAGGCGGCGGATCATGCGCTTGTCGACGGCGACGCAGCCTTCCGTCGGCAGGAAACCCGGGCGGGCGAGGTGGAGGAAGATGGCGCTGCCGCGCCCCTTAACGATGGGGCTGCGGTTCCACGCGATGTCGAGCACCACGTCGTAGAGGTGGTCGTCCCGCCACATCGTCTCATGGCTGGTCGGGCAGGGCAGGGGAACGAGGCGGTTGTAGCGGCGGTCCCTCACGTCGTCCGACCAGCCGTCGCCGGGGCGGATCGGCTTCAAGCCGAGGCCGGTTCGGGGGCGCGGACCGCGATCGGGCCGGTAGAAGGCCTGCAGGATCCCGAAGCGCCCGACCGGGGACGCGCCGTCGCCCTCGCGCTTGGCACGACGCGTGCCGGATCGTCCCAGAGCGCAGGGGATCACGAGGTTTCCGGCTTCGAGCCGCCCGCGCCGGTGGTCGAGCGGGGAGCGGAAGACTCGGATGACATTGACGCGAGAACGTTTCATCGGCAGTGGAAGGGACGGGAGGTCCCTCTTGTTGTCAAGCTGGGAATGACTACTCTTATGCGTCGAGCGTGATCCGAAGCTCAAGGCTCGCGCGGGCGAAAACCGGGCGGCGATGGTCGAACCGGATCGTGCGCGGCGACAAGAGAGCGAACGAACCGGCTTGAGGCCTGGGGGTTTTTCGCTATTGGAAGGCCGCTTCTGCCATTTCGCGGTTCCTCGTGTTGAAGGGTTTGAGATGTCGAATGCCAGCCGCCTCCTCGTCGTCGATGACGATCAGGACCTGCGCGACACCCTAGCCGAACAGCTCGGATTCTATGACGAGTTTCAGGTTGCGATCGCCGAGACGGCCACGGGGGCCATCGAGGCGGTGAAGGGGGACCGGATCGATCTCGCCATCATGGACGTGGGCCTGCCCGACATGGATGGGCGCGAGGCGGTCAAGGTCATGCGCCAGAACGGCTTCCGCAGCCCGATCATCATGCTCACGGCCCAAGGGTCGGACGCCGATACGGTGATGGGCCTGGAGGCCGGCGCCAACGATTACGTGGTCAAGCCGTTCAAGTTCGCCGTGCTGCTCGCCCGCATCCGGGCGCAACTGCGCCAATACGAGGCGAGCGAGGACGCGGTGTTCCAGATCGGCCCCTACATCTTCCGCCCGGGCTCGAAGCTGCTCACCACCGACAAGGGCTCCAAGCTCAAGCTGACGGAAAAGGAAACGGCGATCCTGCGCTATCTCTACCGCGCCGGTCAGGCGGTGGTCGGGCGCGACACCCTGCTCACCGAGGTCTGGGGCTACAATTCCAACGTGACCACCCACACCCTCGAGACGCATATCTACCGCCTGCGCCAGAAGATCGAGGCCGATCCGTCCAATGCGAGCATCCTGGTCACGGAGCCCGGCGGCTACAAGCTGGTGCCCTGACATCCCATGGCGCTCGACGACGATATCGCGGTCTTGAGCCAGGCTCCGCTGTTCAACCTGCTGGGGCGGGATGCCCTGCGCCTCGTCGCCTTCGCGTCCGAGAGCCGGACCTATCGGGAAGGCGACGTGCTGTTCCGCAAGGGCGACCGCTCGGATGGGGGCTATGTGGTGAGCCGCGGCGCCATTGCGCTCGACGCCGGCGAGAGCGGCTCGTCCGAAGCCTTCGTGGCCGGTCCGGGCTCCCTCATCGGGCAGGCGGCCCTGTTCGCCCGCATCGAGCGCCGCGCGACCGCCACCGCCCGCGAACCCTCGGCCATCATCCGCGTCAGCCCCAGCCTCATGCGCCGGGTGCTGGAGGAGTTTCCGGATGCCGCCACGGCGATCCAGGACGTCATGGCGGACGAGCTGGCCCGCCTCACGGAAGGCCTGGAGCGGGTCCGCCAGCAGCTCATCGCCATCGACGGCGAGGAAAACCCCTCGAAGACGCCGGACGAGACGTGAGGGGAAGCCCCCTCACGCGGCTTTCACGTCCGACAGGAAGACGTCGACCTCGCGGCTGAGATTTTCCGCATAGCGGGCGAGTTCCTGGGCCGCGCCGAGGACCTGCGTGGCCGCGGCGCCGGTTTCGCCCGCACCGTGCTTCACGCTGTCGATGCTCTCCGTCACCTGGCCGGTGCCGCGGGCGGCCTCCTGGACGCTGCGGGAGATCTCGCCCGTCGTGGCGCCCTGCTGCTCCATGGCGGCCGCGATCCCGGTCGAGATGGCCGAGATCTGGTCGATGATGGTCTGGATGCCGTGGATGGCCCCGACGGCCTCCTGGGTGGCCCCCTGGATCTGGGCGATCTGCGAGCCGATCTCCTCGGTGGCCTTGGCGGTCTGGGTCGCGAGGTTCTTCACCTCGGAGGCCACCACGGCGAAGCCCTTGCCGGCTTCGCCCGCGCGGGCCGCCTCGATGGTGGCGTTGAGCGCCAGCAGGTTGGTCTGGGCGGCCAGGTTGTTGATCAGCGTGATCACGTCGCCGATACGCTCGGCGCTGCTCGACAGGGCCTGCACGATGCCGTTCGTCCGCTTGGCGTTCTCGACGGCTTCGAAGGAGATCTGCGAAGACTGGTTGACCTGCCGGGCGATCTCCCGGATCGAGATCGACATCTCCTCGGTCGCGGCCGCGACGGTCTGCACGCTGCTCGAGGTCTGCTCGGCGGCGGCGGCCACGCTGACGGATTGCCGGTTGGTCCGGTCGGCCGTGACCGTCATGGTCTGGGCGGTCGCCTCCATCTCCGAAGCGGCCGCGGCCAGCCCTTGCGTCAGGGCCGAGACATTGGCTTCGAAATGGCGGGTCAGCTCGTCGAGCTTCAGGGCGCGCTGCATCTTCGCGTCGCTCTCGGTGGCCTGCTCGGCGGCCAGCCGCTGACGCTCCACATTGTTCTCGCGGAAGATCTCCACGGCCCGGGCCATCTCGCCGATCTCGTTCTTCCAGGCCAGGTAGGGTACCGTCAGGGCGGTTTCGCCATGAGCCAGGCTCTTCATGGTCTGGGCCAGCTTCGGAATGGGCCGGAACAGCATCCGGGCCGACAGGATCGCCGCGAGCGTCAGCACGAGGACGGCCACGAGGGACGCCATCTCCATATGCCACATGAGGCGGTCCGCCGAAGCCTCGAGCGCGGTGACCTGAAACCCGCTCCCGAGGACGCCCAGAACCTGTCCGCTCTGGCCGAAGACAGGCAGGTTCACCAGGAGATAATCGTTCCCGAGGATCTTGGCCTGGCCCACATAGGTGCCGCCCGCCGATACGATCGGGAAGATCACGCCGTTGCGGTCCATGGCCGTGCCGACCGCACGGGAGCCGTCGGGATTGCGCATGTTCGTGGCGCGGCGGATGAAGTTTCCGCTCGAATCCTTCACGAACAGGGTGGCGGGAGCCTGCGTCGCCTCGGCGATCCGGTCGGCAAGCTCGTCGCTGTAGAACACCGCGTCGTCGCTCACCGTGATCCCCGTGACGGCGCCCGTGGCGTCCTTCTTCACGGCGAGGCTGTCGATGGAGCCGCGCAGGATGCCCACGAAGGTCCGCACGTTGGATTGAAGCTGTGCCAGCGCCTTGGTCTGGACGTCCGAGCGGGTCTGAAGGGACACGACCGCGAAGAGAGCGGCGGCGGTCAGCACGACGAACGCCACCATGGCGGCCGTCGTGAGATGGGAAAGCTTTCGATTGGCGAAGAACTGCACTGCTATTTACCTTAGGGAAAGTCGTGCAGAACCTTTCGCAAAGAGCGGTTAACAAGATCTCAAAGGCTTAACCGGCAAACGATCCTTCTATAGTTCAAGCACCGCCGTCACAGGGGCGTGGTCCGAGGGCCGCTCCCAACCTCTGGTGTCGCGGGTGACGTCGATGGAGCGCAGCGTGTCCTTCATGCCCTTCGACAGCCAGATATGGTCGAGGCGCCGGCCCTTGTCGGCCGCCGCCCAGTCGGGCGAACGGTAGCTCCACCAGGAATAGATCTTCTCGGGCTCCGGGCGCAGAACGCGCATGGCGTCGATCCACTCCGCCTCCTGGCGCAGCTCCTCCAGGGTCTCTGTTTCGACCGGGGTGTGGCTCACCACGTCGAGAAGCTGCTTATGACTCCAGACATCATGCTCGAGGGGCGCCACGTTGAGATCGCCCACCAGGATCGCCGGGCCCGCCGTCGGCTTCGCGCGGCTGCCCCAGGAGCGCATCTCGGCCATGAAGTCGAGCTTGTGCCTGAATTTCTCGTTGAGCTCCGGGTCGGGAATGTCGCCGCCGGCCGGGACGTAGAAGTTATGGATCGTCAGCCCAGCCGCCGCCTTGGCCTCGCGGCTCAGGGTCACGGTGATGTGGCGCGCGTCCTGCCGGCCGCACATCTCCATCACGCTCGTTTCGGAGAAAGGGTAGCGGGACAGGATGGCGACGCCGTTATAGCCCTTCTGGCCCATATGGACCACGAAGGGATAGCCGAAGGCCTGCAGGTCCTTGAGGGGCAGCTTGTCGTTCGGGCACTTGGTCTCCTGCAGGCACAGGATGTCCGGGCGGCGCTCCTTGAGGAAGCGGCCCACCTGATCGAGGCGCAGGCGAACGGAATTGATGTTCCAGGTCGAGACGGTCAGTTGCACGGGGGAAGCCCTTCGGAAGATCCCTCCGGGCTACGACAGATTTCGGCCCGAGGGAAGGGCGACATTGTCGTCTCTGCGGAGAAGGGCGCGATGAGTTCCCGTCGCCATTACCGGCCCTGTGCCGTCCCCATGGATTGAGCGACTACTTATTCCCACCCACGAGGATGTCGTACTGGATCTTGAACAGGTCTTGGTCGATCCGGCGGCCGCGCTCGGCTTTGTTCAGGACCACCACGGTCTGGAAGCCCTGCGCGTCGACGATGCGCCACTGGTTCAGGTTTTCCACCTGGGAGTCGAAATAGAGGGTGATGCGCGAGGTGCCGCCCAGGGTCGAGGAATCTTCCAGGCCGATGCGAACCGAATCGCCGTCGTTGGTGATGCCGGTGATGCGGATGTCCCGACCGAGATTGACCTGCTCGCGCAGGAGGAATTTCAGCGGCGTCTGGGAGATGGAATAGAGGTCCTGGGTGGCGAGCTTGCGGTCGCGCACGGCGACCGAGCGCCCGTCGGCGATCACCTGGAGGGTCGCGGGCGGATCGTATTCGAACCGCACCTTGCCGGGACGCTGGAGATAGAGGGTGCCGCCCTGCCGCCGCCCGTCGCCGCCCACTTGCGTGAAATCGGCCACCAGGGTGGTCAGGTTCGTGAAATAGGCGTTCGCCCGCTCCACCACCGCGCTGTTCGGCAGGGGCTGCTGCAGGGCCACGGGCTCCACCGCCGCGGTCACGATGGGTTTAGGCGCGATGGCGACGGGTTCCGATTCCGGGGTCCGCTGGATTTCCGACAGGGCCGGGCGACTCGGCGGCAGGGGAGCCGTCACGGCCAGAACCTGCTCCGCATTGGCCGGTCTCGGGATCACGGGCCGGGACAGCTGAATCTCGGCTGCCGCATGGCTCGCATGGCGGAACGAGGCGGTCGGCAGGTGAGGGAGAGAGGGGCCGAAGGCCTGGGCCGCCGCGGGACGGGTCGGAGCCAGGATCATGTCGATCGGGAGCGTCTGTGCCATGGCCGGCAGAGCACCCGCGAGGAGGGCGGTCGCCAGGCTGACGAGAGGGATGAGACGCATCCGGTTCAATCTCCTTCGGACCATCGTCGCGACGGCTGCTTGGCCATTGCGCATGGCTCAACGATGACGCGGTGCAGCCGCCAAGGTTCCGACGAAGCTTTAATCGTCTCCCATCCCCGGCGTTTCAAGCAGAATCTCGCGTTTACCGGCATGGTTTGCGGGGCCGACGATGCCCTCGTTTTCCATGCGCTCCATCAGGGAGGCGGCGCGGTTGTAGCCGATCTGCAGCCGGCGCTGGATGTAGCTCGTCGACGCCTTCTTGTCGCGCAGCACCACCGCCACCGCCTGGTCGTACAGATCCCCGCCCGGCGCCCCGAACTCGCCCTGGTCGAACACCGGCGCATCGGCGCCGGCCCCGCCGCCCTCGTCCTCCTCGGCCGTGACCGCCTCCAGGTACTGCGGCCGGCCCTGGCGCTTCAGATGCGCCACCACCTTCTCCACCTCCTCGTCCGAGCAGAACGGCCCGTGCACGCGGGTGATCCGCCCGCCGCCGGCCATGTACAGCATGTCGCCCTGGCCCAAGAGCTGCTCGGCGCCCATCTCGCCCAGGATCGTGCGGCTGTCGATCTTCGAGGTCACCTGGAACGAGATCCGGGTCGGGAAGTTCGCCTTGATCGTGCCGGTGATCACGTCGACCGACGGACGCTGGGTGGCCAGGATCACGTGGATGCCGGCGGCGCGCGCCATCTGGGCCAGGCGCTGGATCGCGCCCTCGATCTCCTTGCCGGCCACCATCATCAGGTCGGCCATCTCGTCGACGATCACCACGATGTAGGGCAAGGCATCGAGATCCATCACCTCGTCCTCGTACACCGCCTCGCCGGTCTCGCGGTCGAAGCCGGTCTGCACCGTGCGGGTGATGGTCTCGCCGCGCGCCTTGGCCTCGACCACGCGGGCGTTGAAGCCGTCGATGTTGCGCACGCCGAGCTTCGACATCTTGCGGTAGCGGTCCTCCATCTCGCGCACCGCCCATTTGAGCGCCACGACCGCCTTCTTCGGGTCGGTGACCACCGGGGTGAGCAGATGGGGAATGCCGTCATAGACGGACAGCTCGAGCATCTTCGGGTCGACCATGATCAGGCGGCACTCGGCGGGCGAGAGCCGGTAGACCAGGGACAGGATCATGGTGTTGATCGCCACCGACTTGCCCGAGCCGGTGGTGCCGGCCACCAGCAGGTGCGGCATGCGGGCGAGATCGGCGATCACCGGCTCGCCGCCGATGGTCTTGCCCAGGCACAGGGCGAGCTTCTGCTTCGAGGTCTCGAAGTCCTGGGAGGCAAGCAGCTCGCGCAGGTACACGGTCTCGCGCTTGTGGTTGGGCAGCTCGATGCCGATGGCGTTGCGGCCCTGGACCACGGCGACGCGGGCCGAGACCGCGCTCATCGAGCGGGCGATGTCGTCCGCCAGCGAGATCACCCGCGACGACTTCGTCCCAGGCGCCGGCTCCAACTCGTACAACGTCACAACAGGTCCGGGATTGACCTTCGTGATGGCGCCGCGCACGCCGAAATCCTCCAGCGTTCCTTCGAGAAGGGCGGCGTTCTGCTCCAGCGCCTCGGCCGAGATCGTGGGCGCGGCGGGCCGCTTCGGCTCGGCGAGCAGGTTGAGCTGCGGCAGCTGATAATGCTCCTCGTCCAGCAGGGAGGGCTGCGCCTCGCGGGCCATGCGCTTGCCGGGCTTGGGCGCGGCATGGGCCGGTCCGACGCGCGTGGGCGCCGGCTCGGGCCGGGGCGCCGGACGCGGGGAGGGCGGGGCGTGTCCGTCGTCGTCCCAGCCGGCCTCGTCCTCGTCGTGCATCGGTACGGAAGCCGGCGCGGGTCTCGGACGCGCGGGCGCACCGTCGAGAACCGGCTCCCGACGCAGGCCCGGCTGGCGGGAGGCGCGCTTCGGCTGCGCGGGCGCCTCGTCGTATTCATCGTCCAGAGCGGAACGGCGGCCTTCCTTCCAGCGCCGCGCGGTCGCGCGCAGGCTCATGACGCCATGGGCCAGGGCGCCCAGGGACACGATGCCCCAGCCCGGCTCGTCGTGGCCGATCTCCTCCGCCTCGTCCCAATCCTGGATCTTGCGCCGCCTGAGGGGCTGCGGCTCCTCGATCTCCTCCAGCTCCTCGTGATGCCGCTCCTCGTCCGGCCCGAGGCCGCAGGCGGCCGTGAGGCTGAAAATGGCGAGGCCCGCGAACAGGAAGCCCAGGACCGCGCTGGCCGAGCCGCTGGAGAGGCCCGTGATCGCCTTCGCTCCGGCGAGGATCGCATCGCCGACCACGCCGCCGAGGCCCGTCGGCAGGGGCCAGCTCTGGGTCGGAGGCATGGCGCTGGCCAGGGCGGTCGCGGCACCCGCGCCGATGACCCAGAGGGCCAGGCGCAGCTGCAGGCGGCCGAGATCGCCGGATTTCATCAGGCGCCAGCCCCAGAGCGCCAGGGGCAGCACGGCCGCGATGGCGCCTAACCCCAAGAGCTGCATCAGCAGGTCGGCCACAATGGCGCCGGGCCAGCCGAGAAGGTTGCGGACCGGGAGGTCGGTCGCGTTGTTGAGGCTCGGATCGTCCACCGACCAGGTGGCGAGCGCCACCGCGACCGCGCCGGCGACGGCGATCAGGCACAGGCCCGTCAACTCCTGCGCCCGGCGGGCGAGGAAGGCCCGGAAGGCGCTGAAGAGGCCATCATAGGCGGAAGAAGAACGGCGGGCCGTACGCATCAAACCACTCTAAAAATCCATAGGACGGGACAATCTCGCCAGGATGCTAGAGAAGCCGGGTTAAGGGTCCTTTAACCGTAAGTGCATCGGGCGGAGAAAGTCGCCCGGGCGATCCGATGTTGACGTTCCTCTTCGAAAAGAGGAGTGTCCCGGCCATGACGCGCAGGGCTCCCCGAACCCCTTGGACACGCGCCGCGATCGTGGCGGTGATGGCCTATGCGTTCGTCCTGCAGGCCCTGCTTCTCTCGGTCAGCGGCGCGTTCCACACGGCCGTGGCGGCCGAGACGCAGGAGATCATCTGCCTTCAGGACGGATCCTCCGCGCCGGATCACGGGCCGACGAAGGCCCATCAGAATCTCTGCTGCACCCTGAGCTGTCACGGCCCCGGCATGACCGGGCCCGTTCCCGACACGGCCCTGCCCGGGCGGATCGCGCCCGTCGCCGCCGCGGACGAGATGCCCGCCGAGGCGCCGCATCTGCGTCTCACCTCCAACGTCCTGCCCCTGGGATCGCGCGCGCCGCCGCGTCGCGGCTGATCCGCAATCGCCGATTTCCCAATTCCGCAAGGACTCTTTCCATGACTTCGTCACGCATTGGCGCGCTTGCCGCCGCCCTCATGCTGTCCACGCCAGCTCTCGCCCACGTCACCTTCGAGAACGCCCAGACGGCGCCGAACTCCACCTACAAGGCGGTGCTGCGCATTCCCCACGGCTGCGACGGCAAGGCCACCCTCAAGGTCCGCGTCCGCATTCCCGAGGGCATCATCGCCGTCAAACCCATGCCCAAGGCCGGCTGGAAGCTGGAGACCACCAAGGGCTCGTACGTGAAGGCCTACCAGCTCTACGGCGACGCCGTCACGGAGGGGGTGACCGACATCGTCTGGACGGGCTCCCTCGACGATGCCTATTACGACGAGTTCGTGTTCCAGGCCCGCTTCACCGATGCCTTCCAGCCCGGCGCGACGGTGTATTTCCCCGTGGTGCAGGAATGCGACGGCGCGACCGCGGAATGGACCCAGGTGCCGGCCGCGGGCGAGAACCCGCACAGTCTTGCATCGCCGGCACCCGGCGTGCGCATCGCGGGCGCCGTCACCGCCCCGCAGGTCGTCAAGGCCGGAACCCTCACTCTCGAACAGCCCTGGTCGCGGGCGACCCCGGGCGGCGCCAAGGTCGGCGGCGGGTATGTGAGCATCACCAACACGGGCGCGACGCCCGACCGGCTGATCGGCGGTTCGTTCCCGCTCGCCTCCAAGGTCGAGGTGCACGAGATGCGCCTCGACGGCGACGTGATGCGCATGAAGCCGGTCGAGGGCGGGCTCGAGATCAAGCCCGGCGCCACGGTCGAATTGAAGCCGGGCGGATACCACCTCATGTTCATGGATCTCAAGGAGCCGTTGAAGGAAGGGCAGACCGTCAAGGGCACGCTCGTCTTCGAGAAGGCCGGCTCCGTCGAGGTGGAATACGCGGTGCGCGGCATGGGCGGCGGGACAGCGCCGGCCGAGCACAAGCACTAGCCCGGGAGATCGGCCATGACCATCAAACGTCTCCTCGTGCCCCTCGTCGTGTTCACCGCCGGCCTCCTGGTGCTGGTGGTGACGGCGGGCCTGCTCCTGTTCCCGTCCGGGCAGCAGCAGAGCGCCGGCAAGGTGCCGATCGGCGGCCCGTTCCGGCTCACCAGCCATGAGGGCAAGCCGTTCACGGAGGACAACCTGAAGGGCAAGCCCTTCGTGGTCTTCTTCGGCTTCACCCATTGCCCGGAAGTCTGCCCGACCACCCTCTACGACCTGACCCAGGACATGACGGCCCTGGGCAAGGACGCCGACCGGCTGCAGGCCGTGTTCATCACGGTGGATCCTGCGCGCGACACGCCGGAGCTGATGAAGACCTATCTCTCCTCCTTCGATCCGCGCATCGTCGGCCTGTCTGGAACCGAGGAGGAGATCGCGGCCGCCGCGCGCGCCTACAAGGTCTATTACCGCAAGGTGCCGACCGAGGGTCAGGATTACACCATGGACCACTCGGCGACCCTGTTCCTGATGGACAGCAACGGCGAGTTCTACGGCACCTCCAACTTCCAGGAGCCGGAGGAGACCCGGCGGGCGAAGCTGCGGCAGCTGATCAAGAACGGGTGAGACGCATCTTCGCCGTCCCCTCGTCATCACCGGCCTTGACGTGGCGGGTGTCCCGTCGGCGGCTGCGGATCGGGAACGACACGACATGAACGAGAAAAGCCCCGGCCGCTCGGACCGGGGCTTTCCATGTGAGCCTCTGGAAGGCTTCTTGCCGGATCGCTCGAGTCGAGCCGGGCGATCCGGGTGATCTCAATAATTGTAGGCGCGCTCGCCATGGTCCGCGAGGTCGAGGCCTTCGCGCTCCTGGTCCTGCGTGACGCGCAGGCCGACGATGAGATCGGTGATCTTGTAGAGCACCACGGAGCCGATGCCGGTCCAGGCCAGGGTGATCACCACGGCGATGATCTGGGTCCAGACCTGGCCGCCGATGGAGTACTCTCCGACGCCGTAGCCGCCGAGCGACGGGGCCGCCACGATGCCGGTGCCGATGGCGCCGATGATGCCGCCGACGCCGTGGATGCCGAAGACGTCGAGGGCATCGTCATAGCCCAGCGCGTTCTTCACGCCGGTGACGGCAAAGTAGCAGACCGCGCCGGCCACGAGACCGAGCACGATGGAGCCCATGGGCCCGGACAGGCCGGCGGCCGGGGTGATGGCCACGAGGCCGGCGACCGCACCGGAGGCGATGCCGAGCAGGGAGGCCTTGCCCTTGCCGAAGGCTTCCACGGTCATCCAGGCGAGGCCGGCCGCGGCCGGAGCCAGGATGGTGTTGATGAGCGCGAGAGCGGCCCCGCCCGTGGCTTCCAGGTTGGAGCCTGCGTTGAAGCCGAACCAGCCGACCCACAGAAGGCAGGCGCCGACGAAGGTGAGCGTCAGCGAGTGCGGGGCGAGCAGGTCGCGGCCGTAGCCGACGCGCTTGCCGATCATGAGGGCGCCGACGAGGCCGGCCACGCCGGAATTGATGTGAACGACGGTGCCGCCCGCGAAGTCGAGGGCGCCGAGGCCGAAGAGATAGCCTTCCGAGAACCACACCATGTGGGCGATCGGGAGATACACGAAGGTCAGCCACAGGCCCGTGAAGACCATCACGGCGGAGAACTTGATGCGCTCGGCGAAGGCACCGACGATCAGGGCCGGCGTGATGGCCGCGAAGGTGAGCTGGAACGCGATGAAGGTGAATTCCGGAATCGCCACGCCCTTGGTGAAGGTATCGGCGGTGGAATCCGTGTTCACGCCGGCGAGAAACGCTTTCGAGAAGCCGCCGATGACGGCGCCGATGCCCTCGCCGCCGGACGTGAAGGCGAGCGAGTAGCCGTAGAACACCCACAGGATGGCGACCAGGCTGAACACGGAAAAGACCTGCATCAGCACGGACAGCATGTTCTTGGTGCGCACGAGGCCGCCGTAGAACAGGGCAAGGCCGGGAATCGTCATGAGGATCACGAGGATGGTCGAGACGAGCATCCAGGTGGTGTCACCCTTGTTGACCGTGGGGGCCGCAGCGGCGGCGTCTTGCGCCAGGGCCGGATCGAGGGTCGCGAGGCCTAATCCCAGCGCACCGAGCGCCGGCAGGAGGAGAGGACGGAACTTCATCGGATCTAAACTCCGGAATATCAAAAGAATGGAATCAAAGGGCGTCGATGTCGGTCTCGCCCGTGCGGATGCGGACCGCCCTCTCGAGCGAGGTGACGAAGATCTTGCCGTCGCCGATCTGGCCCGTGCGCGCGGCCGCCGTGATCGCGTCGATCACCTGGTTCACGAGCTCGCTCGCCACGGCCACTTCGATTTTCAGCTTCGGCAGGAAGCTCACGGCGTATTCGGCGCCGCGATAGATCTCGGTATGACCCTTCTGCCGTCCGTATCCCTTCACCTCAGTCACGGTGAGGCCGTGCACGCCGAGAGCGGTGAGCGCGTCGCGCACCTCTTCCAGCTTGAACGGCTTGATGACCGCCATCACGATTTTCATGGGTTAGGCCCCCTTTGAGACGTCCGCCCGATAGCCCGGGCGGCGGTTTCCAACGTGAACCCGGCCTCATGGACGGGTGTCGGGGGGATCTACGCAAGAAGCATGCCAAGCTCTGTCGGCATGCGAAAAGGGCCTCTGCCTCTTTGCTAGGCATCGGAAGCTGGGCTATAAAACAGACATATTGTTGAATTTTTAGGCAGTGCTGGTCAGGTCCGGCGCTCGCGGATCAGCCCCTCCTGGGCAACCGAAGCCACGAGGGTCCCGTCCTGCTTAAAAATGAGTCCGCGCGAGAAGCCGCGCGCACCGCCGGCGCTCGGGGTATCCTGCGCATAGAGCAGCCATTCGTCGGCCCGGAACGGCCGGTGGAACCACATGGCGTGATCCAGGCTCGCCGGCTGGATGTTCGGATCGAAGACCGTTCGGCCATGGGGGAAGAGGGACGTGTCGAGGAGGGTCATGTCCGAGGCATAGGCCAGGACGGATTGGTGGATGGCGGGATCGTCCGGCAAGCGGCCCAGGGTCTTGATCCAGACATGAAACCGCGGCTCGCCCGGATCGCGGGACGTGTAGCGGTTGATCTCCACCGGGCGGATTTCCAGGGGACGCTCGCGCTCGTAATAGGTCCGCATCGGCTCGGGCATCTGGAGGAGCAGCCGGCCCTTCACGTCCTCCTCGCTCGGGAGTTCGTCAGGGCCCGGCACCTTCGGCATCTCGGCCTGATGCTCGAAACCCTCCTCGTCGCGATGGAACGAGGCCGACATGGCGAAGATCGCCTGCCCGTGCTGGATCGCCAGGACCCGGCGGGTGGTGAAGCTCTTGCCGTCGCGGATGCGGTCCACCTCGTAGATGATGGGAACCTTGGGGTCGCCGGGGAGCATGAAATAGCAATGGAGCGAATGGGGGTGACGACCCTCGACCGTGCGGGTCGCGGCGACCAGCGACTGCCCGATCACCTGCCCGCCGAACACGCGCTGCCATCCGCTCTTCGGGCTCTGGCCGCGGAACAGGTTCACCTCGAGCGGCTCGAGGTCGAGGATGGAGAGGAGATCGGAGACGGCACGGGACATGGGTTCAAGGTCCTTCGATCGGCAACAGCCATCCATCGATGAGCGCTTCGAGAAGGTCAAGCTTGACGCTGGTCAATGATTGGCGGACACCCACCTATAACGTTCGGAGCCGGAGAGCGTCCCGGGCCGATGCATTTTCGACCCGCGTAAGCGTTTCCTTCACCGGACAAGGCGTTGAGGAGCAAGAATCATGAGCGCAGCGACGGGAATGGAGGGGCCGCGCATCGTCATTGCGGGCGGAGGGCTCGCCGGTCTGTCGCTCGCGCTGGCGCTGAAGAAGGCGCTCGGCGACGGAATCGGCGTGGTGATGTGCGACCCGGCGCTCAGGCGCGATCCCCACGGAGACAAGCGCTCCTATGCGATTGCCGCGGCGGCACGGCGGATGCTGACGGCGCTCGGGACCTGGGACCAGATCGCCGACAAAGCTCAGCCGATCCTCGACATGGTGATCACCGACAGCCGCCTCCAGGATCCCGTGCGACCGACCTTCCTGACCTTCGCCGGGGAGGTGGATGGGCACGAGCCTTTCGCCCACATGATCACGGCGGGCGACCTGACTGCGGCCCTGCTGGAGGCCTGCCGGGAGAACGGTGTCGATCTCAGGCCGGAGGGCGTGAAAGGTTTTGCCGTCCAAGGCGCCCACACGGAGATCGCATTGGCGAACGGCGAGAGCCTGCCGGCTTCGCTGCTCGTGGCCGCCGACGGGGCGCGCTCGCGCCTGCGGGAGCAGGCAGGCATCGGCTGGATTTCATGGCCTTACAACCAGTCCGGCATCGTGGCGACCATCGCTCATGAGCGCGACCACGAGGGCAGGGCCGTCGAACATTTCCTGCCCTCCGGCCCCTTCGCGATCCTGCCGCTCAAGCCCGAACTCCAGGCCGATGGCAACCTCCGGCATCGCTCCTCCATCGTCTGGACCGAACGCGCCGATAACGTGCCGGCCCTGCTGGATTCAGCCCCGGACGACCTGCTCGTCGAGCTCGAACGCCGTTTCGGGCTCCAGCTCGGCAAGATCGCTTTCGAAACTAGGCCGCAGGCCTTCCCTCTGTCCTTCGGGGTGGCGCGCTCCTTCGTGGGCGAGCGGCTGGCGCTCCTCGGCGACGCGGCCCATGTGATCCATCCGATCGCCGGCCAGGGGCTCAATCTCGGCCTGCACGACGCGGCGGCGCTCGCCGAGATCATCACCGACGCCCTGCGCCTCGGGATGGACCCCGGCGCGGCCGACGTGCTCGACCAATACGAACGCGCACGCCGTGCCGACATCACCGCGATGGGTCTCATGACGGATGGCCTCAACCGCCTGTTCTCGAACGACGTCCTGCCCGTGCGCCTGATCCGCGACCTGGGGCTGGGCCTCGTCGACCGGATGCCGGGCCTGAAGCGCTTCTTCATCCGCGAGGCGGCCGGCCTGCGCGCCGACGAGGCGCCGCGCCTCCTGAGAGGCGAAGCTCTCTGAGCCGTCCGCGGCGGAGGTCATCCGAACGTCGGAGAAGGTTCTTTCGCATCGTTACTTCATAACGTATAAACCCTCCATGACCGGCTCGGTCCGAGGGTTCTCTCATGACGGAAATCTACAAGGCCATTCTTCAAAGCTCCGACCTCTCGGCCGGGGCCGACAACCAGATCCAGTACAAGCATTTGACGGCCGAGACGGGGACGACCTTTCTCGGATGGAGCCTGTCCGATCCCGACAGCGACGCCGGCGGCATCAAGGCGACCGCCAGCCACCGCCTCATCGTCGCCTACGACATCACCCTGAACGTCAAGCTGAACGCCCTGGAGTTCTCCGGCGCAAGCAACACCGTCTACAATGAAGGAAAAATCACATCCGGGTCAGGGACCGGCCTGCGCTTCCTGGGCACCGGCACCCACACGGTCAGCAACGTTCTGCACGGAACCCTTCCGACGAGCGCCTCCAACCTGAGTTCTCTGCAAGGCGGCAGCATTTCCGGCGTCGTCGGGATCGACCTGACCCCGACGGGCAGTACTTCGAGCCGGCTGGACCTCTTCAATTCAGGCCTCGTCCAAGCATCCTCCGGCACGATCATCATCGGCGGCGAAGGCGACGACCGGGTCATCAATGCCGGGTTGTTCCTGACGACGGCAGCCGACGGCTCTCTCCTCGTCGATCTGAAGAACGGCAAGAACTTTTACGACGGGACCGCCGGCAGCTATCTGGCTTCCGCCGGCACGACCTTGAGCGTCACGATCAAGGGCGGAGCAGCCGAGGACACGTTTTATGGCGGCGCGGTCGGCGAAACCTTCATCGGCGGAACGGGCGTCAACATCATCAACGGCGGCAGTTCCACCAGTGCCACCCAGAAAGACACGGTCGATTATTCGTGGGCTTCGGCGGCACTCAATGTCAGCCTGGACCGCGCCTTCTCGCAATGGACCGGCGTCTCGACCGATCTCCTGGTCAACATCGAAAACCTCACCGGCGGCGCCTTCAACGATACGCTCACCGGAGACAGCTATGCCAACGTGCTCAAGGGCGGGGCGGGCAACGACACGCTGGAGGGCGGCTACGGCGACGACGTGCTCGACGGCGGCAGCGACCAGAACGAAATCAACACGGCCTTCTTCTCCGGCAGCCTTGCCACGACCGTCGATCTTGCGATTCAAGTTGCGCAAAACACCGGCTATGGCCTCGACACCCTGATCAACATCCGCAACGTCGAAACCGGCGGAGGCGCGGACAAGCTGAGCGGAGACGCCAGGAACAACCTTCTCAAGAGCGGAGCCGGCAACGACAGGATCGAAGGTCGCGGCGGCAAGGACACGCTCGAGGGCGGGTCCGGAGCCGACACCCTCGTCGGCGGAGCGGGCGACGACACGCTCGATGGCGGGAGCGGCGAGGATACGGCGGAATTCTCCGGCAACCGCTCCAACTACACCTGGAGCAAGAATGCGGATGGCAGCTACACGATCATCGACAACACGGGTCAGGACGGCACCGACCTTCTCAAGGACATCCGCATCCTGAAATTCGCCGACACCAAGGTTGCGCTGTCCAACGCCGCACCGTCGTCGATCTTTCTGTCGAGTTCGAGCATTTCCGAAGCGGCGGCGTCCGGCAAGATCGCTGACATCTACGGTTCCGATGCCGATGGCGACACGCTGACCTACACGCTCATGGACAGCGCCGGAGGCTTGTTCTCCATCGACGGTGACAAGCTTTTCCTCAATCGCGCACTCGATTACGAGACGGCGAAGCAGCACATCGTCTCCATCAAGGCCACGGACCCCTATGGCGGCGAATTCACCAAGGCCATCACGATCGGTGTCCGGAATGTGACCGAGACCACGCCGCTCACCCTCAGGGGAACCGCAGGCATCGACACCCTATCGGGCGAGTCCGGCAACGATCACCTCTCGGGCTTGGCCGGGAACGACCAGCTCAACGGTTACGAAGGCGACGACACGCTCGTGGGAGGCAACGGCAACGACATCATGCTCGGAGGGAACGGCAAGGACGTGTTCGTGTTCGACACCAAGCCCAACGTGAAGACGAATGTCGAATATCTCTACGACTTCAACGTCGCGGACGACACGATTCACCTCAAGCTGTCAGCCTTCAAGGGCATCGGCAAGAAGGGCTGGCTCTCGAAGTCCGCGTTCTGGACGGGCGACAAGGTGCACGATTCGAACGACCATATCCTCTACAACAAGAAGACCGGCGCTCTCTTCTTCGACCCCGACGGCACCGGCTCCAAACCGGCGCTGCAGATTGCCGTCCTGCCCACCAAGCTCAAGCTGACCCACAAGGATTTCTTGATCGTCTGACGGTCCGCCCAGGTATCAAACGACAAAGGCCGGGCTCATGCCCGGCCTTCTTCTCTTCTCAAAACGTAACTTCTCAGCCCTGTTTCTTCGCCCGCTCGATCGCCTCGACGATCAGGCGGCGGGCTTCCTCGGCGTCGCCCCAGCGAATGATCTTGGCCCATTTGCCGGGCTCCAGATCCTTGTAGTGCTCGAAGAAGTGCTCGATCTGCTTGATGGTGATCTCGGGCAGATCCGTATAGGTCGCCACCCGGTCGTAGCGCTGGGTGAGCTTGCTCGACGGAACGGCGATGATCTTCTCGTCCTGGCCGCCGTCGTCCTCCATCACGAGAACGCCCACGGGGCGCACGTTCATGACGGCGCCCGGCGCGATGGCGCGGGTGTTGGCGACGAGCACGTCGCAGGGGTCGCCGTCGCCCGAGAGGGTGTGGGGAATGAAGCCGTAATTGCCCGGATACCGCATGGAGGTATAGAGGAAGCGGTCGACGAAGAGCGCGCCGGATTCCTTGTCCATCTCGTACTTGATGGGCTCGCCGCCGAGGGGCACTTCGATCACGACATTCACGTCGTCCGGCGGGTTCTTTCCAATCTTGATCGCGTCAAGGCGCATAGAGCTGTTCTCCGGAACAAGGCTTGAAGCATCCTCCCGGGGCGGCCCTCCTCCTGCCAGGGAGATGGACCGTCACGCCGGGCGATGCGGCAAAAGCTCGTCTTGAGAGCGGCTTGAACCCTTTAGGAGAAAGGCCGCTTTCTGAAGCTTGGACGCCTCACTAGAGCATTGAGGTCAAAAGGGGAACCCACTTTTCGGCCTCATCCGTTCTCCCTCCCGGCAGGAAGCGCTATCGGCGGCGGAGACCGACGACATTGTCGCGGGCCGATGACCCGAGGGCCGTCACCGGAAGAGATAGGCCACCTTGGCGAGCGGCGTTCCGCCGATCCGCTCCTCGACCCGGGAGATCGTCCGCCCACCCATGCCCGCATAGAAGGCGCAGGCGCGCTCGTTGTCCTCGAGCGCCCAGACCACGATCCTGTCCATCTCGCGCGCTTTCAGGTCGTTGCGCACGGCATTGAACAGGCGCCGGCCGAAGCCGACGCCCTGGTATTCCGGCAACAGGTAGAGCTCGTCGATCTCCCCGTTGGCCGGCAGCGACCGGTCGCGGCAGCGGCCGTAGGAGGCATAGCCGACGGCGCCCTGGCCTAGGTCGAGGACGACCAGCGGACGCCCGCGCGACACGGTGGAACTCCACCAGCGAGCGCTGCGCCGAGAGAACATCTTGTCGAGGGTCACGCCGGGGATGATGCCGAGATAGGCTTCCCGCCAGGCGGCGTCGAAGACCCGCGAGAGCGCCTGGGCATCCTCGGGCTTGGCGTGACGGATACTGACGAGAAGGTCGCTCATGGCTTTGGCAGAAAAATCGAGAGAAGCAATAATATCAGTTTCCCCGTGGATGGGTTAACGGCGCCTTAACGAAATGGGAAGACCGATGGTGAAAGCGTGGCATTCTCAGCAAATCCAGGGCGTCGGGGGAAGGGCCATAGTGACGCAAGCGGTGAGCGTTCCTGCCGCTTCTGGGAATGTAATGCCAATACAGAGAAAGATTGTCGGAGAGGGAAGTATAATGTTATAAAATAAAACACCGAAATATCCGCTGGCTTCCAAGATGGTCCCGCCCTTCTTCCTGATCTCCAGCTTTGACGAAATGCCGAAGCACTCCTTGTACGGTCACTGCTTTCAGGATGAGGACCTGATCATCGGAGACGTCGGGTATGACCAATATCGGATCACACGAAAGGCCGAGATCCGGCCTGGGCAGGACGGCTCTTATATCGTCGTCAATTCCTCCGATCGGGAAACGACCATAGGGACCGATCACAGTGGCTATTATAAGCTGTTTCTCTATCGTCACCGTGAGGATTGGGCTCTTTCGAATTCCCTGATCGAACTAGCGAGATTTGCTGCGGGCAAGAACCTGCCTGTGACGATCGATGAAAGTCATCTCTCGACATTTTTCATTACCGGCCCATTCGGCAATCAGCTCACCTCCCTGCGAACCAGTGTCAAGGAGATCCGGCTGGTCCCTTCCACCAGGGAGGTCGTCATTCCGAAGTCTCCCGGGCCGGGAGTGACGCTTCGCCCGACAGCCAGGACCGAAGAGCAGGGCAGGAGCTACTCGGATGGCATCCGTGAGTACCTCAGGGTCTGGACAGGCCGCATGGCGGCCTTGCTGCAATCGGACATGATCGTGGAGAGCGAACTGACTGGAGGTCAGGATTCCCGTGCGGTGCTTGGGTTGCTGCTTGCGGGGGCTCAACGGGCAGGGCGAGATCTTATCCAGAAAGTGAATTTCGTCACCCATCCGGGCGCGCAGGCGGATCATGCAGTCGCTCGCCAGATTGCAGAGCATTTCGGTCTACGTTTCATGGACAGAGATCCGAGCCGTCGGAAACACGTTCGGACCGAATTGTCGGAAGCCTACCAGAAATGGAAGTCCCTGTGCCTTGGCGTATACGCCCCGATCTATTTTCCTGGGCAGCGTCCGGTACCGAATGCGGTCGCACTTGGCGGGGCCGGCGGAGAGGGACACCGGAATTTCTACAAAGGTCGTGGCATCGAGGATTATCTCGATAGACGCCGGCACTCTGTGCCGTCGTCGAAGCATTTCAACAAACTGAAGCAGGACATCATCGAGGATCTCGCATTCCTCCGTCAGGGGAGCGAGGCTTTGGTTGATCCGATGATCGTCCATTACCGCCATTTCCGTGATCGCTGTCATGGAGGACGAACGCCGCAATACAAGAACCTGATCACGCCGTTATCCAGCGCGATCCTGAGACAAGCATCATCCTTATCCTCACCGGAGCAACTGGATCGCCGGCAAGTGGCTGCAGACATTCTCATCAATGCGAACCGCGACCTCGCATTCATGCCGTATGACATGTCCGACAAGTCGTTCGGCGCAGATCATTTGGCAACGTTGGTGGACGCCAGGGAGGCCATTGATGCCGCCTCCACAGGGGGGCGGACCTTTGCCGAAGAAGCAAAGCCTGAGCAGGCCGGAGATTTCACGAGGGAGAAAGGAATCCAGAAGCTCAGAGAGGATTTCCTCACACATTATGAGAATGTGGAGAAAACCGGTTTCTTCCCGAACAAATACTTGGAGCGGGCAAGAAGAACCGTCGAAGAGGCGGCATCGAACGGAAGCTTCGTCCATGCCGTGGAGGCATGTGCTGTCTCCCATGTCATTCTAGCGGGCGAGCTATCGAGCCTGTCTCACAAGGAACTGCAAGGATCATCGTCTTGGCAGACATGGAAGAATGCGCTCGTCGGGCGCATCCGTTAGAGCGGTTTGAAACAAAAAGGCCCGCTCCCCGATCGGGGAGCGGGCCTTCTCGTATGTCATGGCGCGTGTCTTACGCCGCCAGTTGCCGCAGGACGTAGTGCAGGATGCCGCCGTTGCGGAAGTACTCGACCTCCTCCAGCGTATCGATGCGGCAATGCACCGGCACCCTGCGGACCGAGCCGTCGGCGGAGGTGACTTCCATCTCCATGCGCTGACGCGGCTTCAGTTCCCCCGCGAGGCCCTTGATGGTGATGGTCTCGTCCCCTTTGAGACCAAGGGTCTCCCAGGACGTGCCCTGCTCGAACACGAACGGAGCCACGCCCATGCCAACGAGGTTCGAGCGGTGGATGCGCTCGAAGCTCTCCGCGATGACGGCGCGCACGCCGAGCAGGTTCGTGCCCTTGGCCGCCCAGTCGCGCGACGAGCCGGTGCCGTATTCCTTGCCGGCGAGAACCACCAGCGGAACGCCTTCCGCCTTGTAGCGCATGGCCGCGTCGTAGATGAACATCCGCTCGCCGGAGGGCTGGTGGATGGTGTAGCCGCCTTCGACCACGTGGCCGCTCTCGTCCTTCACCATCTGGTTCTTGATGCGGATATTGGCGAAGGTGCCGCGCATCATGACTTCGTGGTTGCCGCGACGGGTGCCGTACTGGTTGAAGTCGGCGACGCGCACCTGATGCGACTGCAGGTATTCACCGGCCGGCGAAGCGGCGCGGATGTTGCCTGCGGGCGAGATGTGGTCGGTTGTGATCGAATCCTGGAAGAGGCCCAGGATCCGGGCGTTCAGGATATCCGTGACCGGCTTCGGCTCCTTGGTCATGCCCTCGAAATAGGGCGGGTTCTGCACATAGGTGGAACCCATGTCCCACTCGTAGGTGAGGCCCGGCTCGAAGGTGACCTTCTTCCAGTTGGCGTCGCCCGAGAACACGTCGGCGTAGCGGGTCTTGAACAGCTCGCTCGTGATCGTGCGGTCGATGAAGTCCTGCACCTCGGCCGAGGAGGGCCAGATGTCCTTGAGATACACCGGCTGGCCGTCCGAGCCCGTGCCGAGCGGATCCTTCGTCAGGTCCACCAGCATGGAGCCGGCGAGGGCATAGGCCACCACCAGCGGAGGCGAGGCGAGGTAGTTCGCGCGCACGTCCGGGTTCACGCGGCCTTCGAAGTTGCGGTTGCCCGAGAGCACCGACACGGCCACGAGGTCGTTGTCGTTGATCGCCTTCGAGATGTTCTCCGGCAGCGGGCCCGAATTGCCGATGCAGGTGGTGCAGCCGAAGCCGACGAGGTTGAAGCCCAGCGCATCGAGGTCGCCCTGGAGACCGGCCTTCTTGAAGTATTCCTCGACGATCTGCGATCCGGGCGCGAGCGAGGTCTTCACCCAGGGCTTGGAGGTCAGGCCCTTGGCGACGGCGTTGCGGGCAAGCAGACCGGCGCCGATCATCACGCTCGGGTTCGAGGTGTTGGTGCAGGAGGTGATGGCCGCGATCACCACGTCGCCGTGGCCGAGATCGTAATTGGCATCGTCCACCTTCACGCGCTTGCCGATCTCGCCTGCCTTGCGGAACTCCTTCTCCATGGCGCCGAGGAACTCGGTCTTGGAGGTGTCCAGGGTGACGCGATCCTGCGGGCGCTTGGGGCCGGCGAGCGAAGGGACCACATCGCCGAGGTCGAGCGCGAGGGTATCGGTGAAGACCGGATCCGGCGTCTCGGCCGTGCGCCACATGTCCTGAGCCTTGGCATAGGCCTCGACGAGGGCGATGCGCTCGTCCGAACGGCTGGTGGTGCGCAGGTAAGCGATGGTCTTCTCGTCGATCGGGAAGAAGCCGCAGGTGGCGCCGTATTCGGGGGCCATGTTGCCGATGGTGGCGCGATCCGCGACCGACATGTCGTTGAGGCCGGGGCCGTAGAATTCCACGAACTTGCCGACCACGCCCTTCTTGCGCAGCATCTGGGTGACGGTGAGCACCAGGTCGGTGGCGGTCACGCCTTCCTTGAGCTTGCCGGTGAGCTTGAAGCCGATGACCTCGGGGATGAGCATGGAGACCGGCTGGCCGAGCATGGCGGCCTCCGCCTCGATGCCGCCCACGCCCCAGCCGAGGACGGCGAGGCCGTTGACCATGGTGGTGTGCGAATCGGTGCCGACCAGGGTGTCCGGATAGGCGGTCTCTTCACCGGTCGCCGTGTCCTTGCGGGTCCAGACGGTCTGGGACAGGAATTCCAGGTTCACCTGGTGGCAGATGCCGGTGCCCGGGGGGACGACGGAGAAGTTCTCGAAAGCGGTCTGGCCCCACTTGAGGAAGCGGTAGCGCTCGCCGTTGCGCTGGTATTCCAGCTCCACGTTGCGGTCGAAGGCCTTCGGGGTGCCGAACTCGTCGACGATCACCGAGTGGTCGATCACGAGATCGACCGGGACGAGCGGGTTGATCTTGCGCGGGTCGCCGCCGAGAGTCTTCATGGCGTCGCGCATGGCGGCGAGATCCACCACGGCCGGAACGCCGGTGAAGTCCTGCATCAGGACGCGGGCGGGGCGGTAGGCGATTTCCTTCTCGTCCTTGCCCTTGTTGTTGAGCCATGCGGCCACGGCCTCGATGTCGGCCTTGGTGACCGTGCGGCCGTCCTCGTAGCGGAGCAGGTTCTCGAGCAGCACCTTCATGGAGAAGGGCAGCTTCGAGGCGCCGGTCAGGCCGTTCTTCTCGGCCTCGACGAGGGAATAGTAGGTGTAGGACTTGTCACCGACCTTGAGGGTCTGGCGAGCATTGAAGCTGTTGTTGAGCGTCACGGCGAATCCTCGCGTGCATTTGGGTTACGAACATGTGTTCGGCCGAAAGCGCGATAAGCGCGCGCCGCTCCGGGGGTGCCCGGACAGGGGAGAAGCGCGCGAGACGGATTGGACGCCTTGGCGCGCGGCGCAGCCGAGGGTGCTATAGATCATTTCGAACCATCCCGCTACACGGTTTAGAACCATTCTGGGGTGCAATCAGGGCAGGGGTCTTAAGGGTTTGCGTCTGAGCGTTAACAAATTGGCCTGCGAACGGGGAGAGCGCCGCATCTTCGAAGGGGTCACCTTCTCCCTCGAGCCCGGCGAGGCCCTGGTGATCACCGGCCGCAACGGCGCCGGAAAATCCACCCTGCTGGAACTCCTCGCCGGACGCCTCACGCCCGCGGCCGGACAGATCCTCTGGGAGGGAGCGGGCGAGCGGACATTGACCGAATGCCTGCATTACGTGGGCCATCGCGATGCCCTCAAGAGCGCGCTCACGGCGGAGGAGAACCTGACCTTCGCCCGCGACTTCCTCGGGCACCCGGCGATGAAGCCGGGAGAGGCGCTCGACGCCGTGGGCCTCGCCCACGCGGCCCGGCTGCCCGTGGCCTATCTCTCGGCCGGGCAACGCCGCCGCGTCGCGCTCGCCCGGCTCCTGGTGGCCGAACGCCCGCTCTGGCTTCTCGACGAGCCGACCTCGGCCCTCGATACCGCGTCCCAGGAGACCTTGCGGCTTCTCCTCGAACGTCATCGAGAAGTCGGCGGCATGATCGCGGCCACGACCCATTCGCCGCTGTTCCTGAGGGATGCGAAGGAAATCAGGATCGAGCGCGCGAGGATCCCTCTCCCACAGAGGGGAGAGGGATGATGCTGAGATCCTTCCACGCCCTCCTGGTCCGCGACCTGAAGCTCGCCGCCCGCGTCGGCGGCTCGGGCGTCATGGGCCTCATCTTCTTCCTGATGATCGTGACGCTGATCCCCTTCGCGCTCGGGCCCGACCTCAACCTGCTCTCGCGCATCGGCCCGGCGATCCTCTGGGTCGCCGCCCTGCTCGCGACCCTCATCGGCCTCGACCGGCTGTTCCAGGCCGACCAGGAGGACGGGTCCCTCGATCTCCTGAGGCTCTCGCACGCGCCTCTGGAGATCGTCGTGCTGGCCAAAGTCGTGGCCTATTGGCTCGTCACCGGCCTGCCGCTCGCCATCGCGGCGCCTTTCCTCGGCCTTCTGGTGGCGCTCTCGCCCGAGGGCATGCTCGCCATGGTGGCGACCCTGCTGGTCGGGACGCCCGCGCTCACCTTCATCGGCGCGGTCGGGGCGGCGCTCACCTCGTCCCTGCGGCGCGGCGGGTTGATCCTGGCGATCCTGGTCCTGCCCTTCATGATCCCGACCCTGATCTTCGGCGTGTCGGCCGCCAACGCGGCCCTGGGCGGGACGATCCCGTTCGCGACGCCGTTCCTGATTCTGGCCGCCCTGTCGCTGATCGCCGCGGTGGTCGGAACGGTCGGGGCGGCGGCCGCCCTGCGCTCGGGGGAGTAGGAATGGCCGGACGCCTCGTCCTGCACCTGCGCCGATCCCTCGACGGTTCCGTGCCGGACCCGGATTGGCCCAAGGGAGCCCGCCCGGCTCCGTTCGATTCGGAACGGCATGCGCAACAGGTCCATGCGCTGCTGAGACAGGCCTATGCGCAAGGCGGCGGCTACGTGGAGCCCTTCGCGATCTGGTGGCCGAGCCTGCGGGATGATTCGGAATATGATCCGGCTCTCGTCTTCATCGCGGTGGACGAGCGGGACAGGATCGTCGGCGTGGCGCAGTGCTGGACGAGCGCCTTCGTGAAGGATCTCGCGGTTGCTCCGGCGTGGCGCCGAAAGGGACTGGGCTCCGCCCTGCTGCACGAAGCGTTCCGCGCCTTGAGGGAGCGCGGGGCTGCCGCCGTATCCCTGAAGGTGGATGCGGACAACCCGTCGGGCGCGCAGCGTCTCTATCGCGCGCTCGGGTTCGAGGAGGTCGAGTCCTACAGGCTCGACTGAGTCTCAGGCGACCTGCGACGCGTGATCCTGCGCCGGCATGAAAGCCGCCTCGAATTGCGCCGCTCCCTCGCAGGTGAAGGCGAGAACGCGCCCGCTCTCGCGCCGGACCCAGCCCCGATCGGTCATGCGGGACAGGATCGCGGCCCCCAGGGCGCCGCCCAGATGGCTGTGGCGCTCGCTCCAGTCGAGGCAGGCGCGGCAGACGGGGCGGCGGCCCTTCTCGAGCTTCGTGAGATCGATGCCGAAATCGGCGAAAAAGGCGCGGCCCTTAGGCGTAAGGGCCAGGTCCTGTCCGCCCTCGACGAGGCCCTGGCGCTGCACGCCCCTCAACAGCGCGACGCCGCGCTCGCCGGCGAGATGGTCGTAGCAGATTCGGGCCGACCGGAGCGCCGCGTCCTTCGGGCCTGTCCTGATCCGGGTGGCGCCCGTGCGCTGGGCCAGGCCCATCAGAGCTTCGAGCACCTGCGCCACATCCGGGCCCGAGAGCCGGAAATAGCGGTGGCGCCCCTGCTTTTCGGCCGTCAGCAGGTTGGCGGCATCGAGCTTGGCGAGATGGCCGCTGGCGGTCTGGAGGGTGACGCCTGCCGCTTCCGCAAGCTCGCTCACGGTGAGCGCCCGCCCGTCCATGAGGGCGGTGAGGATGTTGGCCCGGGCCGGATCGCCGAGGAGCGCGGCCACGGAGGCGATGACGGGTCCTTCCTTCATACTTCGATCATAGCCGAACCATCGATGTCGGGCAATCGGCTATCAGGAGAATGCTTTTCCAAGACAGGAGCGTTCACGATGATTACCTGCTTCATTCGCTACGAGATCGACCCGTTCAAGGTGTCTGCCTTCGAGGAATATGCCCGCAACTGGGGTCAGGCCATTCCCCGCTGCGGCGCCGATCTCATCGGCTATTACGCGCCGCACGAGGGCTCGGCCACCACGGCGTACGGGATCTACAACATCGAGAACCTCAGCCAGTACGAGGCTTATCGCGAGCGGCTGCGTAACGATCCGATGGGACGGGCCAACTACGAATTTGCTAAAAGGGAACAGTTCATCCGCCGCGAGGACCGGGTCTTCCTGCGGGTGGTCTCGGTCCCTCATGCGGAGCTCGTCAAACCATGATCGCGGTGATCTTCGAAGTCTGGCCTGACGGGGATGGAGGACATCGGGATTATCTCGGTCTCGCGGCGGCGCTGCGCTCCGATTTGATGGAGATGGACGGTTTCATCTCCGTCGAGCGCTTCCAGAGCCTGACCGAGCCGGGCAAGCTCCTGTCGCTCTCGTTCTGGCGCGACGAGGAGGCGGTGCGGGCCTGGCGCAACCTGCCCTCCCACCGCAGCACGCAAGGGGCAGGCAGGGCCGGAATCTTCCGCGATTATCGCCTGCGGGTCGCGAGCGTGATCCGCGACTATGGTCTCAACGAGCGCGAGCAGGCGCCCGCCGACAGTCGGGTGGTGCACGAGAACGTCACGGCCTCAGGCTGATCCCGAAGGCCTGCTCGATGGCGGGCTTGCCGTCCCGCTCGACACGATAGATCGCGCGGTAAAGGCCGGGGCGGAAGCCGCCCTGCGGCTGCTTCACGCCGGCGAAGGCCATCCATTGCGCCTTGGCCCGGTCGAGGGGTGGGGCCTTGTTCTGGGCCAGCGGCTTGCCGTCGGGATCGAACAGGGTGAGAATCTGGACGTCGCCGCCCTTGAGCCCGATGGCCCGGACGAAGGCCACGAGGGCGGGGGATCCCGTCGTCGGCGTGTCCTGTTCCGCCGTTCCGGATTCGATGGCGTCCATGGTCACGGGACCGGGGGCGAAGCCCTTGTTGAGGAGGCTGCCGCCCTGATAGGCGAGGGTGCGCTGGAGGGAGGCGTCCCACAAGGACTTGCCGCCGCCGCAGGATTGCTCCGGCGCCCCATAGGCGAAGGGATCGGCCGTCTTGCCGTCCTTGCGCAGGGTGAAGTGCAGGTGCGGAAATTCCGTCATGCCCGACAGGCCGACCTTTCCGATCCGGTCGCCGGCTTTCACGGGGTCGCCCGGCTTCACCGCGAGGCTGCCCTTCGCCATGTGGCAGTACTGCGTCTCCCAGCCGTTGCCGTGATCGATCAAGGCGCCGTTGCCGCATTCGGTGTTGGCGACGCTGTCGCGGCCTCGCCCGGAGACGGAGACATCCTCCACGCCGTCGCGGACCCGCAGCACCTTGCCGTCGGCTGCCGCAACCACATCGACGCCCGCCTTCATGGCGGCCGTGGTCGGCACCCGGATGTCGGTACCGTCATGGGTGTCGTAGGTGAGCGTGCCGCACTGGTAATCGCTCGCGGCCGGCGACGGGTCCCGGTCCACGTAATGCTGGATGAAGCAGGTCCGGCCGACCTCGCAGGCGACGGGGAGGCGCAGGGAGATATCCTGCGCGGCGGCCGGAAGCGCGAGGGTGAGGCCGGCGAGGCTTATGAGTCCAAGGCGCATGACCGCTCCGCAACAGTGATGCGGGAGTATAGGCTGGATCATAAGGCGGATGAAGGGCAGGCCCTACGCACAATTCCGGAATGCCCGGCATCTCCGGGAGCGCCTAAAAGCGCCATTCTGGCGAAAACGTTACGCGGCTTGCGGCGATGTCTCCGTTGCAGGTGCCATTCAAGACCGCTACATCGAATCCATGATCCGTGAGCTTGCCAATCCGACCCGCTTCATGAGCCTCAGCGGCACGCTCCTGCCGTGGGTGGGAGGCTTGGCCGCGCTCGTCATGGCCGTCGGGCTCTACATGGTCTGGTTCACGGCGCCGGCCGATTACCAGCAGGGCGAAACGGTCAAGATCATGTACATCCACGTGCCGGCCGCGTGGCTCTCCCTGTTCTTCTACATGATCATGGCCAGCTCCGCGCTGGGCACCCTCGTGTGGCGGCATCCCTTGGCCGATGTGTCGCAGAAGGCGGCGGCGCCCATCGGGGCGGCCTTCACGCTGATCTGCCTCGTCACCGGTTCGCTCTGGGGCAAGCCCATGTGGGGCACCTATTGGCAATGGGACGCGCGGCTGACCTCCATGCTGGTGATGCTGCTGATCTATCTCGGCATCCTGGCGCTCTGGCGCGCCATCGAGGAGCCGAATCGGGCCGCCCGGGCCGTGTCGATCCTGACCCTCGTGGGGGCGGTGAACGTGCCGATCGTGAAGTTCTCCGTCGATTGGTGGAACACCCTGCACCAGCCGGCCTCCGTGTTCCGCCTCGGCGGGCCGACGATCCATTCCTCCATGCTCGTGCCGCTCCTGGTCATGGCCGTCGCCTTCACCCTGGTCGGCGTGGCGCTGCATCTCTCCGGCATGCGCACGGAGATCCTGCGCCGCCGGGTGCGCACGCTCACCATCCTCGAGGCCGAGCGCCTCGACGCGCAGGCGGCCTGACAGATGTCGCACACGTTCTTCATCGCATTGTCCTACATCCTGACGGCACTGGTCGTCGCCGGATTGATCCTGCGCGCGGTGATCGACCACCGCATCCAGGCCCGCGCTTTGGCCGAGCTCGAATCACGCGGCGTCGGCCGGAGGTCCCGCCGTGGCTGATGTCGTCGAGCGACCGCGATCCCGCCTGATGTTCCTGCTGCCGGGGCTCGTCTTCGGCGCCCTGGTGGTGCTCTTCGGCGTGCAGCTGATTTCAGGGAAGAACCCCGCCGAGGTGCCGTCGGTCCTGATCAACAAGCCGGTGCCGACGTTCAGCCTCGCACCCCTCGAAGGCCTGCTGGCCAACGGTCAGCCCGTGCCCGGCTTCTCGAACGATGATCTCAAGGGCCGCGTGACGGTGGTGAATGTCTGGGCGTCCTGGTGCGCGCCCTGCCGCCAGGAGCATCCGCTGCTGGTCGATCTCGCCAGGGATCCGTCGATCCGCGTGGTCGGCATCAACCAGAAGGACAATCCGGACAACGCCCGCCGCTTCCTCGGCGCGCTCGGCAATCCCTACGCGGCCGTCGGGGTCGACCCGAACGGCCGCGCCTCCATCGACTGGGGCGTCTACGGCGTCCCCGAAACCTTCATCGTCGGCCCGGACGGCACCATCCGCTACAAGCATATCGGCCCACTGACGCCTGAGAATTTCAACGCGTTCAAGGAGCGCCTGAGCCAAATCCCGCGCGCTTGAGCCGGTTGATCGCCACATCGAGCGCCGAGAGGAACGCCGAGCGGTCCTTTTGCGAAAACGGCCTCGGGCCGCCCGTCACCTCGCCCATGGCGCGCAGGCCTTCCATCAGGTCGCGGGTGGCGAGCGCCATGCCGACCGAGGCTTCCGTGAAGGGCTTTCCGGTCGGGCCGATCACGTCGGCGCCGGCCTTCACGCAGCGGCTCGCGAGCGGGATGTCGGCCGTGATCACGATGGCGCCGCGCCGGGCGCGCTCGGCGATCCAGTCGTCGGCGGCATCGAAGCCCGAACTGACCACGATCCGCTTGATCAGCAGGCTCTGCGGCACCTGCAGGAAGGCGTTGGAGACCACGAAGACCTTGACTCCGTGCCGCTCGGCGACCCGGTAGATCTCCGGCTTCACCGGGCAGGCGTCCGCATCCACATAGACGACGATAGGTTGGAACGTCTCGCTCATCGGCCATATATTCCTGTGGGATGCGGGGACGCCGCCGGGATCTTTCCGGCAGGTCACGACGGCGTAACCGATCCGTAATGGGCTTTGAGTCACGTGTCGACCGGACCATATCCATCCTGGAGAGCAGAAAGAAACCCGTGACTCCCCGATCCCGCATCCGTGCCGCCCTGGGCCTGATCGACAGGCTGCGGACGTCTCCCTCCTTAAGCGACGCCACGCACCGGCTGATCCGTGAGGCCGATACGGGCGCGCTTCAGCGGGCCGGGCTCGCGCGCATGGTCACGGCCGGGCTGCTGCTCATGGCGGTCCTGGTCACCACCGCGGGCGTCGAGCTCAGCAATCCCATCGCGCTCAAGCAGGTTTGGGCCGCCGAGCTGACCCTGGTCCTTTTCGGGGCGCAGGGCTGGGGCGGCGCCTGGCTCGCGTCGAAACGGATCGGCATCGAGAAACTGCCGGTCATCACGGCCGTGGTCGACGCGTGCCTCGTCCTCGGCAATCTCGCCTATACCCATTGGGGCCTCGGCATCCCGGGCAGCCTCTTCTCGGTGTTTCCGGTCGCCTGGGTCGTGCCGATCACCATGGCGGCGGCGGCCATTCACTACCAGCCCCGCCTCCAGGCCTTCGTGGCGGCCATCTATGTCATCGGCCTTTCGCTGCTCGCCTTCGGCGGCGGCTACCTGAGCCCGGCCGACCGCCAGGAGGATCTGGCGGAGATCGTCGGCGTGTTCTCCGCCCAGGCCAACATGGTCCGCATCGTCATGGTCTTCGCCGCCGCACTGATCCTGATCCTGGTGGCGCGCCAGGGCCGCCTGATGCTGGAGCGGGCCGTGCGGGAGACGACCTTGCGCGTGACGCTCACCCGCTATCTGCCGCGGGAGCTGGCGCCGATCCTCACCGATCAGGCCTTCGCGTCCCTGCGCCAGGGACGGCGCATTCCGGTGACCCTGCTCTTCGTCGACATCCGGGCTTCGACCACCTTCGGCGAGACCATGGAACCGGCGCAGCTCGCCGTCTTCATCACGTCGTTCCGCCGCCGCGTCCTGCGGGCGGCCTCCCGGCACGGGGGCGTCATCGACAAGTTCACGGGCGATGGGGCCCTGATCCTCTTCGGCGTGCCCGGGGCCCGGGAGGACGATGCGCGCCGGGCGCTCGCCTGCGGCCGCACCCTCCTGACCCTGATCGCCCGTTGGAACGCCAAGCGCAACTTCAACCCGCCGGTGCGCCTCGGGATCGGCATCCACACGGGCGACGTGTTCTGCGGCGTGGTGGGGGACGAAAGCCGGCTCGAATTCACCGTGGTCGGCGAGACCGTCAACATTGCCTCGCGCATCGAGCAGGCGACGAAGACGGCCGATTGCGAACTTCTCGCCTCGCAGGAAACCGTCGTGGCGGCGGGCGAGGAAACCCAATGGGTCGAGGTCGCGTGCGATCCCCTGCCTGGGGTCACGCGCAGAATGGTGCTGATGAAGCCTGCCGGGTGAGGGTTACCCTCTCGCCCGCGCGATCGCCTCGCGCTTCTGCTCCAGGCTCATGCCGCCGACATAGGCTTCCGTCCCGATCAGGAAGGACGGCGTCGCCACGAGGCCGAGATCGCTTCCGGTGGCGAAGGCGTCCTTCATCCAGCCGGTGGTCTTGTCGCTGTTGGCGATCTCGGTCATGCGCGTCCGGTCGCCGCCGAGCTTTTCCGCTTCCGCCAGCGCCCGCTCGCCGTCCACCGTGCCGCGCAAGGCGAACAGGGCGAGATGCAGGGGCAGGTAACGCTCGGGGCCGTAGAGCTGCAGATAGGCCAGGGCCGCGCGCGTCGCCGCGACCGATTGCGGGCTCAGCACGGCGAAATTCACCAGCATGTAGGACAGCTCGGGTTCCGCCTTGAGCAGGTCGGGCAGGCTTTGCGCCGAACGTTTGCACCAGGGGCAGTTGTAGTCGAAATACTCCACCATGATCACGTCGCCATGCGGGTGGCCGATACGCACAATGGAGGGCAGGTTCAGGGCGTTATCGATCAGCTCCACGGGGATCATCTGCGGCTCCGGCGCGGATTGCGCGAAGGCGGGAGCTTTCGTGCCGGACAGGGCGAGACCGGCGAGAAGAACGCGGCGGGACAGGATCATGAACAGAACTCTCGTAAGGTGAGATCCTCGTGACGGTCGAACATGGCGATGGCAAGGCCAAGGTTCGTTTTCTCGCAGACTCGTGAAAGGTGTTCACGCTTGCGAATGCGTGTCGCGCAATGCCTTAAACGCCCGTCCACGACGTGACGAAGGTCGGCACGTCCCCGGCCGGCATGGGCCGGCCGAAATGGTATCCCTGCACGAGATCGCAGCTCATGCGCTGCAGGAGAGTGGCCTGGAAGGCGTTCTCGACGCCCTCGGCCACGACCTCGATGCCGAGATTGCGGCCGAGATTGAGGAGCGCCCTGACGATGGCGGCATCGTCCGCGTCCGTCTCCAGACCGCCCACGAAGGTCCGGTCGATCTTGATCGCATCGACCGGGTAGCGCTTGAGATGCGACAGGGAGGCGTAGCCGGTGCCGAAATCGTCGAGCGCGATCGTCACGCCCTCCGTGCTGAGGGTGCGCAGCGCCCGCTCCACGTATTCGGCGCCGGAGCCGAGGAACACGCTCTCGGTCACCTCGACTTCGAGGCAATGGGCCGGGACGTTCATCCATCGCAGGTCTTCGAGCACGCGCTCGGCATAATTGTCGCGTCGGAACTCGGCGGCCGACGCATTGACGGCGATCCGTCCGAAGGGAAGCCCCGCATCGAGCCAGGCGCGGATATCCTTGAGGATGCAGGAGCGCATGCGCTCGCCGATGGCCGTTCCAAGCTCCGTGTCGTTGAAGGCGGGGGCGATCCTTTCCGGCGATTGGATCCCGTTGCGGGGATGATGCCAGCGCAGAAGCGCCTCGAAGCCGCCGATCGCACCGGTGGCGAGTGTCACCTTCGGCTGATAGAACGGCACGATCCAGTCCGATGCGACCGCCCGTGCCGCCAGCTCCAGGGCCGAATTCGTTCTTTGCGACTCCTCCCGCATGGTCGCGACGAACATTTTGAACGAGCCGCGTCCGGACGTCTTGCTGCGATAGAGCGCCAGATCGGCCTGTTTCTGAAGCTCTTCCGGGCTCATGGCGAAACCGGACGAAATGGTCCCGCCGATGCTCGTGCGGCAGTCCAGAAGCTTGCCGTTGCGTTTCAGGGGCTCCTGCATGCGGGCCAGGATGGTGTCGGCCATGGCGGCCACGTCGCGGTCACCGGCGATGTCGGGCAGAAGCACGGCGAATTCGTCGCCGCCCAGGCGGGCCACGGTGTCGCCGGGTCTCGCCGCTTGGCGCAGCCGCTGCGCGAATTCCTTCAAAAGGTCATCGCCGGCATCGTGACCGAACCGGTCGTTGATCTGCTTGAGGTGGTCGAGATCCATGACCAGCAGGCCCGTGATGCGGGGCCGGCCGGACGGGGCGTCGAGGGCTTGCTGCAGGCGTTCGCGGAAGAGCCTGCGGTTCGCAAGCCCCGTGAGGTCGTCATGGTGGGCCGCCCAGCGGAGGGTTTCCTCCGTGAGCTTGCGGTCATGGATGTCCTCGACGGCGCCGTACCATCGGATGATGGTCCCGTCCCCGCCTCGCCGAGGTGCGGCCCGGGAGCGGACCCAGCGATAGGTTCCGTCCGCCATCCGGAGGCGATAATCCATATCCAGCCTTTCACCCGCCGCGACCGCCTGGGACCAGCGGCGCAAGGAGGTGGACGCGTCGTCGGGATGCAGCGCCCGGCTCCAGCCGGAACCCAGCGCCTCCCTCAGGTCCATGCCGGTCAGGTCGTGCCAGCGCGAGGAAATATCGAGGAGATTGCCCTGCGGATCCGCCGTCCAGGAGATCTGCGGGTTGAGCTCCACGGAATGGCGGTGATGCTCTTCGCTTTCGCGCAGGGCCACGTCGCTGCGCTGCCGCTCGAGAACCAGGGCGGCCAGATGCAGCACGGCCTCCATGCGCTCCATCTCGTCGCAGGTCGGGGCGCGGGGCTCGCCGTAATAGAACCCGAAGGTGCCGAGCACATCGCCCGAACGGGAAAAGACCGGCTTCGACCAGCAGGCCCGCAGGCCATAGGACAGGGCGATGCCGCGCCACTCGGCCCATAGGGGATCCGTTGCGATGTCGGCCACGATGATGCTCGTGCGCGAATAGGCGGCGGTTCCACACGATCCCCTGTCGGGTCCGACCTTCAGGCCGTCGATCGCCGCATTATAGGAAGAGGGAAGGTTCGGCGCGGCCCCGTGCCGGAGCGAGCCCGTCTCGGCATCGTACAAGAGGACCGAGCACCGCGTGCCGGGGAGCTGGGTCTCCGCCAGATGGCAGAGGGCGGACAGGATCTCGCCGATGGGCTGACCGGCCGCGACCATTTCCAGCACATGGGCATGGCCCTGCAGGACGAGTTCCGCTTCCTTGCGCTCGTGGATGTCTTCCGTCGTGCCGTACCAGAACGCGACGGCTCCGGTTTCGTCGCGCCGGGCCGCCGAGCTGGACCGGCACCAGCGGTAAGTGCCATCCGCCATCCTGATCCGGTATTCGCATTGGTAAGGCGTGCCGTCCGCGAGGCTTTCGCGCCTCGCCTCGACGAGACGGGGCAGGTCGTCCGGATGAACAAGCCTCACCCACCCGTTGCCGACCAGGGCTTCGGGCGGCTGGCCGATCCATTCGGACCAGCCGGGACCGACCTCGACGACGTTGCCGTTCGCATCGGCCAGCCAGGGAATCTGGCGGCTTAAGGTAAATGCGTAATGATACAGGCTGTCATAAGTTGCCGGCTGATTCCTCTTCGTCATGAGCAAGTCATGACGAACCAACTCGTTGGCAGAATTAAAACCAACATCTTCATTCCAACGCATGCCGCAAACCGAAACGCCGCGAATATCGAATAAATTCTTGGCCTATATCGCAATGTCTGTCCATCAGGAGGGATGGACTTGCACGGTCTTTCCCAGACCTTGGAGCGGCTGTTCTTTATTGATGATTTATTGATAAGGTTAAGAACGGGCAGGCGCACCGGCGTCCGAGGCCGCGAACCATGAGGCCGGCAACCGACTGCCAAACAGCCTCCGAGGCATCGGATCCCAAAGGCAGGCCTGCCGTTCGGGACCCGATTCGATGCTTGAGCGTTTTGGTCTCGCGCATCTTTTCGCGTGAAACCGGCGCCCGTTTTCGCGCTTGATGCTCTAATCCTCTTCGCCCGTCACGCCGGCGGCGTCCTGAGCCTTCAGGATCTCGGGACGCGGCATCGAGATGATGTTGTAGCCCGAATCCACGTAATGGATCTCGCCGGTCACGCCGTTGGCGAGGTCGGAGAGCAGGTAGAGGGCCGAGCCGCCGATATCCTCGATGGTCACCGTGCGGCGCAGGGGAGCATGGGCCTTCTGGTAGGTGAACATGAGGCGTGCGTCGGAGATGCCGGCGCCGGCGAGCGTGCGCACGGGACCGGCCGAGATCGCGTTGCAGCGGATCCCCTTCGGGCCGAGGTCGGACGCGATGTAGCGCATGGAGGCTTCGAGCGCCGCCTTGGCCACGCCCATCACGTTGTAGTTCGGCATCACGCGGGTGGAGCCGCCATAGGTGAGGGTCAGGAGCGAGCCGCCGTTCCTCATGCGCTTGGCGGCGCGCTGGGCGATCTCCGTGAAGGAGAAGCAGGAGATCACCATGGTGCGGGAAAAGTTCTCGCGGGTGGTGACGTCCACATAGGAGCCCTTGAGCTGCGACTTGTCGGAAAAGCCGATGGCGTGGACCACGAAGTCGAGGCCGTCCCACGTCCTGTCGAGGGTGTCGAACACCGCATCGACGGAGGCGATATCCTCCACGTCGCAGGGAAGGACGAGCTCGGAGCCGAGCGATTGCGCAAGGGGAGCAACGCGCTTGCCGAGAGCCTCGCCCTGATAGGTGAAGGCGAGCTCCGCCCCGTGCTGGGCCAGGGTCTTGGCAATGCCCCAGGCGATGGAGTGGTCGTTGGCGACGCCCATGATGAGGCCGCGCTTTCCTTGCATCAGACCGGTCACTTGGGTCCCCCTATGCATCGGCTCCATCGTGCGACGCCAATTGTTATGAAAGTGTGCATCGCGAGCCGGAAGAATGGTGTGATTCAGCGTGTCCATGCGAGGTCCCCCAGGAATATCCGGGGCATCGCATGGAGCCGTCTCAGGTTTATGACAGAGTCTTATCCGTTGTAACGGCTGAAGACGAGTGTGGCATTGGTGCCGCCGAAGCCGAAGGAATTGGACAGAACCGTGTCGATGCCGGCATCGTCGATGCGCTTGCGGACGATGTTCATGTCGGCGAACTCGGGGTCGAGTTCATCGATATGGGCGCTCTCGCAGATGAAGCGGTTGTTCATCATCAGGAGCGAGTAGATCGCCTCCTGCACGCCCGTGGCGCCGAGCGAGTGGCCGGTGAGCGATTTCGTCGCAGAGATCGGCGGGCACTTGTCGCCCGAACCGAAGACCTGGCGGATGGCCTCGATCTCCTTCTGGTCGCCCACGGGGGTCGAGGTGGCGTGCGGGTTGATGTAGTCGATCGGGTTATGGACGTCCTTGAGGGCCATGCGCATGCAGCGGATCGCGCCCTCGCCCGACGGAGCGACCATGTCGTAGCCGTCCGAGGTCATGCCGTAGCCGACGATCTCGCCGTAGATGCGGGCGCCGCGCGCCTTGGCGTGCTCCAGCTCCTCCAGCACCAGCACGCCGGCGCCGCCGGCGATGACGAAGCCGTCGCGGTTGGCGTCATAGGCGCGGGAGGCCCGGGCCGGAGTGTCGTTGTACTTGGTGGACATGGCGCCCATGGCGTCGAAGAGGTTGGACATGGTCCAGTCCAGGTCCTCGCAGCCGCCGGCGAACATCACGTCCTGCTTGCCGTACTGGATCATCTCGTAGGCATTGCCGACGCAGTGATTCGAGGTCGCGCAGGCGGACGAGATCGAATAGTTCACGCCCTTGATCTTGAACCAGGTCGCGAGCGTGGCCGAGGCCGTGGAGGACATCGCCTTCGGCACGGCGAAGGGGCCAATGCGCTTGGGACCCTTCTCGCGGGTGATGTCGGCCGCTTCCATGATCACGCGGGTGGACGGACCGCCCGAGCCCATGATGATGCCCGTGCGCTCGTTGGAGATCTCGTTCTCCTCCAGACCGGCGTCCCGGATCGCCTGGTCCATGGCCACATGGTTCCAGGCGGTGCCCCGGGCGTGGAAGCGCATGGCGCGCCGGTCGACGATCTCTTCGGGGTTCAGGCTGGGAGCGCCGTGAACCTGGCAGCGGAAGCCGTATTTCGTGTAATCTTCGGCCTTGCTGATCCCGGACTTCGCTTCGCGCAGAGAGGCAAGCACCTCCTGCGTGTTGTTGCCGATGGACGACACGATGCCCATTCCGGTGACGACGACGCGCCTCATAGCCTACCTCTTCAAAGGATCTTCACTATCTGCCTTAGCGGTTCAACACGTAAGGTCGATCCTGCTCATTCTCAACACTGAGCCATGCGAATGGGATGAAAGCGTGATCCCATGGAAAGGCCCCGCCGCTTCGCGGCAGGGTCGGTTCTTTAAAAAAGAATACGCTTTGTCAATAGGATGGGACCGGTGCTGACCTTTGGTCAGCACCTGAAATCTAGCCGCCTGCGGCCGCATCCGCCTGGAACAGGCCGACGCGCATGTCCTTGGCCTCGTAGATCCGGCGCCCGTCGGCCTCCAGCCAGCCGTCGGCGATGCCGAGCACCAGCTTCGAGCGGAAGACGCGCTTGAGGTCGACGCCGTAGACCACCTTCTTGACCGTCGGCAGCACCTGGTCGGAGAACTTCACCTCGCCGACGCCGAGCGCACGGCCGCGTCCGGGCGAGCCGCCCCAGCCGAGGAAGAAGCCCGTCATCTGCCACAGGGCGTCCAAGCCCAGGCAGCCCGGCATCACCGGGTCGCCCTTGAAATGGCAGGGGAAGAACCAGAGATCCGGCCGCACGTCGAGTTCCGCCAGCACATGGCCCTTGCCATAGGCGCCGCCATCCTCGCCGATGGAGGTGATGCGGTCGAACATCAGCATGGGCGGGAGCGGCAACTGCGCATTGCCGGGACCGAACAATTCTCCGCGCCCGCAGGCAAGGAGCTCTTCATAAGTAAAGCTGGACTGGCGGGCCATGCCGGATGCCGATCCTTTCATCGCGTCTTCAACAAGCGGCCCCGAGACGGCCTCGGGACCTGGGTGCGGGCTCTGGTAGCACAGGCTTGGCGATCCATCAAAGGGACCTGAACGGGGATTCTTCATCGTTCCGGGAACCGGCGACGCACCCGGGTTAGCCTTGCGGTAATCCTCTCGCTTTCCTATGATTGTGATGGTAGAAGCGCCCATCCGTTCATTCAGTTCCGCCGATGACCGATCCATTGTCCGCCTATATCGAGTCCACCACCGCTCCGCATCGGAAGGGTTGCCCCGTATCCGAATTGCGGGACAAGCTGCGCCGCGTGGGCTTGCGCCCGACCCGGCAGCGCGTGTCCCTGGGCTGGCTCCTGTTCGGCAAGGGCGACCGGCACATCACGGCTGAAATGCTCTTCGACGAGGCGTCCCGCGCCCGCGTCCCGGTCTCGCTGGCGACCGTCTACAACACCCTGCACCAGTTCACGGAAGCCGGCCTCCTGCGCCAGCTGTCGGTGGACGGGGCCAAGGCCTATTTCGACACCAACCCGACCGAGCATCATCACTTCTTCCTGGAGGAGGAAGGCGAGCTCGTCGACATGCCCGAGACGGCCGCCGTGAGTGTGGCCGACCTGCCGGAACCGCCCGCCGGCATGGAAGTGGCGGGCGTCGAGGTCATCGTGCGCCTTCGTCGTAAAGGCGCTTGAACGAACGCCTCCCTCCTGTCTGAAAAGCGGCTTCCGGTCGGTCACAGATGCCGCTCAGCCATAGCCTCGTCGCCCTTCTCGTCACGGCCATCTGGGGCCTGAGCTTCGTCGTCATCAAGCTCGGCGTCGGCACGATGCCGCCCCTCCTGCTGGCGGCCCTGCGCTTCCTCTTCGCCGCCTTCCCGGCCGTGTTCTTCGTGGCCAGGCCCAAGACCGATTGGCGAAACGTCGTCGCCTACGGCTTTTTCCTCGGCGTCGCCCAGTTCGGGCTTCTGTTCGCGGCGATCAGCTTAGGAATGCCGGCGAGCCTCGCGTCGGTGGTCATGCAGGCGCAGGTTTTCTTCACGATTCTGTTCGCCGCCCTGGCCATGGGCGAGCGCCCCGGACCGCATCAGGTGATCGGCGGCGTCGTGGCGAGCGCCGGCCTCGTGCTCATCGCCTGGCCGCGCATGACCGGCGGCGGTGCCGTTCCCTTCCTCATGACCGTGCTGGCCGCCGCCGCCTGGGGCGTGGCGAACATCGTCTCGAAGCGGGCAGGGCGGGTCGACATGCTGGGCTTCATCGTCTGGTCGAGCCTCGTCGCGCCGCTGCCGCTGTTCGGCCTGTCGCTGTTGCTCGACGGGCCGGCCCAGGTGTTCGACGCGCTGAAGAATATCGACGGGCACACCCTGGCGGCCGTGGCCTATCTCGCCTATCCGACGACGATCTTCGCCTTCGGAATCTGGGCCTATCTCCTGTCCCGCCACCCTGCCGCCACGGTGACGCCGTTCGCCCTGTTCGTTCCCGTCGCGGGAATTCTGGGCTCGGCCCTCATCCTCGGCGAGGCCATGCACCCGATCGAGGCTATCGGCGGGGCGGTCATCGTCCTCGGCCTCGCCTTCAACGTCTTCGGCCGGCGGCTCCTGAGGCGGACGGCCTGATCAGCGCAGCAAGCCGAACCCGACCAACGCATAGGCGATCAGGAAGATGGCCACGAAGATGTTGAGGAAGCGGGGTGCTACGATCGAGGCGATCCCGAGCACGAGGGCGAGGATCGGGAGGATGTTCTTCAGGCTCAGGGAAAGCGTCATGAGGGCGTGTCTTCGGATGAAAGGAAACGGTGTTTCCTTTTTAAGGCTCGAAAGCTTGATAAAACGGTAAAGGCCTATTCCACGGTCTCGTTGGGGTAGACGCCCCAGAGCTTCTCCTGCTGGATGTAGCCGTCCACGTCCCGGGCGCCGTCCAGAACGATCACCACCCGGCACCATTTGCCGTCGCAGCCCTTGATGTTGGTGATCACCCCCGGCTGCAGGTGGGCCGCCACGCCGCCCTTCTCGTCGGCCTTGTCGAACAGGCTGATCGGCGGCTGGTTGCCCTTGGCCCAGGGCATGACGAGCGCCGTGCGCCGGCCCGACAGGAGGGAATGGAGAACCCAGCCTTCCGTGCCCTCCGAGTCGCGGATGCGCCGCCAGGTCTCGTATTCGGCGATGATCTCCACCGGCAGGCCGGCCCGCTGGAACACCCAGGCCGTCCTGTGATCCTTGGATGGCCCCTCGCGCAGGTTCACCCGGTCGGTCTTGAGGCTCACGTAGCGCGGCACCGGCAGGCCCGTGCCGAGACGGCCGCCCGGGGGCTGCTGGGCGACGGCCGTTGCGGCGCTCAGGCTGACAAGAGCAAGGGCAAGGGCGATCTTGCGCATGGTTCCCCCGATAGTGACTTTGTCTTGGGTTGAGGCTCTGGTAGAGAAGCTTGACGGAGACCGCCACGCGGCGCGTCGTCACCTTTGATCGCCGAAGCAGGGTTAAGAGAGCGTGAAACTCTCTGAACTTCGCGGGTTTTCAGTGCCGGGGACGCTTGAAGTCGATGAAGAAGAGACCTGTCGTCGTTGTCACCCGCCGCCTGCCCGACGTGATCGAGACGCGCCTGCGCGAATTGTTCGACACGCGCCTCAACCTCGAGGACAAGCCTCTTTCGCCCGAGGAGCTGGTGGAGGCCGTCAGGACGGCGGACGTGCTGGTGCCGACCATTACGGACGAGATCGGCCCGCCCGTGCTGGAGCAGGCGGGGCCCAATCTGAAGCTCATCGCCAATTTCGGCAACGGCGTCGACAACATCGACGTGACGGTGGCCGCCGCCAGGGGGATCGCCGTCACCAACACACCCGGGGTGCTGACCGAGGATACGGCCGACATGACCATGGCGCTGATCCTGGCAGTCGCCCGCCGCATTCCGGAAGGCGCCCGCGTGATCCCGGACGGCACCTGGGCCGGCTGGTCGCCGACCTGGATGCTGGGCCGGCGCATCACCGGAAAGCGCCTCGGCATCGTCGGCATGGGCCGCATCGGCCAGGCGCTTGCCCGGCGCGCCAAGGCCTTCGGCCTGTCGATCCACTATCACAACCGGCGCCACGTGCCGCCGAAGATCGAGGCGGAACTCGAGGCGACCTATTGGGAATCGCTCGACCAGATGCTGGCCCGCATGGACATCGTGTCCGTGAACTGCCCGCATACCCCGGCCACCTATCACCTGCTCTCGGCGCGGCGCCTCAAGCTCATGAAGCCCGACGCGATCCTGGTGAACACCGCCCGCGGCGAGATCATCGACGAGGGCGCACTCACCAAGCTCATCGAAGCCGGCGCCATCGCGGGGGCGGGGCTCGACGTGTTCGAAGAGGAGCCGGCGGTCAATCCGCGCCTCGTGCGCCTCGCCAAGCAGGGCAAGGTGGTGCTGCTGCCGCACATGGGCTCGGCCACCCACGAGGGACGCGTGGCCATGGGCGAGAAGGTCATCGTCAACATCCGGGCCTTCGTCGACGGCCACAAGCCGCCCGATCGCGTCCTGCCCAGCATGCTCTGAACGGCCCTGGGACGAAGGACGTCGTCCTGCCGGCGAGCGCCGCAGATCCCTCTTGCCGTGCGAGTTACCTGACGATTCCGATGGAGGCGGGGCGTCCGGACCGACGCGCATGACCGGGTGCCGTGTCCGGGCCGGGAACTCGGCCCCTTCCTTTCCGGACAATGGAGCACTTCTTCGCCAGGGGCGAAAATGTGGGTCGCAATCCCGTGCGACCAAAATCCATCTTGAGCATAAACATATGTGAGTGCGGCTGAGAAGGGAGTTTGGCCAGAACAGGAGCGTCCTTACCTCCCATGGCCTTGATGACCAATTCCCTGATCCTGAAGCTCGAGAAATACGACCGGCTCTCCGACGACGAGAAGAGGGCTCTCGACAATGCCATCGCCCGCGTTCGCATCGTCGACGCCGACGAGGACATCATTCGGGAGGGCGATCGCCCGACGGATAGCTCGCTGCTCCTGGAAGGTTTCGCGGCCCGCTACAAGATCGTCTCGAACGGTCGGCGGCAGATCTCGGCGATCCACGTCGCCGGAGACTTCATCGACCTGCACAGCTTTCTCCTGAAGACGATGGACCATGGCGTGCTGGCGCTCACCAATTGCCGCATCGCCCTCGTCCCGCATGCCACGCTCGAGCGGATCACCGACGAATACCCTCATCTCACCCGTCTGCTCTGGCTCAACACCCTGATCGACGGCGCCGTCCACCGGGAATGGCTCACGGCCATGGGCCGCTTGTCCGCGACGGCCCACATGGCGCATCTGATCTGCGAGTTGTATCTTCGCCTGAAGGCGATCGGCCATGTCGAGGGCGACACGATCCAGCTTCCCATCACGCAGGCGGAGCTCGGTGATACGCTCGGACTGTCGACGGTTCACGTGAACCGCGTGCTGCAGGAACTGCGCAAGGAAGGATTGATCCGTTTCCAGGGTGACGCGTTGACCATTCTCGACTGGGAACGGTTGAAGAAGGTGGGTGAGTTCACCTCGACCTATCTCAGCCTTCAGAACGAAGACCGGCAGCCCTGACCCTCGGATGGACCATGAGCGACATTACTCTCCAAGAGATGCCAGTTCTGGCGGATGGCGGCAGGCACGAGGGACAGCTCGTTCTCGCGGATGGGCAGCTGGTGGCGGTCTTCACCTGGGTGACGCCGGAGGAGACCGTCGGCGGGGACGAGCGGGCCGGCGGCTGGTTCCTGGAAGCGGGCTTCGGCCCCTGCAGTGGCCTGCTCAGCACGACGCCGCCGGTTCTCGCCACTCTCGACGATGCCGTGACCTGGGTCCGCACCCAGCTGGTCAACGGCCTGGCTCAGTCCTGAGCGCTGTCAGCGCAGCATGGCGATGATCTCGCCGGCCGCCCTTTCGCCTTCTTCCCAGGCTCCTCCGGCCGTGCCCCATTGGGCCCGCGAGAGCGCCTCACCGGCAAACCAGATCCGCTCCCCGACCGGCGCCTTCAGGCGGTCCCGGATGGCATAGAGCCCCGGTGGGACCACGGCCCAGGAGGCACGCGACCAGGGATCGTGCCGCCAAGCGGTGCTGCGCAGGGTCGCGAGGTTGCGGATCGCCCGGTGGCCGAACTGCTCGGCCAGCACCGCGCGGGCATAGCGGTAGGGCGCGTGGACGTCCCGCCGGTCGAAGGAGGAAGCGGCAGGCTGATCGAGTTCGAAGAAGTGGAATGGCGTGCCGTCGATCCGGGTCAGGAGCCCCGGCGGCTGCCGGTGCGTCCCGGGGAGGCTCGCCAGACGGTCCGCGCCGCGAAAGGGCGAGTCCGGCCAGTGCAGGATCACGTGCTCGTAGACGCCCTGCGTGAAGCCGTTGATCGCTGCCGCCACGGGATGGGGCAGGGCGGGCGCAAAGCGGATTGCCTCCTGCTGCAGCACCGCCATCGGGGCGGTGACGATGACGGCCCGGGCCCGGAGCGTTCCGGACGACGTCTCGATTCCCACGCCCGCGCCGGACCAGTCGATGCGATGGACGGCCGTGCCGAGCCGCACGGGGAGATGATGGGCGAGGCGGCTCACATAGGCGCCGAGCCCGCCGGCGATGAAGAGGTTGTCCGCATATTCCATGCTCGGAAAATCGTGCAGGCTCACTTCGTCGAGCGGCCGGCCCGACACCAGGCCATGGATGGCCGCGACCCGCCGCCCCTGCGGACCCATCGGCGGAAGCGCGGCGGCCGCGGGCTGATCCTCCCGGGCCCTGGCCGCCTGGGTCATGGCCCGGTCGGCCATGTCGAAGGCGCGGTCGAGAGCCGCCCGCTCGGTTCGGGTGCCCGGCCGGCCGCGGACGAAGAAATGTCCGTCCACGGGCGCCCGGCGCAGGGGCTCGCCGCGCCGATGACCGAGCTTCACGAGAGGATTGATCGGACCGGCATGAAGCCAATGGGCGCCGAGATCCACCGGATGGCCCTTGAAGCGGCGTGTGACCGTGCGCCCGCCGATCCGGTTCCGCGCGTCCAGCACCGTCACCGTCAGCCCCGAGGCGAGGAGGCGCCGCGCCGCCGCGATCCCGGCGCTTCCCGCGCCCACGATCGCGACATCGGGATCCGCCTTCGCGCCCGTTGGGGTTTCATGGTCCATCGGCACGGCTTTCTCCACCCCTCGCTTTGCGGCGGGATCGTTCATAAGTAAGGTCCGCTTCCCGCATCAGGGGATGTTGAGCAAGGACCAAACGACAGATGCTGATCCAATCGGTTTTCGCGGCGGCCCGCGAGGTCTTCTCGCCGGCCCTGCGGCGTATCCTCTGGAAATCGATTGGATTGACGATCGCGCTGCTCGTCCTGGTCTGGCTGGGCCTGACCAAGCTGTTCGATCTCTTTCTGAACGATCATCACCTGAGCGCCACCTACCCGATCATCGACAGCTTCGCGTTCTTCCTCGCGGGCTTCGGTCTCTTCGTCGTCCTGATCTATCTGCTGCCGGCGATTTCGGCCATCGTGGCGGGCTATTTCCTCGACGACGTGGCCGAGGTGGTGGAGCGGGATAAATATCCGGCCGATCCGCCCGGCCGAGCACTGCCCTTCGGCCAGTCGCTCGTCTACGGCCTTCGCTTCGCCGGCCTGTCCCTGCTGGTGAACCTCGCGGCCCTGCTCCTGTTCTTCATTCCGGGCATCAACATCGGCGTGTTCTTCATCGCCAACGCCTATCTGCTGGGCCGGGAATATTTCGAGCTGGCGGCAGGCCGCTTCTGGAAGCCCGAGGACGTGGCGCGCCTGCGCACGGAGCACAGGGGCACGGTGCTGGCCGCCGGCGCCGTGGTGGCGGCTTTGGTGCTCGTGCCCGTGGTGAACCTGATCACGCCGATCTTTGGCGCGGCCCTGATGGTTCACCTGCACAAGAAGCTCACACGCAATCCGGGACAGCCGTTGCCGCTGCGCCGGGACAACGCCGTCTCGATCGAGAAGGCCTGAGGCAGGTCGAACACCGGCCGCGGATCCAAAGCCGCATCCGATGCGCCAGCCAAGGGAAGGAGCATCGGATGAATCCCAAAAGTGGCGTCCACTTCTGGGTCCGATGCTCTAGTGGCTCGACGACTGGCCGACGGCCGGACCGGGGGCCCGTTCCGGGTGGAAGTCGGATCCGGCTCCTCCCGAACGGGGGGCGAGCAGGTCCGGCGTGTGGCCCGGAGGGGCGTTGCGCTTGAGGTCGAACTGGCCGGTCCTGCGGAAGCGCAGCAGGTAGCTCGGGACGATGGCCTCGATGGTGGTGGGCGTGAGGCCGAGACCCTGGAGCGTCCGGCCCTCGCGAGCGGCGCTCTCCGAAACCACGTTGTCCGCCTCGAGCAGGATCGCCTGGTCGCGGGTGGTGACGAGTTCATCCGGAATCAGCCCCAGGGTGAGCCAGTCGAGCGTTCCCAGGACGCCGCCCATGGTCCGGGCCAGGCTGAAGGGCAGGGGCACGATGGGGCGGTTGCGCTCGGTAACCTGAAGGACGAATTCCATCATCTGGCGCATGGTGCGGATCTCGGGCCCGCCGAGCTCATAGACCCGACCGCCCGGCACGGCGCCGTCCACGGCGCGCACGACGGCCTCGGCCACATCGCCCGCATAGACGGGCTGGAACCGGGTCTCGGCGCCCGGCAGAGGCACCACGGGGAGCATGCGCGCGAGACTTCCGAAGCGGTTGAACGAGCTGTCGCCCGGCCCGAACATGAGGGAGGGGCGCAGGATCACGGCATCCGGCCGCTCCTGGAGCAAGGCGGCCTCGCCCTCGGCCTTGGAGCGCGCATAGGCCGATTCGGAATTCGCATCGGCCCCGATGGCCGAGACATGCGTGAAGGACACGGCCTTCCCGGCGAGCCGCGCGATCATCGCCGGCGCCTTCGCCTGGAGCGCGTCGAAGCGCTGGCGGCCGGTCTCCTGCAGGATGCCGACGAGATTGACCACATGGTCCGCCCGCGCCACCGCATGGGCGACCGAATCCTCGTTGCGCAGGTTGGCGTGGATCGGGTTGATCTGCCCGACCTTGCCCAGGGGCAGGAAGTTCGCGAGGTTCGGCTGGCGGGTCGGCACGAGAACGCGATAACCGCGCTCGGCCAGGCGGCTCACCACGTAACGGCCGAGAAAGCCCGATCCGCCGAAAACGGTGACGGTTTGCTGCTCAGGCGTGCGAAGGGCACCGATCATGAAACTCTCCCGCCCGGCTAAGGGCTTGCATGGAGCTTGGGTGTGAAATTCGAAAATGTCTCTAGTCAAACGCCGCTCCCCTGTGAAGAGGTGCAATGCCAAGAAAGCGCATCGGTCGCATTTTCAGTGATTGACGAACCCCGAGAAGCACCGTAAACGAAGCCTCGCCGACGAGGCATGCCCAGGTGGCGGAATTGGTAGACGCACTGCTTTCAGGTAGCAGCGGGTAACACCGTGGAGGTTCGAGTCCTCTCCTGGGCACCATCTTTCCCTCAAGACGCGGAATTCGCGTAGTGATCTGAGGGGGCTTCAAGAGCTTTAGGCTTTTGCACTGAGACGCGGGAGATGCCTGCCAGGGCATCCCGGTCTCGTAATCCTTAATCCAACGTTCGAATGCATCGCCCTGAAATACGGTGTTTCCGGCCGATTCCGGAGGAACCGGTGGGGGCTGGCGCTGGCATGCTTTGAGCCTAATGTTGCAGGGGCGCCGAGTCGATTCCGCGCCTCCTGCTTCCGATTCTTCGTCTCTGAGGCTCTGCTTTTGCTAGGCCTTCGTCTCTGCCGTCGCAGCGTGCGAGGTCACGGCGGGGGCCGCGACAGGCTTGCGCGGTCCGGAGAAGCGGGGCTTCGGCTTGGGAGCCGCGATCAAACCTTCCCGGATCGCCTGCTTGCGGGCCAGCTTGCGGCTCCGGCGGACGGCTTCGGCCTTCTCGCGCGTCTTACGCTCGGAAGGCTTCTCGTAAGACTTGCGGGCCTTCATCTCGCGAAAGATGCCTTCGCGCTGCATCTTCTTCTTGAGAACTCTCAGGGCCTGATCGACATTGTTGTCGCGCACTAAAACTTGCAATGGATGTCCCTTCTCGATGTGTTGGTTTCGTTCCGATGCGGCGGAGACTGGCGGGTCGATCCGCAAGAGTTACGCGCCGCGGATCTCGCTCTCACGGACGGCTCTTTCGATCGTTCCTGACTTGATGCGGTACGAGAACTCCCCGGTCTGGTCCGCCGGCATGAGCCGCGTCACCTCGTAAAGACTGGCGGCACCCGCTCGAGCGTCGGAGAAACCCGCCTGAGCCAAGCGAACCATCTGTCGGATCTTGAACTTGTGAGATATCGGTCAATCTCCTTGCGATCTGGATAATCGGGATCGGACGCCGTTACTTCCGCGCCTTGCGAGCGGCATAACGAGCATCTCGGGCCGCCTTGCGCTCGGCCTCTTGCCTGGCATCATCCGCTTGCTTTTGGGCCGCGGCGTGTCGCTCCTGTTCGGCCCTGTCGGCCGCCTGGGCTTCACGCACCTGGGCGAGATGGGCCTCCTCGGCCACACGCTGCGCTTCCCGCTCGGCCACACGGGCATCGCGTGCCGCGCTCACGGCCGCTCTCGCGATGCGCCGTTCGGAAACAGCCGGGTCGTCCGGCCGGGGGCGCTGATGGAACTTCGCCACCATGGCCTGCTTCGCGCTCTGGGAAACGTGCAGCCGCTCGCTGAAGGTTTTGTGCTTCATGTCACCTGTCGATCTTATGGAATCCGCCAAGCCCGTCCGATGACGTCATCGGACGCGCCGAATGCTCGTGATGTTTCCTTCAGGAAGAGTTCCCTGTTCCTGTCGGGTTCGCGCCATGCCTTCGACGAAGCGGGCGTCGGACGCCTTTTCCGGATCATCGATCCAGAGATAGGCTCGGCGCGCATCGTCGTAATCGACGACGAACATCACCGATTTGGCGGGGGATTTTCGAAACGTATACATCGCTTCAGCACCCGTTCTGGCCATGGATCATGGCGTGTTGAAAGAAAAAGCCGCTCCGTCGGGGAGCGGCTCCGGACGCGGCTCTTAGAGCGTGCGCCGCGTCATTCTCAGTCCGCCTGAATGCTGTTGACGGCGACCTTGCCGGAGCGGCGGTCTTCGGCGGTGTCGAAGGACACCTTCTGGCCTTCGCGCAGGCCGCGGATGCCGGCACGCTCGAGAGCGGTCGCGTGGACGAACACGTCCTTGCTGCCATCGTCCGGCTGGATGAAGCCGAAGCCCTTTTGATCGTTGTAGAACTTTACGGTGCCCGAAATCATGGGAATATCCTTGGTTAGGCTTGGTGTGCACGTGAGCAAGGGGCATGCATTCGCACGCCCGCACACTCGGGTTCGTCGATGTTTGGGAAGAGTGTCTGAACGTGCGCCTGGAAGGCCAAGGCGAAACGGCCCGATTGTCCGGCCAAATGTCGATATTCTCCATGTAGTGCCGACTTGCGGCGAATACAAGGCGCATCGACAAAGTCATGCTCCAGGTTACGCGGAGTCCAGGCCCGGAATGGAATGAATTTCGAAAGTTTTTCGGACAGTCGATGTGCCGGCGGGCTTCGCTCTCTCAAGGGTCATCATTTTGCATTCTCATCATTTTTTTATTCGTCCTTGCGAATTTGCGAAGAATGATCCATATTACTTTCATCCAACCGATACGTTCGGCCTGCTCTCTGAAGCTCATGATCGAGCGCCGAGCCCGCTTTCCGCACCTTTGAAGTTTGGTCGCCGCCTGTAACCCACGCGGCGGATCAGTCGTTTTGCTCCGCATTCGACGTCATCAACAACAGCGGCACAGCCTCAGGCTGAGGCCGTCTAGGGAACCCATGAATACGATACGCCACACGAAACCGGTGAAGACGCTGTCCCAGCCCTTGCCGAAGAAACAGCCGCACAACCCTCTCTCGACTTGGCGGCCGCAGCAGACCACGCTCACCCGCGAAGAGATCCGGGCGATCATTCTCGAGCAGATCGGCTGAGGCCGCGAGCGAAAAATCGGGAACCGGTTTTGCGGGAACGACGCAAAAGCCCCGAAACGGAGAACATCGGGCGTGAGTTTGAATTCACGTCCGATGCCTTAAGATCGCGATGGGGCGCCTCATGACAGCTCGGGCCCTTCGCATGCAAGTGTCGGGCCTTCTCCGGAAGGGATGACCGATCACCACATCCTGCCACGGGGACCCCGCCTGTCGAGGCCAGCTCATCTGACCGCCCCTTGGGCCAGGATCCTATCCCCGTCGGCATAAGCCGATCGATTTGTCCCAGTCGTCGCGCATGCGGCGGTTCGGGCTGCTGGCGCCCTCAAATCCTCACGAACTGCCCACATAGCTTTTAAGCGCCTACGACATAGAGCCATTTTCGGCGGCCCGCAGCTGGAACGAAACCGTCTGCGGCCTGTTAACCTTTGTTTAACTCTTGCCTTGAATTCGCCATCCGCGCCGTGCCAATAAAGATGAACAATTCCTTAACGGCACATCGGTGGGGGCAATGCGGCAACCTCTCTTCGGGCTTCTGAACGTCCGGGCTTTTTTCAAGAGCACGTTCCGTATCGCCGCCTATTCCATCGCCCTGACCGTCACGGTCGCCGCCGCACAGGCTCAGACCCAGACCGGGAGCATCCTGCCGGGTTCCTCGCAGCCCGTCGCCCAGGTGGGCGTGGCCAAGCCGATCATGGGCTGGGTTCGCTTCTGCGAGCAGTACCCCGAGGAATGCGCGGTCGATCCGTCGGAGCCCGCAACCATTCAGCTGGGCGCCAAGGAATGGCAGACGATCGTGCGCATCAACCAGCAGGTCAATGCGGCCATCAAGCCCAAGACCGACATGGACCATTGGGGCGTCGAGGACGTCTGGGACTTCGCCGAGGACGGCTACGGCGATTGCGAGGATTACCAGCTCGTCAAGCGCAAGCGTCTGGTCGAAGCCGGCTTCCCCCGCCGCGCGCTGCGCATGACCGTGGTGATCGACGAGGAAGGCGCCGGCCATGCGGTCATGATGGTGCGCACCAACCGCGGCGATTTCATCCTCGACAACAAGCGCAACGCCGTCCTGCCGTGGCACCGGACGGGCTACACCTACATCAAGCGCGAGGGCGACCAGGGCATGGCCTGGGCCTCGCTCGGCGGCCAGGTGTCGCCGACCATGACGGCCAACCAGTAAGCCCATTCCGGAACGGGACCGCCCCCGAGAGAACAAAGCCGCCCGGCCGCAGTTGTCACTGCGGAGCTTGATCGGGAGGGGCTAGTGTCCGGGATATTGGCGAAGGCATCGATGCGCTCCGGCCTTTACGGCGCCGGGGCTTTCTTCCTGTCCGGCGGCTCCGCGGCCGCCGCGCAGCCGGATCTTCCGTTCGGGCTGCTGACCCTGTGCCTTGCGACCCTTCCCGAGACACGGCCGGAGCAGGTCTGGACCGCCTGGAGCCTCTCCCCCGTGATCGTCCTGCCACTCGCCCTAATCGCGGTTCTCTATGGCCGTGGGCTGCGTGTCCTGCCCGATGACGAGCGGCCTTCCCTGACGCAGCGGGCATTGTTTACCGCCGGCATCGCGTGCCTGGCAGTCGCCTTGGTCTCGCCTCTTTGCCGGATGGCGGCAACGCTCGCCTGGGCCCACATGGTCCAGCACGTCCTGCTCGTCGCCGGCGCGCCGCTGCTCTTGGCCATGAGCCACCCCGGCCGCGTCCTGCTCGCGGCCCTGCCGAACCGTCTTCGGATGAGGATCGAGGATCTGCGGACCGACGGGCCGGCGTCGCAGCCCTGTGCCTATCTCCTTGCCAGTTTCGTGCTCTATGGCGCGAATATCTGGTTCTGGCATGTGCCGGCGCTCTATCAGGGCGCGCTCTTGGATGCCGGGCTGCATGTGCTCATGGTCGCGGTGCTGCTCGCCGTCAGCCTGCTGTTCTGGCACGTGATCCTGGAGACCTACCGGAAGCCGGGCCCGGGATCGGGCCTCGCCGCCGCGCTTCTCTTCTTCACGTTCCTGCACACGGCGGTTCTCGGCCTGCTCCTCGCCCTCTCGCCGCAGGTCTGGTACCCGCTGATGGCGCTGCGCAGCGCGGCCTGGGGCCTGCTGCCCATCGACGACCAGAGGCTCGCGGGGCTGATCATGTGGATCCCCATGGGCGGCGTCTACTTCGCCACGGCCCTCGTCATCATGGGGCGTCTCATCACCGGCTCCAGCCGAGCCCCCGAAGCGGCTTCAGCCGGAACCAAGTGAGCGCCGTCAGGTCCGTCCTCCGGCGGCGAGCAGGCGCATGGCGTTGGCCGTGACCAGCACGGTCGCGCCCGTATCCGCCAGGATGGCCGGCCACAGGCCGGTGATGCCCAGGATCGTCGTGACCAGGAACACCGCCTTGAGCCCGAGGGCGATGGTAATGTTCTGGCGAATGTTGGCCATGGTGTCCCGCGACAGGCGCACCATGCGGGCGATGTCGAGCACACGCCCGTGCAGCACCGCCGCGTCGGCGGTCTCCAGCGCCACATCCGTGCCGCCGCCCATGGCGATGCCCACATCCGCCGCCGCCAGCCCCGGGGCATCGTTGATGCCGTCGCCGATCTTGGCCACCACATGGCCGTTGGCCTGCAGCTCCCGGACGATGGCCTGCTTGTCCTGCGGCAGCAGATCGGCCCGGGGCTCGATGCCGAGCCCTGTTGCGATGGCGGCCGCCGTGCGCCGGTTGTCGCCGGTGACCATAAGGGTGTCGATGCCCGCGCGCTTCAGGGCCTCAAGACCTTCCTTAGCGTCAGGGCGCGGCTCGTCGCGCATGGCGATGACCCCAGCCACCTGATCGCCCGCGAGCAGCACCGAGACGGACTTGCCCTCGTCGTTCAATCCGGTGATCAGCGCCGTCTGCTCCGAGGTGAGAGCCACCTGCTCCCCGGCCGCCTTGGGCGAGCCGAGGAAGAGGGCGAGCCCGCCCACGCTGCCGGTCACGCCCTTGCCCCCGACGGCGCCTGCATGGGCCGCGGGAGGCACCGGAACGCCAGCCTCCGCGGCCCTGGCCAGGATCGCCATGGCGAGCGGGTGGCTCGACCCCGTTTCGAGTGAGGCCGCCAGGGACAGGACCTCGTGCTCGGAGCGCCCGACGGGGATCACGTCCGTCACCTTGGGCTTGCCCTCCGTCAGGGTGCCGGTCTTGTCCAAAGCCGCCACGGTGATGGTCCCGAGCGTTTCCAGCACGGCCCCGCCCTTCATGAGCAGGCCACGGCGGGCGCCCGCCGCCAGCCCGGCCGCGATGGCGGCCGGAGTCGAGATCACGAGGGCGCAGGGGCAGCCGATCAGCAGGATCGCCAGGCCCTTGTAGATCCACTCGCCCCAGGGTGCGCCGAAGAGGAGGGGCGGCACGACGGCGACGAGCGCGCCGACCGCCAGGACGGCAGGCGTGTAGTAGCGCGAGAAACGGTCGATGAAGCGCTCGGTCGGGGCCTTGCTCTCCTGCGCCTCCTCCACGAGACGCACGATGCGCGCGATGGTGTTGTCATGGGCGGCCGCCGTGACGCGCACCCGCAGGGCGCCGTCGCCGTTGATCGTGCCGGCGAAGACCGTCTCGCCCTCGCCCTTGCGCTTAGGCACGCTTTCGCCGGTCACCGGCGCTTCGTCGACGGCGCTCTCGCCGGAGACGATCGCGCCATCGGCGGGAACCCGGTCGCCGGGGCGGACCAGGATGACGGAGCCGACGGCGAGGGTTTCGGCCGGGACTTCCTCCGTCTTGCCGTCGCGTTCGATCAGGGCCGTCTTGGGCACCAGCTTGGTCAGGTTCTGGATGCTGGCCCGGGCGCGCCCGGCCGCGACGCCTTCGAGCAGCTCGCCGACCAGGAACAGGAACACCACCATGGCGGCCTCCTCGGTGGCCCCGATGATCACCGCGCCGACCGCCGCGATGGTCATGAGCATCTCGATGGAGAACGGTGTGCCGAAGCGGGCGGCGACGATCGCCCGCCGGGCGATCGGCACGAGGCCGACCGCCATGGCGAGAACGAAGGCCCAATGCCCGGTCTGCGGCAGGATCCGGCCGATGACGTAGGCGGCCACGAGCGCCAGGCCGCAGGCGATGGTCAGGCGGCCGCGCGGGCTCCTCCACCAGGGGCCGTCGCTGGGCCCGTGATCGTGCAGGTGCCCGTGCAGGCCGGCAGCTTCGGCCTCATGATCGTGCGTGTCGCGATGCTTGTGATCGTGATGGTCGTGGCCCTCGTGGTCATGGTCGCGATGGCAGCCGGTGCTGTGGACATGTCCATGATCGTGATCGGCCTTGGCCCCGGTAACCTTTGCGTTCGCGGGCCCCTGCGCGGTGACCTTGTAGCCGAGCGTCGCGATCCTCTGGGCTAGCGCCGCAGGCACGACGGTCCCGTCGTGATCGACCGTGACGGTTCCGGTCGGAACTGAGACATTGACGTCAGCCACGCCCGGGGCTCGCCGCAGGGCGGTGTCGATCTTGGCCGCGCAGGAGGCGCAATCCATGCCCGAGACCCGGTAGCGGGTCCGCTGTCCCTTCGCGGACTTGTCCTCATGGGCGCCGGGCAGGTTGCGTGGCTCACTCATCGCAAAAGACCTCTTCACTTCGATTCGCGCGGAGCCTACATCCTCTAGCGACTAGAGGTTCAAGAGGTTTCTCGCATGTCCCTGACGATCGGAGAGCTGTCGCGGCAGGCCCAGGTGAAGGTGCCGACCATCCGCTATTACGAGCAGATCGGTCTCCTGGCCGAGCCGACCCGGACGGAGGGCCAGCAGCGGCGTTATGACGTGGGCGACGTCCGCCGGCTCAACTTCATCCGCCATGCCCGCGAACTCGGGTTCGAAGTCGAGGCCATCCGGCAGCTCCTGGACCTCACGGGCGCACCCGACCGCGCGTGCGGGGAGGTGCACGAGATCACCAAAGCTCATCTCGACGAGGTCAACGACAAGATCGCCCGGCTCACGGCCCTGCGCGACGAACTCGAGGCGATGGTCGCGTGCGACCATCGGAAGATCTCCGAATGCCGGATCATCGAGGTGCTCGCCGATCACGGCCAGTGCAGGCACGATCGGCATTAACGTGTTGCGCGTTCGGTTCGATCCTTAGAGATGATTCCACTGGCGTGGAATCATCTCTCTATTTTTGCTGACCGCATATTTTGATGGCGAACCGGGTCCGCTTCGCCGAAAAAATACTCTAGCGCCAGCCCAGGGCCGGGGCCACATGCTTCAGAATGGCTTCGATGACGTGGGCGTTGTAATCGACGCCGAGCTGGTTCGGTACGGTCAGAAGCAGCGTATCGGCTTCGGCAACGGCCTCGTCGGCCTTGAGCTCCTCGACGAGCCTGTCCGGCTCCGCCGCATAGGAACGGCCGAAGATCGCCCGCATGTTGTCGATGACGCCGATCTGGTCGCCATCCTTGCCATGGCCGAAATAGGCGCGGTCGCGGTCGTTCACGAGCGCGAAGATCGAGCGTGACACCGAGACGCGGGGCTCGCGGGCATGCCCGGCTTCCTTCCAGGCTTCCCTGTAGCGGCGGATCTGCTTGGCCTGCTGGACGTGGAAGGGTTCGCCCGACTCGTCCTCCTTCAGGGTCGAGCTCTGGAGGTTCATGCCCCGCTCCGCCGCCCAGATGGCCGTCGCGTTGGAGGCGGACCCCCACCAGATGCGATCGCGAAGACCTTCCGAATGCGGCTCGAGGCGCAGCAGGCCGGGCGGGTTGGGGAACATCGGGCGCGGGTTCGGCTCGGCGAAACCCTCGCCCTTGAGGACGTTCAGAAACACGTCCGTGTGGTGGCGGGCCATGTCCGCGTCGCTTTGCCCTTCGTCAGGCCCGTAGCCGAAATAACGCCAGCCATCGATCACCTGTTCGGGCGAGCCGCGGCTGATGCCGAGCTGAAGGCGCCCATTGCTGATCAGGTCGGCCGCGCCCGCATCCTCGGCCATGTAGAGCGGGTTCTCGTAGCGCATGTCGATGACGGCGGTACCGATTTCGATGCGGCGCGTCTTCGCGCCGATCGCCGCCAGCAGCGGGAAGGGCGAGGCGAGCTGGCGCGCGAAATGATGGACGCGGAAATAGGCGCCGTCCGCGCCCAGTTCCTCGGCCGCGGCGGCGAGGTCGATGGATTGGAGGAGCGTATCGCGGGCCGAGCGCGTCTGCGACTGCGGCGAGGGTGACCAATGCCCGAACGAGAGAAAGCCGATCTTCTTCATGAGGCGGTCCTATGCAAATGCCGCGAGCCGACTCGCTGCGAGAGGGGCGGGTTGCGGCTCGTGCCGAAGCTCACTGACGAGACATTCTCCTATGAGACCTGTGCCACGACAGATCAATCCTGACGCGGATGCGATTCAAGCAGCGGAGAGTCGATCGAAATAGCCAAGTTTGCGCCCGAGATTGAGCTGCAATCATCGGATAACTTATGTTAATTTGATCTTGGTCAAGGCGTCCGCGTTCAGGTGGACCGAACCTACGGTCCTGAATCACATATCAGAAATCTGTCACGTATCAGAACTCTGCGAGAAGGCCATGGCGATGACCAACGACATCGGGCCTGCGCTCAAGAGTAAGAGCAACGGTCAGGAACGGCCCATATCGCTCTCGTCCACGGTTCCGGCGGGATTGGGTCGCACGCTCCCTCCCGGCTACATCCATCTGGGTGTCGCCAAGGAAATTGCGCCGACCCTGCGCGAATTCGGCATCGATCCGGCCCCGGTCATCCGCGAGGCGGGCCTCGATCCGGGCCTCTTCGACGATGGGGCGAACATCATTCCCCACGCGGCCCTGGGCCGGCTCCTGACCCTGAGCGTCGCCCGGACCCGGTGTCAGCATTTCGGATTGCTGGCCGGCCGACACGCCACGATCCTGTCCTTGGGACTGGTCGGCCGTCTGATGCAGCATTCCGAGACCGTGGGAGATGCCGTGCGGGCGCTCGTGGCGAATCTGAGCATCCAGAACCGGGGCGCCGTGCCCTCGCTGACGATGAGCGACGGCATGGCCCTGTTGAGCTTCGCGATCTACCAGCCCGAGGCGGAGAGCGCGGATCAGATCTCCGACGGCTCCCTTGCGGTGGCGGTCAACGCCCTTCGCGCCCTGTGCGGATCCGAATGGAATCCGACCGAGGTGCTGCTGCCCCGTGTCGCTCCCGCCGATCAGGAGCCGTATCGGCGCCATTTCCGGGCGCCCGTCCGGTTCAACCAGGAGAGCGCCACCCTCGTTTTCCCGGTCCATGATCTGGACCATCGGATCGAAGGTGCCGATCCGATGGTGCGGGAGGTGCTGGAGGAGCGCATCCGGCAGATGAAGATCGCTCAGGGCCGCGAGTTTTCGGACGACATCCGGCGGCTGCTGCGCACCCGCCTGACGAGCGCCCGCTGCTCGGCCGAGGCGATCGCCGAGACGCTGGCCATGCACCGCCGGACCCTGAGCCGCCGCCTGAGGGATGGTGGCATGGGCTACAGGGCGATCGCCAACGAGATCCGGTTCGAGATTGCCCGGCAATTGCTGCAGGATACCGAGGTGCCCCTGGGGCAAATCGCGGCGGCGCTGGGCTATTCGGAAGCCAGCGCCTTCACCCGGGCGTTTCGGCGATGGTCGGGTCGAACGCCGAAGGCCTGGCGGACCGATGGCCGCTCCAACGGCGCCCCGGCGGCCCAAAATGTCAATGGATTGTCCTCACGGGTCAAGCATCGCGCATCGGGCGGCCTACAGTGAAGCTCCTGGGCTGTCGCTTCCGGCAAAACCAGGGGGATCGCACCATGAATCGAGGATGGATTCGCATCCGGGCGCGACGCTCGGGATTAACGCCCGCAGCCAGATCGGTTACCCATATAGGTAATCAGGCCTGATCGGAGTGGACCGTGAGCGTGAGACCCTCCAAAACCTTGGTCGCTGCTCTTTGGGGGCTGATGGTCCTGATCCTGGTTCAGGTCGGCGCCGGCCCGGCCCGGGCTCAGGCCGACGCGGCTGCGCCCACACCCCCACCCGCGCAGGTTCAGGAGCTTCTGCGGCTCCTGGAGGATCCCGCGACGCGGGCCTGGATCGACAAGCAGGCGCGCACGGCCCCCTCGGCCGCGGAGACGCCGCAACAGCCGCAGGACATGAATTCCGACCTGATGGCGAGGCGTGTCGACGCGCTGCGGGCGCATCTCGCTTCCCTGGCGGCGGCGGTGCCGCGTTTGCCCTACGAGACCAAGCGGGCGGCCGATCTGCTGTCGCAGGAACTCCAGAGCCGGTCGGCGGTCGACGTCGTCCTCCTCGTGCTCGGCTTCCTGTGCCTCGGAGCCGGGGCCGAATGGATCTTCCGCAGGATCACGGGAGCCGCAGGCAGGCGGATCGTTTCCCAACCCGTGCAAACGGCCAGGGACCGGCTGCGTCTGGTCGGCTGGCGTCTCGCATTCGGTCTGGCCCATGTGGTGATCTTCGGGTTGGGAAGCATCGGCGCGTTCCTGATCTTCGACTGGCCGCCTCTGCTCAGGCGGATCGTGCTCGCCTATCTCCTTGCGGCGCTCCTGTTGCGGGTTGCGCTGCTGGTGAGCCGCGTGCTGCTCTCGCCCTGGCCGGTGGGCCTCCACGCTCCTGACGTTCTCCGGGTCGTGCCGATGACCGATGCGGCGGCACGCTTCTGGCATCGCCGCATCGTGCTGCTCGTCGGATGGTTCGCCTTCGGCTGGGCCACCGTCGAGTCGGTGACCACCCTCGGTTTTTCGCCCGACGGCCGCAGGCTGGTTGCGTATTCCCTGGGGATCGGCCTTCTGGTCCTCGCGATCGAGGCCGTCTGGCGCTGGCCGGCTCCTTTCCCGGCTCCGTCGGAAGCATCTGAGCGCCCGCCCCAGCATCACACGATCGGCACGTGGCTGCTGTCTCTTTATCTCGTCCTGCTGTGGGGCTTGTGGGTCGCGGGCCTGATGGGTCCGTTCTGGCTTCTGGCCGTGGGCGCATTACTGGTCCAGGCCGTGAAGATCACCAGGGACTCCGCCCGCCATCTGCTGCGGCCCCTGGAGGCCCCGGAGGCGGGCTACAGCCATGAACTCTGGGCCGTCTATCTCGACCGGGGCATACGGGCGCTTCTGATCGTCGGGGCTGTCCTGTTCCTCGCATGGGTCTGGGGGACCGACCTGGGCGAGATGACGAGCCGCGACACCGTCGTCATGCGTCTCGTCCGGGGCGTGCTCAGCAGCATCGTGATCCTGCTGGTGGCCGACCTCCTCTGGCAGGTGGTGAAGACGCAGATCGACCGCAAGCTGACACGCCTGCAGGCCGGGGCGACTCCAGGAAGCGAGGACGCCCTGCGCCAGGCGCGGGTCCGAACGCTGCTGCCGATGCTCCGCATGGCCGTGTTCATCGTTCTGGCGACCGTCGCCGTGCTCATGGTGCTTTCGTCCCTGGGCGTGGAGATCGGTCCGCTCATCGCGGGCGCGGGTATCTTCGGCGTGGCCGTGGGGTTCGGGTCCCAGACCCTGGTGAGGGACGTCATCAGCGGCATTTTTTACCTGCTCGACGACGCCTTCCGGGTCGGCGAGTACATCCAGAGCGGCTCGTACAAGGGCACCGTGGAGAAACTGGGATTCCGCTCCGTGAAGCTGCGGCATCATCGCGGCCCCATCTTCACCGTCCCATACGGTCAGCTCGGGGCGGTGGAGAACATGAGCCGCGACTGGGTCATCGACAAGATGACCATCAGCGTCACCTACGATACCGATCTCGACAAGGCGAAGAAGATCATCAAGCAGGTGGGCAAGGAGCTGGCGGCGGATCCGGAATGCGCCCCCAACATCATCGAGCCGTTGAAGATGCAGGGCGTGGAGCAGTTCGGCGACTTCGCCATCCAGCTGCGCATGAAGATGATGACGCGTCCGGGCGAGCAGTTCGTGATCCGGCGCAAGGCCTTCGCGATGCTCAAGAAGGCCTTCGACGAGAACGGCGTCGAGTTCGCATTCCCGACCGTCCAGGTGGCAGGTCGCGGGGATGCCGAGCCGGCGGCCGCCCGGCAGATGCTCACCCTCGTCAAGGGCAAGCCGGAAGAAGGCGGTTAGCGCATCGGATCCCAAAGCGCTGCCAAATGGGAACGACTGTTGGGAGCGTATCCAGGGCCCCGATCCCGGGCCGGATGCGTCCTGCGCGCCCGCATCGCAGCCTCCCTCTGGTCCCAAGTGTCAAAAGGAAGTCACAAGAGGTCAAGCAGGCGGTTGCCGGAGCGGCCATGATGGCGCTGTTCGAGGGCGGCGCGGCTGCCGGAGAGGCGGAGGGGATCATGGAGATGTCATCCACCCGCAGGACAGACGAGATACCGCCGGGCCATGGCTCCGGCCCCCTGACCGAGGACCTGCGGCGGGTGCTTCGCACCGAGCTGCTCCGGGACACCTGTTCCGCCGCGGCTGTCGCCCGCCTGTTCTCGATGCATCGCCGCACCATGAGCCGTCACCTGCGCACGGAGGGACTGGCCTTCCGTCAAGTGGCCAACGAGGTGCGTTTCGAGATCGCCTGCGAGCTGCTGGAGAACACCGACATGGCGGTGAACCAGATCGCCGCAGTCCTGAGGTATTCGGAGCTGAGTGCCTTCACCCGCGCGTTCCGGCGCTGGTCCGGACAGACGCCGTCGGCTTGGCGCGCCAGCCACTCCCGCGCCCGCACGTCCCTGAAGCCGCGCAGCCAGTGGCTCAAGATGCCCGGATGATCTACGCCTGTTCAGCCGGCAGCGGAGGCGGACACGGTTGTCCGTGCCCGACGATGCGCTTCCGACAAGGCGTCCGCCCTCAGGCGAGGACAGATCTCAATCGTCCCACAAATCCCTCGGGCCCTGCTTGCAGCGGTATCCGACGAAGCACCACGGCGTGTCGCGGCTCGGGACGTAGGCCTGCTGGGCGTATTCGCCGATCGCGCAGAAGGTTTCGTCGCGCACGAACCGGTCGTAGGTCTGGCCGCCGGTTCCCAGGACGATGGCGCCTCGCGCAAACACCAATTGCTGGCTGGCACCGCAGGGAGCGGCCAGCGTCGACGGACGCGGCTGGGCCTGCGCGCCGGTCAGGAAGGCAGAAGACATCAACACGATCACGGCTCGCTTCATGGGCGGCCTCCTGTCTCGTTGTGACGGCGGATCGACCCTGGACCGTTCCCTACCAGGAGACTTCGCCGCATCCATGCCCCTCAACGACCATTGTCGATCTCGTTGGAACGGCAAACCCCGCCAATGGGACATTGAGCGACATCGGCCGTTCTCACCCAGGCGGGCCGTGCCGTTTCCGGGAGCGCGCAGAACCTCGAATCTCTGACATAGCGGTCGTAAGTCGTTGGTCCAGTGCGGAGGACGACGGCGCCTTGCGAGGCCACGATTCCCCTGGCCTCGGCACAGGTCATGGTCAAGGTCGTGGCTCCCGTCTGGGCCACCGCTCCCGTCACGAAACCGGCCATGACGAGAGACGCGAGGATGGGCTTCATCGCTTTCCTGCCCTTCTCGGATCATCATAGCGCAATCGGACGCGATCGCTTGATGAAACGCGACAGCCCTTTGACGCTTTGCGTCGCAGGGCTGCGGAGAAAGCGGATGGTCAGGTCGTCAGGTCCGTCGGCCAAGCACCATGTAGGCGGCGGCGGTCCAGGAGAAGGTATCGCCGCCCAGGCCTTCGCCCGTCGTCGGGTCGAAATACTCGCAGAAACCGGCGCTCTCGATGGCCTGGACGATGGTCTGCTCGATCCGGCGCGCGAGATCCTCCGATCCGTTCAGGCGCAAGCCATCGCAGATGAGCCAGTTGATCACCGCCCAGACCGGGCCGCGCCAATAGCGCTTCGGTTCGAAGGCCGGCGAGAAGGACGGCGTCGAGGGAACGCCGGCGAACATGCCGGCGAGCCAACGCTCGATCTCCGCCACGATGGCCGTCCGCTGCCCGTCGTCGAGCGCCAAGGCGACGAGAGGAATGAAGCCGGCCTGGGTGGGCGTCTCGATGTCCCGGCCCGAGATCAGGTCGAGATTGACGAAGCGGGAAAGGTCGGGGCGCCAGCGGCGGGCGAGGCCCGCGCGCAGCCTGTCGTGCATGCGCGAGAGCTCGGCCTTCTCCTCGTCCGTTCCCAAGGTTTCGGCAAGGTGCATGAGGTCGGCGGTCGAACGCGCCAGGATGGCCGTCATCTGCACGTCGGCGACCTTGAAGGGAGCCGCCGCCCATTGCCGCTCCGGGTTCCAGCCGCAATCCCGATAAGTGTCGACGAGATGGATGAAACGCTGGTAATCCTCGTCGCGCGGACGCATGGACGCATCCACATGGCCCGTGTCCTTGCGGCGGATCGTGGTCGTCGTGGTCGTCGGCACGCGGGCGAGCGCCTCGTCCCAGGCGGGCGAGTTGTCGCTTCCGCTCTCCCAGGGGTGAAGGATCGACACGAGGCCGAGTCCTTCCGGGTCGCGCGCGTTCAGCCACCACCGGTGCGAGCGCAGGGCCGCCTTGAACAGGGCTTTCGTCCGCTCCGTCGCGCCGGCTGTTCCGGTTGCGAGGGCCGCCTCGTGGACATGGCGGAGCGCCATGCCGAAGACCGCCGGCTGCGTGATGCCCGAGGTCGGGACCCGGTGGCGCGTGCCCCACACGTCCGGGCCGGGAAAATAGGTGTCGCTCGGCGCGTGGAACACGATGTGCGGGATCATGCCGTCGTCCCACTGGCCCTCGGTCAGGCGCTCCAGTTCGCGATAGGCCCGGTCCACGTCGAACAGGGAAAAGCCGATGGCCACGAAGGCGGAATCCCAGTTCCACTGGAACGGATAGAGTCGGTCGGTGGGCACCGTGTAACCGCCGCGATCGTTGCGTGCGAGAATGGCGCGCGCGGCCTCTTCCCTCGGAAGCATGGTCATCTCAAAGGTCCTTCAATTCATAAATTCAAGCGCGGGCGAGGGAGCGCCCGGTGGTGCTGTCGATCCAGGTCAGGCGTGCGGGATCCACGGTCAGTCCCACGCGCTCGCCGGCATTCACCTTGGCGGTCGGCGGCGCGACGATGCGGGCGAGCTGACCGTCGATGGACCCGGTGAGGAGCAGGTGCGAGCCCATCGGCTCCACGACGCGCACGTCGAACGGAATGCCCGAGCCGTCGGGCTCGAGGCTCGCATCCTCGCCGCGCAAACCGAGTTCCAGGTCCCCGGCCGTCGTCGGGCAGGGCAGGGCGGCATCGCCGATCCGCGCGGTGCCGTGGCTCGACCGGACCTTGATGAAGTTCATGGGCGGCGAGCCGATGAAGCCACCGACGAAGCGGGTGGCGGGCGTGGCGTAGATGTCGAGCGGCGAGCCGATCTGCTCGATCTTGCCGCCGTACATGACGGCGATGCGGTCGGCGAGGCCCATGGCCTCGGTCTGGTCATGGGTCACGTAGATCGTCGTGGTTCCGGCCTCGCGCAGAACCGCCTTCAGCTCCGTGCGCATCTCGAGCCGCAGGAGCGCGTCGAGATTGGAGAGCGGCTCGTCCATGAGGAGCACGGCCGGTTCGACGGCGAGCGCGCGCGCCACCGCCACGCGCTGGCGCTGTCCGCCGGAGAGTTTCGCCGGATAGCGGTCGAGATAGGGCTCGATGTGCAGCAGGGCCGCAGCGCGTTCGACCTTGCGCTTGACCTCCGCCTGAGAGGCCTTCTGCATCCGCAGCCCGAAGGCGACGTTCTCGAACACGGTCATGTGCGGGAAGACGGCGTAGTTCTGGAACACCATCGCCAGTCCGCGTTTGCGCGGAGCCAGCGTGCTCACATCCTGCCCGCCGATGACGACGCGGCCGGAGCTCTGGGTCTCGAGCCCGGCAATGATGCGCAAAAGCGTGGTCTTGCCGCAGCCGGAGGGGCCGAGCAGAGCCACGAACTCGCCGTCGTTCACGGTGAGCGAGACTTCCTGCAGGGCGCGGAAGGAGCCGAACTCCTTGACGACGCGATCGATGACGATGTCAGCCATGAGGTTATCCGTTACTTGCTGGCGATGCCCCACACCGCGAAGAGGTATCGTCTCACGGCGAAGATGAAGAGCACGGAAGGGATGATGAGGATGAAGCCGCCGGCGAAGCGGTAATGCAACGGGCTCTCGGCCAGGATCCGGAGCAGATAGGCCGTGAGTGTCCGCTCGCGCACGGTGAGGATCGAGGCGGCGAACACTTCGTTCCAGGAGATCACGAAGGCGAAGATCGCCGTCGCGGCCAGGCCAGGCAATGCGAGCGGCAGAACCACCTTCATGAAGGCCTGGAAGCGCGTGCAGCCGAACACCCAAGCGGCCTCCTCGTATTCGCGCGGAATGCCCATGAAGAGGCTTTGCGTGACGAGGGCCGCGAAGGGCAAAGCGAGCACCGTGTGAATGAGCGAGACGCCGAAGGGCGTGTCGTAGAGGCCGAGGCGGATGAACGACACGGTGAGCGGCAGCGCCAGGATGGCGAGCGGGAAGGCGCGGGTGAGAAGGACGAGCAGCCGATAGGCGTTCTGCCCGCGAAAGGTATAGCGCGCCAGCGCATAGCCGGCGGGAGCGCCCAGTGCGATGGAGAACACCACGGTCAGCCCGGCGGCGATGAGCGAATTGACGAGGGCGTTGAACACGCCCTCGATGGCGAGGAACTGGCTCATGGCCGCGAAGGATAGGTCCGCGGGCCAGATCGATTTCGGCCAGCGGAACACGCCGAGCCGGCCGCCGAAGGCGCCGAGGGCCACGAGATAGATCGGCACCAGCACCCAGGCGATGAGCACCGCAAGACCCGTCCAGAGAAGCAGGCGTCGCGCCGAGGGAAGAGCCATGGCGCGGCTCGCGGAGGCGGGTTTGAGTTCTGCAGCGCTGGTCGTCATGGAAGCTGCTCCGGACGCGTCCTCATTACGCGCAGGTAAAGGGCCGTTGCGGCGAGGGAGATCGCCATGATGAGCACCGCGTAGGCGGCGGCGACGCCATAGTTCTGGTTGTCGTTCTGCCAGACATAGGCCTCGCCGGCGAGAACCGGGAAGTTGCGTCCGCCGAGCGCATAGACGACGGCGAAGACCTCGAAGGCGAGAACCGTGCGCAGGATCAGGGCCGATTGCAGGCTGGGCTTCAGAAGCGGCAGGGTGATCCGGGTGAAGCGCGTCCACGGCTTGGCGCCGAAGATCTCGGCCGCTTCCGCGAATTCCTTCGGGATCAGCTGCAGGCCCGCGATCAGGATCACCAGCACGATGGCGGTGGCGCGCCAGAGTTCCGCGAGCACGATGGCGAAGAACAGGGCGACGGGCGTCTCCTGCGAGAGCCATCCTGTCGGACCCTGGATGAGGCCGAGGGCGTAAAGCGCGGAGTTCAGGTAGCCCGTGTTCTGGAGCAGGGCGAGCCAGGCGAGACCGGCTGCGAGATCCGAGATTCCGAGCGGAATGGTGAGCACCCACAAGACCAGGTCGCGGCCCTTGTCGAGTTTCGTCACCATGGTGGCCATGCCAAGCGCCAGAACGACCTGGAGCGGCACGACCACGAGGGTGAGCAGGAACGTGTTTTTGATGGCGAGCGCGAAATTCAGGTCCCCGGCCATGCGCTGGTAATTTTCGAGCGACAGGCCTTCGCCTGCGGAGAACGACAGCCAGACCGTCTGCACGAGCGGCACGAGGAACAGCGCGCTTAAGAAGACGACCGATGGTGCGATCAGCGCATAGGGAATCCAGGAGGTGCGCGCAGGCATCAAGCCGCTCCACTCGCGAGGGAAGGGCCCGGCGAAGTCATCTTCGCCGGGCTTGACAGGTCAGGGTTATTGAACCGGGCAGGCGCCTTGGCTCGGCTTGTCCGGAGCCCAGCACGGCGCGCCGGTTTCCTTCATGAGCGTGTCGAGAACCTTCGCCTGGGCTTCAAGCACGTCCTTGACCGGCTCGTTGCGCAGCACGATGCGCTGGAACGAGTCCATGTAGACCTTGTTGAACTCGCCGCCCTTGGCGCCGAGGCCCACGGGCAGGAGCGACACGAGCGCGTCCTTGGCGTTCTGCGTCGCCGCCACCGCGCCGGCGAGCGCCTTGATGCCGGGTGCTAGATCCGACGGGAGCTCCGCCTTCACGACCGGGAAGAAGCCGACTTCGGCGGCCGTCGCCAGCTGCGTCTCGGGCTTGGTGAGGTGTTCGATCACCGCCACGGCGCCCGCGCGGTTTGGCGCGTCCTTCGGGATGGCGAGGCCGGCGATCACCGGCATGTAGCCGCGTCCCTTCGGGCCGGCCGGAGCCGGGAAGGCGACGAACTGATCGGGCTGCAGGGTGAGTGCTTCCTTCACGCGGGCGATGTGATCCCACGCGATCCACACCTCGCCCGAGAGCAGCGGCTCCTGCATGAAGTTGTAGTTGGTCGAATTGGGATTCGACACCGCCCACAAATCCTTCAGCGCGTTCCATCCGGCTTCCGCATCGGGAGACTTGAAGGTCGTGACCACGCCGCCCGTGAAGGACGGATAGAAATAACCCTGGAAGAACCGCGGCAGGAGGCCCGTCGGACCGGCCGGGAAGCCGAGGCGGCGCTGCCCGGTCTTGTCGACGATGTTCTTGCCCCATTGCTGGAGCTGCGCATAGGTGAGCGTGTTCACGTCCGCGCCGGCCGGCAGGTATTGCAGGGCCTGCTTGTTGGCGACCATCACGTAAGTGGCCTGCATCCACGGGATGTATTGCTGCTGGCCCGTGCCGAGCTTGCCGAGATCCATCAGGCTTGCCGGAATGCCGCGATCCGTCAGCTTCGCGGCCACGTCGTCGACGGGCTGGAGATCGGCCGGAACGTGCGGCTGCAATTCGCCGTGCAATGCGCCGACGACGCTCGCCGTGCGCTTGCCCGCCTGCGTCTCCGCCTTCATGCGGACGGCGAAGGCGGGCGGCTCGTCCACCACGTAGGTGGTCTTGCCCGGGATGCCTTTCAGCAGGACTTCACGGACTTTCGTCGCTTCCTCGATGGGACGAAGCTGCGTCGAGTAAAAGATCGTTTCCTGCGCCTGCGCGACGGTGAGCCCCCCGAAAAGGGCTGCCGCGGCGGCAATGGCGCGAAGCGATACCGGATGCGTCATTTCCTTCCTCCATCGGTCCCTTCTCGTTGCCGCTCGATCCGGGGCCGGAAGATCGAGGGCGTCAGACTTAGTCCGCCGGTCCGTGGGTGGACCTCGGAACCTGCCGAACCGGCAGAATGGTTTGCAGCTCACGGGCGTCGCGTCCGCCGAGCCGGGCGATCAGCATATCGGCCAATTGCCGGCCCACATCGGGGGCGGCGATTTCCATGCTCGACAACGGCGGATCGGTGAAAGCCGCGGAGGGCAGATTGTCGTGGCCGATCACCGCGATATCGCGCCCGGCGGCGAGGCCGCGCTCCTTGAGCGCGCTCAGGGCTCCGATCGCCATGCTGTCGGTTGCGCACAACAATGCGGTGGGAGGGTCGCTCTGCTGGAGCAGCCATTGCGCGGCCTCATAGCCGCCGGCTTCCGTCGGCTGCGCCGTGTATTCGAGCGGCTCCGAAGCGCCCAAGTCTTCGAGCGCCGCAAGCCAGCCCCTGCGGCGCAAGTGCGCGAAGGTGAGATCCTGCGGCGCGGCGATATGGGCGATACGCCGATGGCCCGTGGCGGCGAGCTGTCGAGCGGCTTCCCTGAAACCGGCCTCGCCATCTCCGTCGATGAAGGCGTGCTCTTCCGATCTGGCAGTCCTGCCATGAGTGACGAACGGGATGCCGCGTTCCGTCAGGAAGGCGACACGCTCATCCTCGAGCCGCGTGCGCACCACGATCACCGCATCGGCCCGGCGGCCGTCCAGGAGCCGCCGATAGGTGTCCATCTCGCCGGCGCGTCCAGCGATGGGCAGCAGCATCAGGTCGAGGCCTTCCTCGGCCAAGCGCTGCCCGCAGGCGGCCAGCATGTTCAGGAAGATGGGAGGGCCGAACCGGCCCGGCTCCGTCGGCAGGGTCACGGCCACCGCTTCGGCCTTGCGCCGCCGCAGACTGCGGGCGGCCGGGTTCGGGCGATAGTTCATGGCCTGAGCCGCAGCCTGAACGCGCTCGCGCGTGGCCGGGGCCACGTCGGAATAACCGTCAAGGGCTCGCGACACCGTCGTGATCGACAGGCCGAGCGATTGAGCGAGAAGCTTCAGGTTCGACACGGGGGGTCTGCTCTCCTTATAGCCACAACTAGATCTCCAAAACGTTTTGGGAAGTCAACGTTTCCCATCTCAATCCTTGGTCTAATGTTGCATCGGAGACAAGATCAACCGCCGTACAATCCTTGGCCGCCCGGAGCTAAGGGCTTGCCGGCCGCGTCCGGACATGACGCGGAGCGGACAGGGCCAAGGTCTGGACTTCGGCCGATGAGCGCCCCTATGAGGCCTGATCCTCGGCGGGTATAATCCCGCCATCGAGGCCCGGAGGACACGAGATGGCGAAAGACCCGATTCTGCCCGTCGACGATGACGCTCGCGCCCTGGCCAAGAGGCTGATGCGCACGGCCCGCTCCGGCGCGCTCGCCACCAATGATGCGGAGAGCGGGATGCCGTTTGCGAGCCTCGTTCAGGTCGGCACGGATCTCGACGGCGCTCCCGTCATCCTCACGTCGCAGCTGTCCGTGCATACGAGGCTGATGGAGGCCGATCCTCGCTGTTCCCTGCTCATCTCCTCCATCGGCAAGGGTGATCCGCTGGCGCATCCGCGTCTGACCCTGCAGGCAACCGCGGAGCGCCTCGACCGGGAGGCGGACGAAGCAAGGAATATCCGCCGCCGGTACCTGCTGCAGCATCCCAAGGCCGAGCTCTACGTCGATTTCCCAGATTTCAGTTTCTGGCGCCTCAAGGTCTCATCCGGCAGCCTCAATGGCGGGTTCGGCCGGGCCTATCGCATGACGGCCGGGGACCTGCTCGCCGACATGTCCGAGTTCTTCGACTTCTACGAATTCGAAGCCGGTGCGATCGAGCACATGAACGCCGAGCATGCCGACGCAGTGGGGCTCTATGCCACTCAGCTCTGCGGTGGCCGCGAAGGGGCTTGGCATCTCATCGGGATCGATCCCGAAGGCATCCAGATGGCCTTGGGCGACGACATCCTGCGCCTGTCCTTCCCGAAGGCCCTGACGGGACCGCACGAGGTGCGCCCCATGCTCATTCGCTTGGCGAACGAGGCCCGGAGCATGGCTTCATAGCCATCGCGCTCACTCAGGAATCCCCGCGGCCTGGAGCGCATCGAGATAACGCTGGGCGAAGGTCTGGTCGCGCCAGGGGTTGATCTGTCTCTGCAGGCTCAGCGTATAGGTCGGGAAGGCTTCCATCAGGCGTTCCGCCGCCATCTTCGCCTCATCCAGGCGCCCAAGCCCAACGAGCGCCCCGATGACGACCCTGTAGGACGAGCCGTAGCCCGGCATCTCCCGCAGGGCGATTTCTCCCCAGTTCAAGGCTTCCTCGAACTGTTCGAGCATGAGGTAGCACATCCCGATTCCCGAAAGGGCGATGCCTTTCTCCGGGTCCAGAGGGCTCAGCCGCATCGCCTTATGGAAATGGTCGATCGCCACGAGCGGGCGGCTGGCATGGGTGTTGACCCACCCGCTGCTCGTATAGCTCTGGGCCGAGTTCGGGTTGAGCGACAGGGAACGTTCGATGGCGTTCAGGGCAGCCTCGTAATCCTTCGCGCTATAGGCGAGGACCTGGGCCGCGAAACGCAGGCTCGTCGGGTCGTCGCGCGCCTCCGACATCACCTCGCGGGCCATGCGGATCGCGACGCGGATATCGTCCGGCTCGTGCCAGCATTGGCTCACCGAGATGCTGCGGATATAGGCGCCGAGCGCCTTCGCCAGCGTGAAACCGGGATCGATGCTCAAGGCCTCGTTCGTGAGCCTGCGGACATCGGCGAAGCCCTCACGGGTCATTTTGTAGAAACAGGGCAGGGCGCGCAGGTACAGGTCATAGGCTGTGACGGATGTGGTCGGCTTGTTGTGGGCCTGCCGGATCTCCTCGAGCCGGATGCTGGGTTCGACCGCCCCGACGACGCTTTCCGTGACCCGGTCCTGCAATTCGAAGATGTCGCTCATGTCGCCGTCGAATCGATCGGCCCAGACATGGTGCCCGGTCATGCCGTCGATCAGCTGACCGGCGATCCGGACCCGCGATCCCGCCTTCCGGATGCTACCCTCCAGAACGTATTGCACGCCGAGTTCACGAGAGACCTGCCTGACATCGACGGCACGGCCCTTGTAGGTGAACGAGGAGTTCCGGGCGATCACGAAAAAGGACCTCACCCGGCTCAAACCCGTGATGATGTCCTCCACGAGGCCGTCGGCGAAGTACTCCTGCTGCGGGTCTTCGCTCAGGTTGGCAAAGGGAAGCACGGCGATCGAAGGCCTGTCGGGAAGTGACAGGGGCTTGGCATGGTCGGAGCTCGTCGAAGCGACGGGGCCGGGCTTCAGGGAATAGGCCCTGACCGGCTCCTCCATGTTCTTCACCCGTTGTGGTCCGAGATCGGAGAATGACAGCGGCAGGAGCTTGCGCACGTAATGATAGGCCGTTTCCGACACGCAGATCGATCCCGGAGGCGCCAGCTCCTGCAGCCGCGCCGCCACATTGACCCCATCGCCGAGGAGGTCGCCGTCCCGCACCATGACGTCGCCCACATGCACGCCGATGCGGAACCGCAGGCTTTGGCTTCCGGGCTCCAGGCCGAGCCGTTCCTGGATCTCGACGGCGCATTGGACGGCATCGACCGCGCTAGGGAATTCGGCCAGGAGGCTGTCCCCGGCCGTATTGGCGATGCGCCCGCCATTCTCCGAGATGAGCCCGTCCATGATCGCGCGATGGGCCGTCAGAATCCGGAGGGTTCCGACCTCGTCGGCCTCCATGAGACGCGAATAGCCTGCCACATCGGCCGCCAGGATAGCGGCGAGCCGGCGCTCGACCCTTTGCTTCTGCGGATTCATTCCATCCTCAGGGCATCGTCTCGGCTTCATTCTGCGGCCGTTTGGGAAAGTCGTCCAGTCGGCCAGGATGACGGGTGCCCGGCGATGCTCTGCTCGGAACGGGCTCAAGGTCGCGCAGCTTTGCCGGAGGCGGCTCCACGTCAGGCGAAGGCGGATCGGCGTCCGCGTCTCGGGATCACGAGCTCACCCCTTCGTCGCGCTTTCTCTCGCAATCCCGCTTCGGGGTCTGCTGCGGCGCCTGTTGCTGCTGAGCGACGATCTTGTTGTCATGGAAGACATCCGTCGCATGGGACGGAACGGCGAAGGCTGTCAGGACGGCAAGGGAGAGAATGCGAAGCATGATCTGTCTTTCCTTGGTCGAAGCACCCGGATGCTAGCGCATCTTACGGAAAAGTGGATCCGGTTTTCCGCATGACGCCTTCTCCGAAGAACGCCGGGGCGGCGCGGGCGCCAGCCGGGTTGAAAACCATCCCGTTCGTGTTCTTTGCACCTCTTGAAATCCTGAAATCCACTTCCTACCATCAATATTGCCGAGGCCTTTCAAAGGCTTGGCATGGCGGGCGCCGGCGGGTGTCCGGCGCTCTCACGTCCATGTTGCTCAATGGAGGATATGGTGATGAGATCAGCTTTCGACTTTTCCCCTCTGTACCGCTCGACGGTCGGCTTCGACCGCCTGTTCGACATGCTCGACCAGTCCGCTCAGATCGAGCCCATGACCAATTGGCCGCCCTACAACATCGAGAAGGCGGGCGAAGACCAGTACGTCATCACGATGGCCATCGCGGGCTTCTCTCCCGATGAGATCGAACTCACCCAGAAGGAGAGCCAGCTTCTCGTATCGGGCCAGAAGAAGGGCTCCGAGGAGGGCAAGCAATATCTGCATCGCGGCATTGCGACTCGAGCCTTCAGGCAGACGTTCAACCTCGCCGATCATGTGAGGGTCACGGGCGCAAGCCTGGAGAACGGCCTCTTGACGGTCGACCTCAAGCGCGAGGTGCCGGAAGCGCTCAAGCCGCGCCGGATCGAGATCGCGACCGGCTCCGGAACGGCGCAGCTGGGCCGGCATCCGCAGCAGATCGAGCACGGCAAGGCCGCCTAGAATTCGCTGAACCGACGAAGGGCGCCGGCCGCGTGCCGGCGCCGCACCCATCGGCTTTGAGTGAAGGAGGAAGATACCATGAACATGCGTGATCTTATTCCCTGGGCTCGCAATCAGCAGATGGTTCCGGGCCGCTACCGCGACGAGGGGGATCCCTTCATGATGCTCCATCGCGAAATGAACCGGCTCTTCGACGATGTTCTGCGCGGTTTCGATACGCCCTTGCCCGCCGGCGCGAACCGGCCCGCAGGCTGGCCGCAGATGGAGGTCGTCGAAACCGACAAGGAGGTCCGGGTCTCGGCGGAGCTGCCGGGCCTCGAGGACAAGGACGTCGAGGTGCTGATGCAGGACGGCGTTCTGACCATCCGCGGCGAGCGCAAGTCCGAGATCGAGGACAAGGAGCGCGCCTTCAGCGAGCGTTATTATGGCCGCTTCGAGCGCCGAATTCCGATGGCCTGGGATGTGGACGAGGACAGGATCGACGCGAACTTCCGGAACGGTGTACTCATCGTGACCCTGCCGAAATCACGCGAGAGCCGTCCGCAGGTGAAGCGCATCGCGATCAACAGCGCCGGCAAAGAGACTAAGCACCGGGATGCGAGTTCCGATCAGAGCGGTGCGGCGAGGACATGAGCTGGCTTCGCCGGCGCGCGGGACCATGGCGATGCCGGTAATTGGACCCGGTCGGCCGCAAAGGCCGACCGGTGATTCAAATCTCCGGTGAACTGAATGGGAACGGCCATAATCGGGTCGATCCCCGGCCTCTTCGTGAACGCGCCGACCGCGACGTTCCCGTTCAACGCGAATGTGCGGCGATGGGGCGGTCAGAGATCGTCGTCGGGTCCGTCCGCGCAGCGATAGCCGACAAAGCACTGGGCCGTATCGTCGCTCGGAACGAAGGCAGGTTGGGGATATTGATCGACCTGGCAGTAGCGGGCATCCCGCACGAAGCGGCCATAGGTGTATTGCCCAGTGCTCAGGACCACTGCGCCGCGGGCGCTCACCAACGCGCGGTCGGCCGAGCACGGGCGGCCTGTGGTCGAGGGGCCGACCTGCGCCAGGGCGCCTGTCGTCAATACGGTCAACGCGAGAGCAGCAGTCAGTCGGATCATGATGGCGCCTCCATGCGCTTGTCGGTGAGCGGGGCAGGACGGAGGGACCACCCTCCGCGTCTCGCCTAAAGCATCGGACGTGAAATCGAACCCATGTCCGATGCTGTCCGTTTGTGTCGTCTCATCTCGCATCGTTCGACGCAGGAAACCGGTTCCCGCTTTTGCGTTCGATGCTTTAGTCGTTGCTGCCCCCGCACGAAGCGCGGCATGGCTTCCAGCGACTGCCTGGTCGCATTCGGCAGCACGATCTCGCCGTCTTTCAGCGTGAACTGGCTGACGGGCACCGCCGTCAGATGCTCCCCAAGATCGAGCAGGCCCCCGGTGCCGACGATCGCGTAAGTGGCGACCTTGTCGGGCGCCACGATCAGGTCGGTGACATGCCCGACCCGCTCGCCGTTGTCGTTGTAGATCTCACGTCCGAGAATCTGGTTCTTCACGCTGTAGCCGCTGTAGAGCGTCCGCACGTCGACGACGGCGACGCCGACGGTCGAAGATCCCGCAACGGGTCCCATCCCGGCGCTGCCGGTCGTTGCCGGGATGGCGGCGCTCGTCGGCGTCGATGCGAGCTTATTCTGATCCGCCGCCGTCAGCCGTTCCTCGGCCCGCTCCACCTTCGGCGGCTTCCAGGTGCCGTTCAGGATCGAGGGAGAAGTCTCCTTGGGCCAATAGAGCCGCAGCATCAGGTTCATGTCGCCCGTCGGAGCCGGCAGCCAGTTGGCCTCCTTGCCGGATCCGGGCGACTCGTTCTGGAGATAGAGGTCCACCGACCCGTCCGGGTTCGGCGTGAGCTGGTGGCGCTGGCTCAGAGTGTAGCGGTTGAGGGGATTGGCGACGAAGAAGAAGTTCGCATCGTACATGGTCAGAGACCAGAAGCCGTCGACGGGCGGCAGTTGGCCCTTGTCGAAGTGGATGACGTATTTCTGGTTCCCGGTCAGCTTCCGGCCTGCCGAATCTACACTCGTGGTGGGATAGACCGCATCCTGGGGCAGGTTCGCGCCGAGCCCAAAGGCCGCGACGGTGGCGCGCTTGCCATAGTCGGTCCCGTAACGTCCCAAGCTCGTCGCGACCATCCAGCCGTTCTGGATAGATCCCATGTCGCGAATTCCACCGGCGATTTCCTCCCAGCCGGCCCGGTGAGCGCGCTCCACCCCCTTGGCGATCTCGGGATCGAGCTGACCTGTGTCGAAGGCGCGCCCGGGCACGATGCCGATCTTGGCCATGCGGGCGAGCATCGGAGCGTCCTCCGCCGGGGGCGGATTGTCCTTCATCAACTGCGCCAGCAGGTTGAAGTAGGGACCGGGCTCCATCCGGTTGACCTGCTTACGCACGGCCGTTTTCATGTCGATGTTCGGGTCCACCTTGCCCGACGGTGGGGTGTAGGGCTTGCCATAGGCGCTGAGCGGCACGAGCTTGATCTGGTCCTGCAGCCCCCAAACGGCCTTGTAGTCTTCGGGCGTGCCGGTGGAGTAGATACGACCAAGGATCCAAACCAGATCGGTCGGCGACTTGATTTCCCTGACACCATCGGGCAGCGCGCCTTTCCAGCCCGGGCCGGTGACGGCATAGGTCTGGGGGCCGGTGCCGCTGGTACGCTTGCCGGGATCCGCGATGATGTCGGTCCAGCCGGAGAGCATCGGGAACAGGTAGTAGCGCCCATTCATGTCCGGCAGCGACAGCACATAGGGCTCCTGGCCGACATCGATGAAGCCGGATGTGTAGAGAGTGTCGGCATTCGGGGCCGTCACGTCCCGATAGGCCGCCGTCGGATACTCGCGCAGGCTGACCAGCTGGCCCATCGGCGTGCGGGTTCCGGTCGGCTCGGCCACATTCGTAATGACGCGCCGGGTCATTTCCATGGTGACCAGCGGGTAGCCATAGACATAGGCGTCCTTGGCGATGGCGAAGGCTTCCTGCTCCTTCAGACTGGCGGCGGACAGCGTCGGGCTGGCCTCGGCGAGCTGGGCCCAGGCGGGACCCGTCCCGAGGGAGGTGAGGGCGGTCGCCATCAGGGCCGCCGCAGTGATCCGCGCCAATCTTGAATGGGTCATAAGGCAGGCTCCTCTCGCGTCAGGTGGGACGGCAATCGATTCGCCATTGTGAATCACCGGAGCAGGCCTGCTTGACCGAGCGGGACGCCACTTGACGCCTTGGGACATTGGAGTGCGGGTGGCCGTCAGGGGCGGATGACACGATGCCGGACGTATGTCCGGGACGGGCCATGCCTTTCCGGTCAAGAGGGCCTTCGGACTTGGCGTGTCCGGTCACCTGCGTCTTCCGCTGTTCCGGATCGGGAAAGCGGGAAATGCAGGTTACTTGCAGTTATTGTAGTGGACGTCCGGTTCGGCGCGGGATCCAAGTGGACCACTTGAGGAGAGTTCCAATGGATGTTCATGCCGTCCTTCCGCTTAATCTCGAAGGGTTCCTGGAGGCATGGCGCTTGGTCGCCGGCGGCCCTCTGCTCACGACGCGTTCCAGTTGGGTTCTTCCAGTTCTGCACGAGGGCTCGCCCGCGACGCTCAAGGTCGCCCGCATCCCCGACGAGCAGGCGGGCTATCGTCTCATGATCTGGTGGGATGGCCAAGGCGCCGCCAGGATCCTCGCCTCGATGGCGGATGCCCTGCTTATGGAGCGGGCTACAGGCACCGGCAATCTCGCCTTGATGGCTTGGTCGGGCCAGGATGACGAAGCTTGCCGGATCCTGTGCGATACGGCGGCTCGATTGCATGCACTCCGGCGTGGCTCGGTCCCGGAGTTGCAACCGCTGGAGGCTTGGTTCCAGCCGCTCTTCCAGCTCGCCCGGGAGCACGCTGTACTGGTGCCCGCGGCCGAGACCGCGCGCCAGCTTCTAGCCACTCCGTGCGCGGTCGGTCCGCTCCACGGCGACCTGCACCACGAGAACGTGCTCGATTTCGGTGAGCGAGGGTGGCTGGCTATCGATCCGCATGGCCTGCTGGGCGAGCGAACCTTCGACTATGCCAACATCTTCACGAATCCCGATCTCAGCGATCCCAGTCGGCCGCTCGCTACCTCGCCAGGCCGGCTTCGGGCCCGGCTGGACGTCGTAATCAGCGCGACCGGGATTGAGCCGGAGCGGCTCCTTCACTGGATTGTTGCGTGGACGGGATTGTCCGCCGCTTGGTTCATCGGCGACGGCGACGACAAGGGTGCTGCCATCGACCTCACAATCAACGCGATGGCTCAGGGTTTACTCAGCTAGCCAATTTACCAATCGGCCCCTTTCAAGAGCGGTGCGCTGGAACCAGACCTCGACCGAAGGCTCGCAGTTGTCCAGGATTCCAAATAGGATAGTACCCCATTCATCCAGGCGCTTATCCGCCAAGTGGTGGTCTTTGCTACAGAATGCCGCTTTGATGAATCCTTGGCACATAAGCCTCGACCGCTCATGCAGTCAGAAGCTGCGCGAAGTGAAGAGTCCAGGAGGCCTCCGCCCTGCAGGTCGGAGGCCTCCTGAGCGCCAAGGACCTCTTCATCGAGACCAAGAAAGACTTGATTAATCGGGGCGGCAGCATGCTCGCATCCGATTCCCTCTCGCTGAAGGCGGGCGGCAACATCCGCATCGAGGCGCAGACGGTCACGAACAACGTCTACGCCGGCAACACCAAGAACTGGACCTTTACCGCGGATATCAGCCACGTAAGCGGCCTGGTCTCTTCCGGCGGCAACCTGGTAATGAAGGCCGATAAGAAGCTCGACATCCTCGGCTCTACCGTGACGGCCAAGGGCGATGCGCTGCTGGTCGGCAAGAAGGGCGTGACCGTCGCTTCCGTCCTCGACCAGCACGAGGTGATCGGCGGCGGTAAGAGTGGATTCCTGTCGAAGTCGAGCTACAGCTCGTCCGATGTCACCCTCACGAACCTGAGCTCCGTGGTTTCGGCCGGCAAGAGCCTGACCGTGCGTTCCGAGACGGGCGATATCACGGTGGCGGGCAGCCACCTCATGGCCAAGAAGGACCTTAACGTTCTCGCAGGCTACGATGACGAGGGCAATGCTGTCGCGGGCTCCAAAGCCTCGGTCAAGGTGCTGTCCGTGCAGGATGTGCAGAACACCGCCTTTTCGCAGAAGAAGAGCGGAGTCGGCCTGTTCTTCACGGGCAGCGGGGTCGACATCTACCACTCGACGAAAACGGCGAGCACGACCTCGGAGATCCGGAACGTCGCCTCCTCGCTGAGCGCCGACGGCAACGTCACGGTCAAGGCCGCCCGCGACATCAAGGTAATCGGCTCGGTGGTCGCCGCCCAGGAGTATGTCACCCTCGATGCCGGGCGCGACCTGATCGTCGGCACGGGTCTGGATGCAAGCGCTTCGGCGTCGTCACGCAAGGAGAAGGGCATCGGCCTGACCTGGTCGGGCGGCAATGGCGGCTTCAGCATTGGGTCGGGCTACCACGCCTCGAGCCAGTATTCCGCCTATGACAAGGTGTCGGTGGCGCGTTCGCTCATCAAGGGCGACAAGGGCGTGTCCGTCACGGCGGGTGACGACATCGTCATGACGGCGGCCAGTGTGATCTCGCAGGGGCATGTGAGCCTGGAGGCCAAGGACGATATCAAGCTGCTGGCCGGCTTGAACCGGGAAAGCTCGTACCAGAGCTCGAAGGAGATGTTCGCCGGCATCACGCTCAAGGTAAGCCAGAACGTCACCGGCGCAGCACAGCAGCTGCAGCAATCGGTCGGCACCTTCACCTCGGGCTATGGCGGGACGGGCTACAAGATCCTGGGCCAGGTCTCCGGGGTGCTGCAGGCGACCGACGCGCTCAAGAGCCTGACCAACCCGACGGTAAGCGCCAGCCTGATGCTGGGCGCCTCCGGCTCGTCCTCGTCGAGCCAGGCGGTGGCGTACAACGCGGTGCCGACCACGATCAAGGGCGGCTCTCTCAGCATGACGGCTGGCGGCAACGCGCATCTGGTCGGCACGCAGATCGACGTGAAGAAGGATCTCACGTTCGACGTGAAGGGCAACCTGACCGTGGAGAGCGCGCAATCCTATGCCGAGGCGTCGAGCAAGGCGAACAGCTGGAATGCGGGCGTGGGCGTGTCCGGCAGCCTCGGGGCCTCGGGCGGCGGCCTCGGCATCACCGTGGAGGGCGGGTTCTCGAAGGACAAGTCGAAGAGCTGGAGCGAAAGCCAGCTTAACGCGCATCTGACCGTGGGCGGGACGGCGACGATCAAGACGGGCAACAACGCCACCTTCGAGGGCGCTGTGGTGAAAGCCAAGGACATCGATCTCGATGTCGGCGGTAACCTGACGGTGGGCTCGCGCCAGGACACGGCGCACAGCGCGTCGTCGTCGGTGAACGGCTCGGGCTCGGTCACGGTCGGAATCGGCGGCGGGCCGTCCTCCGTGTCGGTGTCGGTCGGCGGTGGCAAGAGCACGTCGGACCGGGCCTGGGTGAGCGAGCAGTCCGGCCTGTTCGCGACGAACAAGCTCGACGCCTCCGTGAAGGAGCACACGCAGCTCAACGGCGCGGTGCTGAACTCCGACACCGGCCAGCTGTCGCTCGACACCGCCACGCTCGGCTACAGCGACATCAAGGATTCCGACAAAGCCACCTCGGTCAGCGGGCAGGTGGGCGTGACACTCGGCACGCAGACCCTGCCGAACGGCCAGGCGCCGACCAGCACGGGCGTGAACGTGTCGGGCTCGTACGCCAGCCACGACATCGAGCAGGTGACGCAGGCGACAGTTGGTAATGGTACGATCGTCATCCGCGACAAGGACAAGCAGAAACAGGATGTCAAGGACATCAATCGCGATGTCGACAAAGCGCAGGTGATCACCAAGAATGTTAGATCGGGCGTTGACCTATACGCGTCGTCTGCTGCGGTTGAACATGTTGCGCATACCATCAAAAAGGAGGCGATAGGGGCAGCTGATTTGATAAAATCCCTGCAGCAACTTGGGCAGGGCTTTTCGGATAAGGATCCCACAACCACTGGATCGGTCGCAGAGAGATTGGAAGCTCTGGGGGGAGGGAAGCCCATCCAGAGGAATACCCCTAAAGGTGCAGTTCAATTCATCTTTCCGAACGGGATGGTAGTGCGTTTTGATCTACAGCCGGGGCAGTATTTGCAGGGGCAAGTTCCGCACATTAATATCGAGTGGCCGGGCACGGGTATCAATGAACACATCGATCTTAAGCCATGAGTTGTAGCAGATTTGGAGCCTCATAATGCCAAGGTATAATTACAATGCTTTGAACACAGTTGCGAGAAAACTTGTAGATGAACGTAATTTCAGAGATGCTCTTAAAATATATTTTTTCATGATTGATGGCGACTCAACGCTTGAGGCCGGATTTTACGGCGAAAGAATTGGTTATTGCTATGAAAAGCTGGGTGATCTTCATGCTGCCAAATACTGGTACGGCAGGGCAAGTGAGGAGAATCCTGTTATTGAAGTTTATAGAAAAGCAAGAGAAAGGCTGGAACATGTCGGGATCGATGACTTGATCAAACCGAGCGAATACACGAGGTGATAAATAGGCTGATGTTCTCTCGTCCTCGACCCCGCCGGTTGGCGTTTGAGGGCGGCGGGCTTGGGGTCAAGAGTATCTAGGACTTCAAAACGGCCAGACGCCGACCAGCACGGGCGTGAACGTGTCCGGCTCGTACGCCAGCCATGATATCCAGCAGGTGACGAAAGCCACCATCGGCGAGGGCACGATCACGATCCGCGACAAGGACAAGCAGAAGCAGGATGCGGCTATGATCAACCGCGAAGCTGGTTCAACTCAGATCATCACGAAGGAAGAAAAGGCAGGAGTAGAGGTACATCTGTCATCTGACGCACTTCAAGAACTTGCGACTGGTTTCAAAGGTATACGTGAAAACATTGAAAAAATAGCCGACAAAAACTTTACCTCAAGCGCTGCCATCCCAGATGACGTAAGTAACGCTGTAGGGAAGGGCGATATCGGTGGTCTTGATCTGGCATATGCTGTAATGCAGATGTTACTTGACCCCTCTGGTCTGGGCGATGAATTCAGCGGCACTATTAAGTCGACGGCATCTATTTGCGCAAAGAGCGACGCCTGTGTGGAACAGTCAAGAGATATAATGGATCGCTGGGAGGCTAAACTTTCAGAGAATCCAGATTTAGCACAATATGCACAGATAAAAGGAGAGAGAGGCTTCTCGGGAAGTCCTAATGGGACTGATAATCCTTTCAAACACCTTAGGCCTCATCCGACAGATCCGACCAAGGTCATTTATATCCACCCCCAGACAGGGAAGAAGATAGTTAAGCCAATGCCACCCGGCTTCCCAGGTGGTAACAAGGATTAAATAGAATGCCTAATGTTACGAAAATTTTGGCCGGGCACCCTTTGGTCGGACGTTGGCGTACTGAAGAAGATGATGCCAGGACAGAATATGAGATATCTGCTGATTTAGATGGCCTAAAAGTCACCGGCCGTGACTATATTGACGGGGAGGATTATGAGATAAGTGATGTAAAATGGACCAAAAATCTCGTTGAGTTTAAAACCCATATGCCATCAACAGGTAGAAGAGGACATATTGTTTTGAGTTATGTAGAAGCAATGCGATGCGTAACAATGACGTTTACTTTCACCGATACATGCATGGCGTATAAAGTAGTGTAAGATTTTCGTTTGCAGGGGTGAGTCGATTTACCGAACCTTAACTGCATCAATAAGAGAGCAGGTCTGGTTGAACGGCGTAGCTCTCGACACCGCCACGCTCGAATTCAAAGGCATCTAGGACCGCTGCACGGGCATCTCAATCAACGATTAGGCGGAAGTGACGCTCGGCACGCAGACCCTGCCGAACGGCCAGACGCCGACCAGCACGGGCGTGAACGTGTCGGGCTCGTACGCCAGCCACGACATCGAGCAGGTGACGCAGGCGACGATTGGGGCAGGCACCATCACGGTCCGCGACAAGGACAAGCAGAAGCAGGACGTCAAGGACATCAACCGCGATGTCGATGAAGCGCAGGTCATCACCAAGAATGAACGCGCGGGCGTGCAGGTCTATGCATCAACCAATGCGGTCCAGGAGATCGCATCCGGATTCGAAGGCATTCAAGCAAATATCCGAAACTTCGAAAATCTTCCCAATAATGTCAGAAATGGCATTGATCAGCTTGCGGCAGCAGGCGGAGCGCTTGGAAAAACGGTAGACAAGGCACTCGGCGGAATCCTGAGCCAACTCGGCAGCCCGAATGCTTCACGTGTCGGTGCTGCGCTGAACAGCGGGGAGCTCGACTACAAGGCCCTCGCGGCTAGCTTGTCGCATTGCGGCCAACAAAGCTTCAACCTGCACGACCTGCTGTTCACACCGGCGTATGCCAGCGGAGGCTGTCCGGTGCAGTTGAGCACTGGCGAGACCGTTTATCTGAGCAAGAGCGAGCAGGATAGCTGCTGGTATGCAGCCGGGAAGGTGGCTTTAGGGATCTTAGAGCGGAGTACAATCGGGAGCGGCGCAGCCTCCACCGGATTTGCAGCGGGAGCGCTTGCTGCGGCCGGAAGTGACCTCCGGGCGATGGGAGATCTCGGGGCTTATGCCGTTGCATTGACCTATGGTGCCGACGACCCGCGCCGCAAGGAGGCGGAGCAGTTCTTTGGGGCAATGCGCGATCAGGTTGTGACCATGCTCAAAGACCCTGCCGGCACGCTTAAGGGTGCGGCAGTCGAAGTGGTCAATAGCGTACAGGATAAGGCTATCCTGTACGCGCAAGCTTCAGCGCAAGGCGATTATGTTGCCATGGGGCGCATCGAAGGCGAGCTGGCATATGAAGTGGGGTCAATCATTGCATCTGGCGGCGCGGGCGGGGCTCTTGGCAAAGGAACGCTTAAAGTTCTCAAGTCCGCAGTCCCGAAGATTGCTGAGGCGGCTGAACTCGGCTTGGGCAAAATCTCGCTCAAAGGAACAAAAATTCTTGACGCCAATATCAAATGGGGTGGAGAGATTCTCGAACAGGGTATGCCTTGGAAGGACTACTTGGCAGGACAACTGCCAAAAGGCTCCAGGCTCCCTGCTAATTTCAAGACATTCGACTTCTTCGACGAAGCAAGCGGCGTTGCCACAAGTGCAAAGACCCTAGACACGATGACGGCTGCGAAGCTCGCGGATCCTAAGCAGGTGTACTACTCGCTGAAGGCCAATATCGATGATATGGCAAACTATAATAAAACGTACAGGTTAGATAACAGAAGCGTTGATCCTAATCATATTGAGGTCCGTCAACTTCAAGTGGCCGTCCCAGCAGGAACCACATCAGCACAATGGGAGCAAATCAACAGAGCAGTCGAATACGCAGCTGGCAACAATATGCAAAGCGTTAAGCTAATAGTGACTGTGGTGAAATAAGATGAAAAATGTCAAACCCAAAAAATGGTCTGTTGCATATAAAACAGCAGATTTTATTTCAATCGTGACCCATTCTGGTTATAGGGGTTCCGCAATTGAGATAGGGCGTGCTTATTGTATAGTTCCAGCGACTATTAACGAGAGAGATCTCGGTATTGCTGCCCAAGAATGCTTGGGCAAAAGCAGGTTTTTGTCACTAGAGCAGATTCCCGATTTTTTTGAGCTTGGTCGGCTTAAAAGAGATCATGATCTATGGATTGACGAGCTGATGCAGAAGCATGGCTTTAAAACGAAAAGAGCATTATTCAAAAGCATGCTGAGTTGCAACCTAACCATTTCAGATGATGTATTAACAATCGAGCCTACGGTTCACGAGAAACTTGAAGGTTGGAGCGGTCGGGGAGAGGAGGAAACTATCGTGCTTCCAGCGGACAGTTCTCCGGGCGAGGTCGGAGCAGCAATTCGAGCTGCCTTTGAGCGCTGTGCTTAGAGTTCGTTTAGACACTTGGACCGGCTTCCAATTGCCTATTTGAGACACTTTGTACCGAGTCCTCGAACTAAGGGCGCCCCAACTTAAAAGTGGTCCGACCGCAAAGCTGTTGCGATCGAACCTATGTATGCTGAATAGTGCGTAACTTATTGCCAGAATTAGTTTTTGCGAAGTCCTTCGCATTAGTGACGAAATTTAGCGTTTAATGCGAAGGGTTTCCGATTATTTCTGACGGTACCCAAAGTGGATGTACGAGACACCATAAGTCAGACTCTGTTTGCAGCTTCCTCCTAGGGAAGTACGCATCAAAACTCTGACTCTGATTCCAGAGAAAGCTGACTCAAAGTGGCCGCCATGACATAAAAGCCTGACTCAAGCACATTATGTGTCTTAGTTACACGCTTCGCCGCATTAAGTTTGAGGCTCAATATTGCGTATCAATCAGCAGATGGTGCTTGCGAGCCTTGACCTTCTTGGCGCCATCATAGCCACGCGGTCCGTCCATCTCAGTAGTCTTGACTGATTGGATGTCGAGGATCGCGGCTGTGGGCTGCGAATTGCGGCCGATCCTGCAGCGGTCACTCTCGCGCAGAACCTTGGTCACGTGCTCCCAGGTGCCGTCCTCGCGCCACTGGGCGTAGTGGTAGAAGATGGGGCATCGCGGAGGGTACTCATGCGGCAGCAGCCGCCATTGAGCGCCGGTGCGCAGCAGGTAGAAGATCGCATCGACGATGCTCCATAACGGATAGATTTGTCGCCGCCCAGCCGGATGTCTGCAGAGAATAAGGGGCGCGAGCAGCGCCCATTCGGCATCGGTGAGATCGCTGGCATAGAAACAGGAATCCATGGCAGGGCTCCTGGATCGTCAAACAGCCCACATCCGCGGCAGCGGCCAGCACCAAAACTATGTTGAATAAAACACTTGTACCGAGCAATAAGATTGTTCGTCAGCCTCTTAATCATGATAAATAAATAGGTTGATATCTGTTGAGAGTGCAAACCAGTTCTGTTTATGTTGCCGAATTAAAAGCAAATCAACATGCCAATTATTTCGGAACTACAGGTCTGAAACTTTTGGAGTGGGCAATAAATAGATAGCAAATGGATTTGCGGAGATCTTTATGCTATCTTTTCTCAGAGTGAGCGGTTCGGGTTTAACGGTGCTCTTTTGGATGATGGTGCTCGATCATAGTCGCCCGGAGATAGCTTCGTTGACCCAAATGTGTGTTTGAGCACTACTCCGCAGTGAAACAGATCGATAGGTGGAGCCATGGACTCCGATTTCACCACCTCTCCGGAGCTATGCAAGAAAATAGCCGAGCAAGTCCGCTTGGCTCCAATTGGGGGCTCCCTGGATGGTCGTCTATTGCCGACTACTACCACGACAAGGATATCGCATTCAGCTTCCATGGCATTGAATGTAGTGCAACCTCGATTGCTGTTCATCCAGATCGACGCTTTGATGGTCGGGCCCGTGTCCTGATGCATTATACTGCAGTCTTCCCGGATGGATTCCAGACCTTGGGCTCTCAGACGTTTCCGGGGATGGTTTATGGACGGGTTGATCCCAGAGGGGAGATCCACGTCGAGAGTTTCCGGTTTGGAAAAGATGGCAGGATTCCGCCAGAAGGTATCCCTGGCTGAGTACGCGGGAAATTCGTGAAGCTGAACGTTGGAGGACCAAGTGATCCGTTCTTACGACAGTGAAGACCATTGGTCTGAATTCCAGCCACTCGATCCCTCTATCATGGCGCTTGTTCAAAGGCTAGCGGGCTGCGGCTTACTCCTGAGTGAGATCGAAGATGTGATCAAACGTGCCTTGGCAGATAAGCTATCGGAAGTAACAATGGTAGCCGACGGGTACGATGACAGCGCCATATCTGTCCTTAAAGGTCTGCCATCGGGTAGAAAGCATCGTCATTGATTGCTGTTGCCACAAGCGTAATTGCGTTCACTTCAGCAGAGGTTGTTGGCTGCCACATGAAGTTTTTAACCGTCGGCTGCTTCCCGTGACCAGTTGCTAGAGGCCAGCATGTACAAGTCGCCGCTTTTCTTCGGCATTGTCTTTCCTGCCCTCATGGTGCTTGCCGGCTGGTCGGCATATCGGGCAGGGCACCTCAATGGGTTTTGGTTTCTATATTCCGTTGTAACGCCTTCTCTTGTCTGTGCTCTGGGATGGTGCGCCGTCGTTCTCAACGAGATTGCGATGAGGCGAGAAAGGCAGAGAGAAAACCATAGTCTGCGGGATCCTGGGCTATCTCGAGATCAACAAGCACTGTCGGCTGCTATACTCGAAGGTCACAATCCACCTGACAAGAGCAGATCAGATCGGTTCACAGATGCGATTGAAGTCATCAATCTGGTTATTCCCTGGGTAGGCTCTACGGCACGTGCAGTTGCCTGGTACCGGACACGGCCTCTGCCCGGTCTCGACGGACAGACGGCGGAGCAGCTGGTCAACCAAGGGCGCGCTGAAGCTGTTAAAGCTCAGTTGGCTCGCATGTCACCTATAAACCTGCTGTAGCTGCCGAGCCGCGGAGGAATTCGATCTGTGACGCAGGCATTCTACAGGAGTACGACTTCGATTAGCCGGAACCTCTTCCATTGAAGGTGCAACTACCCAGCAGAGAGTCTAGCCTCACTTCTGAAGATAGGTACTTATCAGAAGTGAGCGCATGGTGCTGGATTCGTGCGGAGTAAGCGAACTCGTGGGCCTGTTCGGTATCGTTGCCGTGCCGAAGAGCAGCGAGACCAAGAGGTTAACGAAATCTTAACGATGGCGGCTGGGATCCCGATCGTCTGAAAGGCTGGGCAAAGCGGACATTCAGACCGCGGGGCTCTTGGTCGCGAAATGACCCGAAGCCGACTCCAGCGGCAAAGCCCAGCCTGGCAATTAAGAGGATATGGAGTATCGTTTTCTGAAGCCTACAACTTCGGCGAACTGGTGATACACGGTCTCGAGACTACCTCAGGGAGCGCCACAGGCCTTCTCCCAGACAAGGGTGACATTGATCGCTCCTGAGCAGCCTGACATCGATGTGACGGTGCCTTGACTTCACCGTGTGGTAGGCAGAATGTAAATCAATGGTAGCGTGATCCGGAGCAGGATCCGTACGACCTCTCCGCCACACCGCGTAAAGTGACAACGCCGTCTGGTTGGACGATCCCCATGGACAAACCCTTGCGAGAGGCCCGAGAGGGCCAGCACAGCCTTTCACTGCCCCCAAAGGTTACAATCACGCTTCATGTCAACGGCGTGGCGCGCACGCTGACCGTTGCCCCATGGACGACATTGCTCGACGCGCTGCGTGAAGATCTGGATCTGACTGGCACCAAGAAGGGCTGTGATCACGGCCAATGCGGCGCCTGCACGGTGCTCGTGGATGGACGCCGGGTGACGTCATGCCTCGTCCTCGCGATCAGGCTGGAGGGCGCTCAAGTGATCACCGTCGAAGGATTGGAGAAGGATGGTGCCCTGCACCCGGTGCAGCAGGCCTTCATCGACCATGACGCCTTCCAGTGCGGCTATTGCACGCCCGGCCAGATCATGTCGGCCGTTGCTTTGATCAGTGAGCGGAGGGCGCATAGCGCTGACGAGATCCGCGAACTGATGAGCGGGAATATCTGCCGCTGCGGTGCGTATCCCAGGATCGTCGCGGCGATCCAGCAGGCCATGGCTGTCATGGGGGGCAAGCCATGATCAACTTTCAATTTTCCCAAGCGACCGACGTTGGCGACGCTCTCCGACAGATCGCAGCCGATCCGGACGCCAGCTTCATCGCAGGGGGCACCAACATCGTGGATCTGATGAAGTACGATGTTGAACGCCCCGGGCGGCTCATCGACATCTCGCATCTGCCTCTCAGGACTGTCGAGGAAGCTCCGAGCGGGGGCCTGAGCATCGGTGCGCTCGTGCCGAACAGCGACTTGGCCTACCATCCACTGGTCGAAGCGCGCTATCCCTTGTTGTCGAGCGCGATCCTGGCGGGTGCGTCGCAGCAATTGCGCAACATGGCATCGACCGGCGGAAATCTGATGCAGCGCACGCGGTGCCTGTACTTCTATGACACGGTGACCCCATGCAACAAGCGCGATCCCGGCAGCGGCTGCTCTGCAATCACAGGCATCAACCGCATCAATGCCATCCTTGGGACGAGCGAAGCCTGCATCGCGACGCATCCGTCCGACATGTGCGTCGCGCTCGCGGCGCTCGAGGCTATGGTGCATGTCGCAGGGCCATCCGGGGAGCGCGCGATCCCCTTCGCCGATTTCCATCGCCTGCCAGGCGATACCCCGGAGATCGACACTAACCTCGCGCCGGACGAGATCATTGTCGCCGTCGAACTGCCGCCTAAGGGCTTCGCTGCCAACTACAGCTATCTGAAGATCCGGGATCGGCTGTCCTATGCATTTGCACTCGTGTCGGTCGCGGCGGCCCTGGAGTTCGAGAATGGGCGCATCAAGGAAGCGCGGCTCGCACTCGGCGGCGTGGCGCACAAGCCCTGGCGGAGAACGGAAGCCGAAGCGGCCTTGCAGGGCGAGGCTCCTGATCGTGAGGCTTTTGCCAAAGCAGCCGACATCCTGCTGCAGAATAGCCGTGGCTTCGGGCACAACGATTTCAAAATCGGCCTTGCCCGTCGTGCGATCGAACGCACCTTGACTCAGGCCGCGCGTGGCACGCCTCAAGTCCAGGCCATCAAGAAGATCCGGTGACTGTCATGACCTATATCGGCACCGCCACATCCCGCGTCGATGGCCATGCGAAGGTCACGGGCGCGGCAAAATACGCAGCAGAACCCAAGGCCGCCGACCTTGCACACGGCAGCGTCGTCACATCAACCATCGCCAAGGGCAGAGTCGCGCGCATCGACGTGAGCGATGCCTTGCGGGTCGACGGCGTGATCGACGTACTTACCCACACGAACCGGCCTCGGATGGCCGACGGCGACAGCGGCTATAAGGACGATTTGGCGCCAGACGGTTCGCCGTTCCGGCCTCTGTACGATGACGCGATCCTGTTCGACGGTCAGCCGGTGGCGCTGGTTGTGGCCAACGATCTGGAGACCGCCCAGTTCGCGGCGTCCCTGGTTCAGGTCGACTACCACGAGGAGCCGCACGTCACGGACATGCAACGCCAGCGTGATGTGGAATCTGTCTTGAAAGCTGCTGCGGAACCCGGCTCGAGCCCCTTCGCCCCACCAAAGCCGCGCGGCAACGCCAAGGCAGCACTCGCGGCAGCGGCCGTGCGCCATCAAGGCGAGTATTCCGTCCCGATCGAGCATCACAACCCGATCGAGCTCTATGCCTCGACCGTGATGTACGAGCCTGATGGCAAGCTTACCGTCTACGACAAGACCCAGGGCGTTCAGAATGTCCAACGCTATCTCTGCGGCGCGCTCGAGCTCGCACCGGGCAGCGTCCGCGTGCTCTCGCCCTTCACGGGCGGAGCGTTCGGCTCAGGGTTGCGGCCGCAATATCAGGTGGTGCTGGCCGCCTTGGCGGCGCTCGCATTGAAGCGCTCCGTACGTGTCGGGCTCACCCGACAGCAGATGTACGGGCTCGGCTATCGGCCGGCCATGATCCAGCGGATCGATCTCGGTGCGAAAGCCGACGGAACTCTGGAGGCGATTTCGCACGACGCGGTCACCGTGACCTCGCAATACGAGCACTTCTACCGGCAGGAGACCGGCTGGTCCGGCCTGCTCTATCGGTGCCCTAATACGACATACGCGCACAGGCTCGCGCCCCTTGACCTTCCAAGCTCGTGCGACATGCGTGCACCAAGCGCGGCGACCGGCGTTTATGCTCTCGAATGCGCCATGGACGAGCTCGCGGTCGCGCTCGGACTCGATCCTCTCGATCTGAGATTGCGTTGTTATTCGGACCGGGACCAGATTGCAGACCGGCCCTACAGCAGCAAGAACCTGCGGGAATGCTATCACAGAGGCGCCGAAGCGTTCGGCTGGGACAAGCGCAACCCTGAGCCGCGCTCGATGCGCGATGGTAGCGAGCTGGTGGGCTGGGGAATGGCGACCGGCGTCTGGGAGGCATTGCAGGTGCCGGTCGCGGTGCGCATCGTGCTCACCGCCAACGGTCACGCCGAGGTGTCCTGCGCAACCTCCGATATCGGCACCGGCACTTATACGATCATGGCTCAGGTCTCTGCCGACATGCTGGGCCTTCCGATCGAGAACATCAGCGTCAAGCTCGGCGACTCGACGCTGCCGCAATCACCCGTCGAAGGAGGGTCATGGATTGCGGCGTCGGTTGCCAATGCGATCGTGACGACCTCTGGTGTGATTCGCAGCGAATTGCTGAACCTCGCCAAGAAGGCGCCGAATTCGCCACTTTCGGACGTTGAGCCCGATGACGTCCGGCTCGCTGACGGCAAGATCGTGGGCAACAAGGACCCGGCCCGTGCGGTGTCGATTGCGGACGCCATGCGGCAGGGCGGAATCGATCGCATCGAGCGGGAGGAGACAACGCACTTTCCCAAGAACGAAGCGCATTCGCACAACACGCATTCGGCCGTCTTCGCCGAGGTCAAGGTAGACGAGGAACTCGGGGTTATCCGGGTTACCCGCGTCGTCAATGCGGTCGCTGCCGGGCGCATCCTGAACACCAAGACTGCCAGCAGCCAGATTCTGGGCGGGGTGGTATGGGGCATCGGCATGGCGCTGCACGAGGAAACGCTCCTCGACCACACCTTCGGGCGCGTCATGAATGCCAACATCGCGGAATACCACGTGCCGGTGAACGCCGACATACACGACGTCGAGGTGATTTTCGTCGACGAGCCGGACGGCACCATCAACCGGCTCGGCATCAAGGGTTTGGGCGAGATCGGCATCGTCGGCGTTGCCGCCGCGATCGCCAATGCGGTCCATCACGCGACCGGGAAGCGTGTACGCGACCTGCCCATCACGTTAGATAAGGTTTTCCAGTAAACCAGAAGGGCGGCGGAATTATCTCAGGCGCGCCCCGTGTCCTACTTGAGACATAGTCCGTTCCCGAATCTGCGTCGTCCCGTCAGCTACGGAACGTCCGGTAATGGCACCAAGCGGAAGTACACCAAATGTCGGTGATGCAGCGATAACCGGACTTTGGGCAACTGCCGATTGCCTGAGATCATTCGCTCTGTGCAGTTTGGACACGCGCCTTTCCCATATCTATTCGCCGCCATGTCCCGGGTCGGGCATCGGTATGGAATGGACCTTCTGATGGTAGTGGGCCCCGTCGCCGATCAGGATCTCGGCGAGTCCATCGATCTCCTGCACCACGCGATCGATCTGACGGTATTCCGGGCCGCCGATCGGGATATCAGCCAACGTCCGCGTGAGGAGATGGCGAGTCGGACGCAGGGACTCCAGGAGCCTGTCGGCAACCTCCCGAGTCATGAGGCGCCGGGACTTTCTCGAATGACCGCGTCGCATGGGATTGGATCCTCCGGGTCGCTCAGGTGTTTCGGTCGGGCGCGGGCAAAGCTGGAACATCATGGACGTGCGGGGTCGGGACGGTTGGCACCCGTACTTCCGCGGACGTAGCCAAACGACAGCGCCGACGCTAGGCGCGCGATCCGCTGCTCGAGGATCTCCTGCTCGACGAGAAGGGCCTTGATGGCCGTTCTCGGATCGCCGCCGCAGGCCTCGATCACGGCCGTGACGTCCGCCTCCATCCGGTCCGTGTCGCACGCAGGATGTACCTGATCGGTCATCGTCACCTCCCTTGAGAGCCGCGACGATACTGATTCGCCGCTCCAGTCTCCAGGGCAATGTTCTTAATTTGTTCTTTACTGTGGAATGCGGGGAAATCCCCGGGATGGCGATGTGCCCGACACGATCCACTGCCATGAGACGCGACCAGCTTGGCAGGCGTTGGCTGTTCCGTAATATCGCCCCTTGCCGCGAGCCGGGGGCACAAACATGGCAGGGATCGCCGGGATAGGGATCGCCCTATTCCTTTTCTTCTCGTTTCCGAGGCAGATGTTCGCGCTGCTCGGCGTTCTCGTTGTCGGGGTGGCGCCCTGTTCCTCTTCATGAACCAACCGGACCGACGCCGGGCGGAGGCCCGGGAAAGGGAGCTGGCCCAGGTCGTCATGCGGGCACGCGGCAGCCGGACGGCCTGTGCCGACCCCCGCTATCCGGTGATGGTGGACGTCACGAACAGGTCACCCGACAGGACGCTCTCGTCGGTGAGCTTCAGCCTCTCGGCCTACAAGCCGGGCTACAGCAGTTCCGTCATGAATGCTTATTCGCTCTCGAGCGATCGAATCCTGGGACCGGGCGAGACCCACGTGGGTTGCTGGCCGGTGTCGTCGTACTAAGGGCCAGCCGAGGGCTACACCTACGAATCCCTCCAGTGGGAGGTCAGCAAGAGCTACGTGAACTGGCGCTGAGGTCCGGGTCCTGACGCACGGGACGGCGGACCCCGGCACTTGGATGTCCCAGACCCGCAGGACTCGTGCGCCTGGTGTTGGGCGGGCAGCCTGGACTCAGCCAAAGGACTCGATGCAGGGATGTTGAGGCCGTCTGGACGAAAAAAGGCCCGCCTTTCCTGAAGGAGGTGGGCCTTTTTCAATCCTTGGCGGATGCGCCCGGTCCCGTCAGTCCGCACACAACCCAAGGCTGCAAGGACCGAAGAGTCAGCCTTTTCGCCGATTCGAGTCAGGATACCCCCGGGTTAGAGTCAGACTTCTACACCAGGGGACAAGATTTTAGCCTTCTACCAATTGGTCCCCTATAGCCGATTTGATGGATCACTTCGCATTAATTGGTTCGCGATTCGCAGTATTTGCGTGACTGTCCAACATGGATTTCATCACACGTCCAGGTTCGCCACCGAGAGTGCGTTTTCCTGGATGAACTCGCGGCGCGGTTCCACAACGTCGCCCATGAGCTTGACGAAGAGATCGTCGGCGTCCGTCGTGTCCTTGACCTTCACCTGCAGCAGCGAGCGCACGTCTCGGTCCAGGGTCGTTTCCCAGAGCTGCTGGGCGGTCATCTCGCCGAGGCCCTTGTAGCGCTGGAGCTGCAGGCCCTTGCGGCCGGACGCGATGACGGCGTTGAACAGCGAGAGCGGACCGTCGATCTGCATCTCGTCGTTCTTGCGCACGAGTTTCGCAGGCTTCGCGTACACGTCCTGCAGATTCTTGGCGCGCTCGTCGAGCTTCTTGGCTTCCTGGCTGGCAATCAGGGCCTGGTCGAGGGTCGCGGTCTGCGTCACGCCGCGCACGGTGCGCGAGAAGACGTAGCCGCCCTCGCGAACCTCGCCGGTCCAGCCGCGTTCGAGCTCTTCCGAGATCGCGTCGAGGCGTTGCGCGATATAGGTCGCAGCGGCGGGGCCCTTCTGCGGATCCTCGACCACGTCGGGACGCAGCGCAGCGGCGATGGCCGCCTGCTCCACGACCTTGCGGTCGTAGCGGGTGTGCAGGCTGTTGAGCACCTGGCGGACGAGGCGAGACTCGTCGATCAGACCCTTCAGCTGGTCGCCTTGGAAGGCCACGCCGGTTTCGAGCTGCAGCGCGGCGTTCTCGACGCCTTCGCCGATCAGGTAATCTTCCAGCGCGCGCTCGTCCTTCAGGTAGATCGAGGACTTGCCGCGGGTCGCCTTGTAGAGCGGCGGCTGCGCGATGTAGAGGTGCCCGCGCTCGATCAGTTCCGGCATCTGCCGGAAGAAGAAGGTGAGCAGCAGGGTGCGGATGTGCGAGCCGTCCACGTCCGCGTCGGTCATGATGATGATGCGGTGGTAGCGCAGCTTGTCGAGGTTGAATTCCTCACGGCCGATGCCGGTGCCGAGCGCGGTGATCAGCGTGCCGATCTCCTGGCTCGACAGCATCTTGTCGAAGCGCGCGCGCTCCACGTTCAGGATTTTTCCGCGCAGTGGCAGCACGGCCTGGAAGGCGCGGTCGCGGCCCTGCTTGGCAGAGCCGCCGGCGGAATCGCCCTCGACGAGCAGCAATTCGCATTTCGACGGATCGCGCTCCTGGCAATCGGCGAGCTTGCCGGGAAGCGACGCGATGTCGAGCGCGCCCTTGCGGCGGGTGAGCTCACGCGCCTTACGGGCCGCCTCGCGGGCGGCGGCGGCTTCCACTACCTTGCCGACGAGGGTGCGCGCCTCCTGCGGGTGCTCCTCGAGCCAGTTGTTGAGCGCCTCGTTCATCACGTTCTCGACGGCGGGACGCACTTCGGAGGAAACGAGCTTGTCCTTCGTCTGCGACGAGAACTTCGGATCCGGCACCTTCACGGAGACGACGGCGGTCAGGCCTTCGCGGCAATCGTCGCCGGTGAGCGAGACCTTTTCCTTCTTCGTGAGGCCCGATGACTCCGCATAGCCGTTAACCTGGCGCGTCAGCGCCGCGCGGAAGCCCGCCAGGTGCGTGCCGCCGTCGCGTTGCGGGATGTTGTTGGTGAAGCAGAGCACGTTCTCGTGGTACGAGTCGTTCCACCACAGGGCCACTTCGACGCCGATGCCGTCCTTCTCGGAGCGGATCATGACCGGCTGCTGGATCAGCGGGGTCTTGGCGCGGTCGAGATAACGCACGAAGGCCTCCACGCCGCCCTCGTACATCAGCTCCTCGCGCTTGTGCTCCGCATGGCGCTTGTCGGTGAGGATGATGCGCACGCCCGAGTTCAGGAACGCCAGCTCGCGCAGGCGGTGCTCCAGGGTCGCGTAATCGAACTCCACCATGGTGAAGGTCTCGGGCGAGGGAGTGAAGGTCACCTCCGTGCCGCGCTTGCCCGGCGCGTCGCCGATGACGGCCAGGGGTGCCACCGCGTCGCCGTGGCGGAACTCCATGAAGTGTTCCTTGCCGTTGCGGTAGATGCGCAGCTTCAGGGAGGTGGAGAGCGCGTTCACCACCGAGACGCCCACGCCGTGCAGGCCGCCGGAAACCTTGTAGGAATTCTGGTCGAACTTACCGCCCGCGTGCAGCTGGGTCATGATGACCTCGGCGGCCGAGACGCCTTCGCCCTGGTGGATGTCGGTGGGAATGCCGCGGCCGTTGTCGGTGACCGTCACCGAGCCGTCCGCATTGAGCGTGACCGTGACTTCCGTTGCGTGACCGGCGAGCGCCTCGTCGATGGCGTTGTCCACCACCTCGTAGACCATGTGGTGCAGGCCCGAGCCGTCATCGGTATCGCCGATATACATGCCCGGCCGCTTGCGTACCGCGTCAAGGCCCTTGAGGACCTTGATCGATTCCGCGCCATAGGCGTCGGCATTCACGTTGATAGCAGGTTCGGCCATTTGGGATCCTTCAGGACGCGCAGAAAAGGACAGGCACGCCGGTGTTTTGATTCGTCAGATCAGATATTTAGTGACGAATCGTTGAAATTTCACCCCCACGCGCATACGCGCGCGTGGAAAGGGGAAGAAAAATCCACCAAAATCTGCCGAATCAGGGCTCGGAGGGGCGGTTCTTTGCCTCAGAAGCTGCCGAAGACCCCTGATCGCAAGCAGGCCGAAGGGAAGGGTCAGGATCCCCCAGATCAGACCTGACTGTTCGACCATAACACCTGCGTTGCTATCGTAGCAGCGGCCAAGCTCGTTGAAGCAGTCCCGCCAAAGCCAGTACCGATCGTAAAACGCAAAGCTGCAGACCAGGGCGAGAACAAGCCAGAGGATCAAAACACCAAGGCGCGCGGCAGAACGAAGCTGCCAACGGCGATAGAGTAGTACGACGACGGTCCCCAAGAAGATCAGGATCAAAGGGCCGAGAATCGCCAAGGTCTTACCTCGACGCAACGGCAGCCGCGGCGCCGGCCAGGAGGGCGCCGGTCGTGCGGTTGAGGATCCGGATGGCCTTCGGGGTCGTGAAAAGCTGCCGGGCGCGGGCGGCGAGCACGATATAGACGGCAAAGACCACGCCCAGCACGCTTACGGTCGCCGCCACCAGCTCCGCATAGCCCAGCAAGGTGATCCGGGTGAGATCGAGGATCGTGGGCAGGAGGGCGAGGTAGAACACGATGGTCTTCGGGTTGCCCAGGGTAAGGGCGAGCCCGCCGAAGAGAAGCTTGGCCGGGTGCTCCGGCCGCGCGTTGGCCGCGACATCTCTGGCCAGCGCCGGCGCCGTCCAGATCTTGTAGGCGATGTAGAGCAGATAGGCGGCGCCGGCATATTTGATGACCAGGAATACCTCGTGGAAGGCCTGGGCGAGCGCCGCCAGGCCGAGGATGGCGAAGGTCAGCCAGACCACGTCCCCCAGCGCCACGCCGACGCTGAACGCCACCGCTTCCTTCGGTCCGCGGCCGAGGACGCGCCCGACGATGGCGGCGATGCCCGGGCCGGGCGAGGCGGCAGCGATGAACAGGGCGGAAGAGAAGAGCAGCAGGCCCGCGGGATCCATGGTTCTCGAACCGGAAGAGACAATGTTGCCTCACCATAAGGCCAAGTGGCCTTCCGGACCATCAAGGAATTGTGATGGGTTCGATCACGCCGGGCGACACATGCAGCAGGTCGGCCCGGCCCCGCAGCTCGGCGAAGAGGCCCGGATCCGCGCCCGTCATCCAGACCTGTCCGCCAAGCGATTCAAGGGCATCGTAGAGCCCGGCCCGGCGGCGGGGGTCGAGATGGGCCGCGACCTCGTCGAGGAGCACGAAGGGCGCGATGCCGCTCATGCTGGCGACGAGCCGGGCATGGGCGAGCACGAGGCCGATCAGCAGCGCCTTCTGCTCGCCCGTGGAGGCGGTGTTGGCGGGAATGTCCTTCGGGCCATGGCGCACGAGAAGGTCCGAGGCCTGGGGACCGACGAGGGTGCGCCCGGCGGCCCGGTCGCGGGCGCGGGAATCGCGCAGGATCGCCCGGTAGCGGTCCTCGGCATCGACGGCCGGAAGGGTGGCCACGAGCGTGTCGAGATCGCCTTCCAGGCCCATCGTAGCGAAGGGGAAGGGCGATTCGTCCTCGCGGGTTTCGAGGATGAGGCTCGCCAGCCGCTCCACGGTCTCGCGGCGGGCGGCCGCGACCGCGATGGCGAGTTCCGCCACCTCCCGTTCGAGCGCGTCGAGCCAGAGCCGGTCGTCGGGATTGTCCTCGAGCACGCGGTTGCGCGAGCGCAGCGCCCGCTCGAGCGCATTCACCCGCGAGCCGTGCTCCGCATCGACCGCGAGCACGAGCCGGTCGAGAAAGCGCCGCCGGTCGCCGGCGGGGCCGCGGAACAGGGCGTCGAGATCCGGCGTGAGCCAGACAATGCGCAGGAACTCGGCGAAGGCCGTGGGCGAGGAGGCGGGCATGCCGTCGATGCGACAGACGCGCGAGGCGCGGGAGCTCTCCCCTTGAGGCTCGATGCCGGTGCCGAGCCGGTGCTCGCCGTAAGGGGCATCGAGGGTCACGGAAATGGCGAAGGAGCCCGGCCCGTCCTGGCGCGCCATCTCGCCCAGTTCCGCGCGCCTCAGGCCGCGACCCGGCATGAAGAGAGAGATCGCCTCCAGCACGTTAGTCTTGCCGGCCCCGTTCTCGCCCACCAGCGCCACCAGCGGGCGCGAGACGGTGAGGTCCAGGCTCGCATAGGTGCGGAAGTCCTGGAGAATCAAGCGGACGATTCGGGAAACGGCAACAGGAGAGGAGGACATGCCTCCCCTTCATTCAGGAGCGGGGACGAAAGATCAAGCGTCGGCACGGCCAAAGCGGCTTTGGAGTGTTTGTTGGCCCTGTATCCAAGCCAACACTTTGCCATGACTGGCTTGTGCCCGCTATCTCGATCAGGAAGAGCGTTGCGGCTCATCAAAGCGAGATCACCGGCACAAGGCCGGTGATGACGTGGAGTTCGATTGTCGGTGCGGTTACACCCGCATCGGCATCAGGACGTAGAGCGCCGAGGCTCCTTCGCGGTCCTGGACGATGGTGGGGGAGCCGGGATCGGCGAGCTTGAACAGGGCGGTGTCGCCGTCGAGCTGGGACGTGATGTCGAGCAGATAGCGGGCGTTGAAGCCGATATCGATCGGTGCGGCATCGTAATCGACCTCGATCTCTTCCGTCGCACTGCCCGAATCCGGGTTGTTGACGGTGAGCGTCAGGCGCCCGTCGCCCAGGGCAAGCTTCACCGCGCGTCCGCGCTCGGACGAGATGGTGGAGACGCGGTCCACGGCCTTGGAGAAATCGGCGCGCTCGACCACGAGAACCTTGTCGTTCCCGGCCGGGATGACGCGCTGGTAATCGGGGAAGGTGCCGTCGATGAGCTTGGAGGTCAGCACCACGCCGTCGAAGGTCAGGCGCACCTTGGCGGACGACAGTTCGACGGTGACGTTCTCGGAGCCGTCCTCCACGAGCTTGACGATCTCGGCCACGGCCTTGCGCGGCACGATCACGCCGGGCATGCCTTCCGAGCCCGTGGGCGCCGGGATCTCGACCCGGGCGAGACGGTGTCCATCGGTGGCGACCGCACGCATGACGATGGAGCCGCCCGCATCGATGGTGTGGAGATAGATGCCGTTGAGGTAGTAGCGCGTCTCCTCCGTCGAGATCGCGAATTGCGTCTTCTCGATCAGGCGCTTGAGGTCGCTCGCCGCCAGGGTGAAGCGATGGGGAAGGTCGCCGGCGGCGAGATCCGGGAAGTCGCTTTCCGGCAGGGCCTGCAGCATGAAGCGCGACCGGCCGGAGCGGATCTGCATCTGGCCCATATCGGCGGTCATCTCGAGCGACACCTGGGCGCCGTCGGAGAGCTTGCGCACGATGTCGTAGATCATGTAGGCCGGAACGGTGGTCGAGCCGGCATCCGTGATCTCGGCCGGGATTGTCTCCGTCACCTCGATGTCGAGGTCGGTGGCCTTGAGGCGAAGCGATCCTTCGTCTGCACGCAACAGGACGTTCGACAGGATCGGAATGGTGTTGCGGCGCTCGACGACGCGGTGCACATGCCCCAACGCCTTCAGCAGAGCGGCGCGCTCAACGGTAACTCTCATAACCCAGCACCCGGTTTCGGTGAAATTCTTGGCCCAATCCCGCCAAGGATGAGCCTTGGGCGGGACAAGCAGGGCAGCAATGTTGGCTTTTGTCGCCTGAGAAAGCAAGGCCGGGTGATCCCCGGCCCCTATCGCCTGCGGCGGCCGATGCGGAAGGCTTACTCCTGCAGCATCCGCTTCAGGAGTTCGACCTCGTCGGACAGGGCATGGTCTTCGCCCAGAGCCTTCTCGATCTTGCGCACCGCATGGAGCACCGTGGTGTGATCGCGCCCGCCGAAGCGGCGGCCGATCTCGGGCAGTGAGCGCAGGGTGAGCACCTTGGACAGGTACATGGCGATCTGGCGCGGGCGCACCACGGCGGCGGTGCGGCGCTCCGAGAGGATGTCCGAGCGGGAGACGTTGTAGCGCGAGGCCACCAGCTTCTGGATATCCTCGATCTTGACCCGCTTCGGCTCGCGGTTGCGCACGAGGTCGCGGATCGCCGTCTCGGCGGTCTCCAGGGTGATGGAGGAGCCGGTGAGGGTCGCATGGGCGAGCAGCCGGTTCACGGCGCCTTCGAGATCGCGCCCGTTGGCCGTGATGGCGCGGGCCACATAGGCGATCACGTTCGGGCCCACCTCGAAGGTCGGATGGATGGTTTTCAGAGCTTCGACGCGGGTGGTGAGGATCGAGGTTCGCAGCGCCTCGTCGAGGGCGCTGACCTCGACCACGAGGCCGCCGGCGAGGCGCGAGCGCACGCGCTCGTCCAGGTTCTCCAGATCCGCCGGCGGTCGGTCGGCGGCGATCACGATCTGACGGCCCGCATCGATGAGGGCGTTCAGGGTGTGGCCGAATTCCTGCTGGATCTGCTTGCCCTGGATGAACTGCACGTCGTCGATGATGAGCAGGTCGATGCCTCGAAGACGCTCCTTGAAGGCCAGCGACGTCTGCGCCTTCAGGGAAGCCACGAAGCCGTACATGAAGCGGTCGGCGGTCAGGTAGATGACGCGGCGGCCCTGCGCGCGCACTTCATGGCCGATCGCGTGGAGAAGATGAGTCTTGCCGAGGCCGACGCCCGCGTGAAGATAAAGCGGATTGTAGATCGCCTGGCCGTTCTGCGCATGGGCGACCCGGTCCGCGGCCGCATGGGCGAGCGCGTTGGAGCGGCCGACGATGAAGCTCTCGAAGGTGAGACGGGAATCGAGCGGCGCGCCGCCGAGATCGCCGTTCTCGCCACGCTCCTCCTGGGGAGCCGCGATGGACGGGGCCTTGATCTCTCCCGAGGTGCTCGGGAGCGCCATGGAGGCGGTCGGCGCCGGACGGGGCGCCTCGCTCACCCGGCGCTGAGCGGCCGGATCGCGCCCGAGGGTGCTGCGCACGCCGATGGAGACGCGCTCCACGTCGCCGCTCTCGGAGCGGTAAACAGCCAGCACCCGGTCGGCATAATGGGATTCGATCCAGCTTTTCAGGAAGCGGGTGGGAACGGTGAGATAGGCGCAGCCCTCGATTACCGAATCCAGCTCCAGGCGTCCGAACCAGCTGGCGAAGATGTCCTCCCCAAGCTCGGCCCGGAGACGGCGCTTGACCCGGGTCCACACATCCGATGCCGATTGCTCGCCCGGAGCCTCCATGCCGTTCTCGCTGGGAGCGGCAAAGGTGCGGTGATCTTCGCTGCGATACATCAATGTCCCTCCACGAGGTTCCGCCTTCTTTAAGGTCGGAAACCCCCACGCATGACCCGTTTCGAACACCAAGGCACAAAGGCCTCACAGGTTATCCAAAACGTGGCGCCCCCAATTGTACTAAAGATTATTTGACTACTTTTAAGTCGAGACGGTCGCTGACTGCCGCCTCCTTTGCCTTCACTCAAGGTCTATCAAGTCTACCTCTCGGTAAGGGACGAGCCTTCGCTTGCTTCCTGAGAGAATGAAACAACGACTTATCCCCGCACATGGTGAATTTAGTTCGAACTTTGAGTGAATGACTTCACGGCGAGCCGTTGAAGCAAATTGACCTTACACAGGGTGCGGGATGGGGTGCAATACGGCCGAGTCGAGTCGCAGGCGCTCACAAGCCCCCGGCTGCGTTCACAGCCTCGTCCACAGGTTTTGAATCTGGGCTTTAAAGTCCTGACTCTTCAACTGATTCACAGTTCCATCACAGCCTGTCCGGAGGCCTGAAAAAAGAGTCTTTTCGCAACCTTGATTCAGAACCGATTCGCCGCGACTCGTGGGTGATTCTGATGCTTTGCGATGCTTTGCCTGCTAAGCTATTGAATAAAATGAATGTTTTCTGTGCAGTTTGAATCCGTGTTGTGGAGCGTCCAACCTGTCGATCGGGGATAAAGTCAAGCTGCCGTGTGGATAAAATTCGGAGCCCGAATCCAGCTCCGGAAACGAAAAAACCCGGCCACGAGGCCGGGTCTGATCGACGATGAAAAGTCAGCCGTGACGGCTGCTTTTAAGCGCTCAGCGCGTTGATGCGGCTCGCGAGGCGCGAGACCTTCCGCGACGCGGTGTTCTTGTGCACGATGCCCTTCTGAGCGGCACGCATCATCTCGGGCTCGGCGGCGCGCAGGGCGGCGACGGCCTCGGTCTGATTGCCGGAAGCAATGGCCTCTTCGACCTTGCGGACGAACGTCCGCATCCGGCTGCGACGCGACTTGTTGACCGCGGTGCGCTTCGCGATCTTGCGGGTCATCTTCTTGGCGGACACGGTGTTGGCCATGGCCCATCCTCGTTCTTTTAAAATCCCGATGCGCCAAACTCGAGCTCGTCGAGAGCTCCGGCAGCGATCGGTTGATTGCATGGAAACCGAAGAGCCCGCGGGACGCGCGGGCTCATGTGAGGCGGCTTATAGACGCGAAGCCCGCGAACGTCAACGACCATAGGCCTTTGCGCGTCAAAAAAGCGCCAGGGAGGCCTTCTGAAGGGCCTGGCGCCAGGGATTGGCCGGGTCGAGCAGGAGCCTGAGCGCCATGAGGCCCGATACCAGGACCAGGAGCGGGCGGATGATCCGGGAGCCCAGATGCATGGCCAGTCGCGATCCGGCCTGGGCGCCAAGAAAGGAGGCCGCGGCCATGGCGAGCCCCACCGGCCAGACCACCGCGCCCGTCGACGCATAGAGAAGGAGACTGCCGAAGTTGCTCGCGAAATTGACCAGCTTGGTATGGGCCGTCGCCTTGATGACCCCGTAGCCCAGGAGCGTCACGAAGGCCAGCATATAGAAGGAGCCGGCGCCGGGCCCGAAAATGCCGTCGTAGAAGCCGATGGCGACCGGCGCGGTGAGGCCGAAGGCCAGCGCGGTCATGCGGGCATGGGCATCCTCGTCCTTCATCTTGCGCGAGAGGGCGAAGTAGATCGCCATGGCGATGAGCAGCACGGGGATCAGCACTTCCAATACGGAGCGCGGCAGGAACTGCACGCACAGGGCGCCGGCGATGCTGCTTGAGAACGCCACCAGGGTGAAGCCCCAGGCCTTGCGCCACTCGATCAGCCCCTTGCGGCCGAAGGTATAGGTGGCCGAGGCGGCGGCGACCGAGCCCTGCACCTTGTTGGTGGCGATGGCCTGGGCCGGATCGAGACCCGCGAGCAGGAGGGCGGGAACGGTCAGAAGCCCGCCGCCCCCGGCGATGGAATCCACGAAACCCGCAAGAAAGGAGACCGCGGCGAGCGCCGCGATCATATCGAAGCCGATGTCGGTCACGTCTACTGATTCTTGAACTCGGCCGCCCGCTTGCCCACGAAGGCGCTCATCCCTTCCTTCTGGTCGGCGGTGGCGAACATGGCGTGGAACAGGCGCCGTTCGAAGCGAATGCCCTCGGAGAGCGAGACCTCATCGGCGCGGTTGATGGTTTCCTTCGTCATCATGGCGATGGGCAGCGACATGGACGCGATGGTCTCGGCCGTCTTCAGAGCCTCGTTCAGGAGGTCGGCGAGCGGGACCACCCGGGCCACGAGGCCGGAACGCTCGGCCTCCTCGGCACCCATCATGCGGCCCGTCAGGCACATCTCCATGGCCTTGGCCCTGCCGATGAGCCTGGTCAGGCGCTGGGTGCCGCCCATGCCCGGCATGACGCCGAGCTTGATCTCCGGCTGGCCGAACTTGGCGTTGTCCGCCGCGATGATGAAGTCGCACATCATGGCGAACTCGCAGCCTCCGCCGAGGGCGAAACCCGCCACCGCGGCGATCATCAGCTTGCGCCGGCCCGAAACCTTCTCCCAGCCCGAGAAGAAGTCGGCCATGTAGGTGTGCGGATAGGTGAGCTCGGCCATTTCCTTGATGTCCGCGCCCGCCGCGAAGGCCTTCTCCGAACCGGTGATGACGATGCAGCCGATCGTCTGATCCGCCTCGAAGGCGTCGAGCGCCTGGTTCACCTCGCCCAGAAGCGCGGAATTGAGCGCATTCAGGGCCTGGGGCCGGTTGAGGGTGATCAGCCCCACTTTCCCGCGCGTCTCAACGAGAATCGTCTCAAAAGCCATGCCGGCATCTCCTCATCGTCGGATGAGACACCGGTAGGCGAGGCTTTCGGGGACGGCAAGCGGAAATCCGGAAGCCGCCTTCCGTCTTAAGACGAGGACCGCTTCTGGCATTCCGGACAATAGAAGGTGGAACGTCCGGACTGGACGAGCCGGGTCACCGTGCCGGTGCAGGCGGGGGTCACGCAGGGTTCTCCCTCCCGGTCGTAGACCCGGAACGAATGCTGGAAATAGCCGAGGGAGCCGTCCACCTGCGCATGGTCCCGCAAGGTCGAGCCGCCGGCCTCGACGGCCTCGGCGAGCACGTCGCGAATGACATCCGCCAATCGGTATGCCGTGTCGGTGGGCTTCCCTTTCTTCGTCGCAAGCGAGCCGGCCGGCGCCTCCGGATGGAGGCCGGTGCGGAACAGGGCCTCGCAGACATAGATGTTGCCGAGGCCGGCGATCAGCCTCTGGTCGAGGAGGGCGGCCTTCAGGGGCGTACGCTTGCCTTGAAAGAGCCGCGCGATGGTCTCGCCCGAGAGCTCGTTGCCGAGAGGCTCGATGCCCATCCCGGCGAAGTGCTTCGAGGTCTCGATGGCGGACCGGGGCACCAGATCCATGAAGCCGAAGCGGCGGGCGTCGTTGTAGGTGACGGTCGCCCCGTTGGAGAGCTGGAACACCACGTGGTCGTGAGCCCCCAGGCCCCCGTGCTCATGGTGGAACTCCCCCGGCCTACGGGTGGCGCCTTCCATCGTCACCAGAAAGCGCCCCGACATGCCCAGATGCATCACCAGCACCTCGCCCGAGGCGAGATCGGCGAGGAGATACTTGGCCCGGCGGCCCAAAGCCGTGACTTCCTGGCCTTCCAGGCGCTCGGCGAACCGTTCCGGAAAGGGAAAGCGCAGGTCCGGCCGGCGCTGGGTCACCTTGGTGAGGCGGGCGCCGACCATGGCGGGCTCCAGGCCGCGGCGCACGGTTTCGACTTCAGGAAGTTCGGGCATCAACCATCTCTCGGCTTCTTGAGACCTCTTACATAGCCATCCGGCCCTGCTTCCGCTATGGATCGCGACACTGGCGCATCGTGCGGACCCAGAGGGCCGCGTCAGCGACCCGTAGGGCCATGCCAGTGAAGGTGGACCCGGTTCCGGGTCCGATGCTCTAGGTGATGACGAGAAGGTTGGTGAGGACCATGACCGACGAGAACACCCATTTCGGGTTCCAGTCCGTGCCGCTCGGCGAGAAGCAGGGCAAGGTCAACGAGGTCTTCCGCTCGGTGGCGAGCCGCTACGACATCATGAACGACCTCATGTCGGCCGGGCTCCACCGCCTGTGGAAGGACGCCCTCGTGTCGACCCTTCGTCCGCCGCGCGACCGGCCGTTCCGCCATCTCGACGTGGCGGGCGGCACCGGCGACGTGGCCTTCCGCATCCTGGACGAGAGCGGACCGCAGACCCGGGTGACGGTGCTCGACATCAACGGCGAGATGCTGAAGGTCGGCGCCGAGCGGGCTGGCCACCGCTATGAGGGCCGTATCGACTTCGTCGAGGCCAATGCCGAAGAGCTGCCGCTCGAGTCCAAGACCTACGACGCCTACACCATCGCGTTCGGCATCCGGAACGTGCCGCGCATCGATGCGGCGCTGCGCGAGGCGCACCGGGTGCTCAAGCCCGGCGGGCGCTTCCTGTGCCTCGAATTCTCCAAGGTCGACGTGCCCGTCCTCGACAAGATCTACGACGCCTATTCCTTCAACGTCATCCCGAAGCTCGGAGGCATGGTGACGGGCGACGCGGAATCCTATCAGTATCTTGTAGAATCGATCCGACGCTTCCCGACGCCTGCCGCTTTCGCGCGGATGATCGAGGAGGCGGGGTTCAAGCGCGTCACGCACCGGACATTGACGGCGGGCGTCGTCGCCATCCATTCCGGCTGGAAGATCTGACACGTGATCGGCAGCCTCGTTCATTTCACCCGGAACCTCCATGCAGGTTTCGTGCTGGCCCGTGAAGGCGCGCTCGCACTCGTCGATCCGAGCGCCCTGCCGCCGGCGGCCCGTCTTGGCTTGCGTGTCGCGCGCCTGATCGAGCGGCCGCAGGCGGGCGACGGCGCCGCGCGTCTGTCCAAGGCGCTGACGCGGCTCGGGCCCTCTTACGTGAAATTCGGCCAGTTCCTGGCGACCCGCCCCGACATCGTCGGCGTGGCCGCCGCGCGCGACCTGGAGCGGCTGCAGGACCGCATGCCCCCGTTCCCGCGGGCGGAAGCGGCGCGCATGGTGGAGGCCGCGCTCGGCCGTCCCATCGACGTGTTGTTCCTCGAGTTCAGCGAGCCGATCGCGGCTGCTTCGATCGCCCAGGTGCACAAGGCCCGCATCCGCACCGCGGACGGCGAGGAAACCGTTGCCGTGAAGGTGGTGCGGCCCGGCGTGCGCGAAGGTTTTGCCCGCGATCTCCAGGCCATGCGGGCGGCCGCCCGCCTGTTCGAGCGCCTGGTTCCCGATGCCCGCCGCCTCAAGCCGCTGGAAATCGTGGAGGCGCTCGCCCGTTCCGTCGCGGTCGAGATGGATCTGCGCCTGGAGGCCGCCGCCGTCTCGGAGCTGGCGGAAAACACCAAGGACGATCCGGATTTCCGCGTGCCGAAGCCGGAATGGGATCTCACCGCCCGGGACGTGCTCACCACCACCTGGATCGAGGGCATCCGCCTCAACGATCTGGCCGGGATCGAGGCGGCGGGCCTCGACCGGGTGGCGCTCGGCCGGACGGTGATCCAGTCCTTCCTGCGCCACGCCATCCGCGACGGCTATTTCCACGCCGACATGCATCCGGGCAACCTGTTCGTGGATGCCGAGGGGCGTCTGGTCGCCGTCGATTTCGGCATCATGGGCCGGCTCGGCATGAAGGAACGGCGCTTCCTGGCCGAGATCCTGCTCGGCTTCATCCGCCGCGATTACCTGCGCGTGGCACAGGTTCATTTCGAGGCCGGATACGTGCCGCCGCATCACTCGGTCGAGGATTTCGCGCAGGCCATCCGGGCCATCGGCGAGCCGATCCACGACCGGCGGGCCGACGAGATCTCGATGGCGAAGCTCCTGACGCTTCTCTTCGAGATCACGGCCCTCTTCGACATGGCGACTCGCATCGAGCTCGTCATGCTGCAGAAGACCATGGTCGTGGTGGAGGGCGTGGCCCGCAACCTCGATCCGAAACTCGACATGTGGACCACCTCGGAGCCCGTGGTTCGCGATTGGATCGAGCGCAATCTCGGCCCGCTCGGCCGTGTCGAACAGGCGGGTAAGGGATTGTGGACGCTCGCCGGCGTCATCGGAGACCTGCCGGAGCTGGCGCTGCGCGCCGAGCGTGTGCTCAACCAGCTCGAGGATGTGACCGCGAAGGGCGTCGCTCTCGACCAGGACAGCGTTGCCGCCATCGGCCGCGCCGAAGCCCGGGGCAACCGCTGGGGCGTGGCGGCCTTGTGGATCATCGCGGCCTCACTGATGATCATGCTGTTCAGAGGCTTCGCATGACGGCGCTTTCAGGCAAACGCATCCTCCTTGTCATCGGCGGCGGTATCGCGGCCTACAAGTCGCTCGACCTCATTCGCCGTCTGCGCGAGCGCGGCGCCTCTGTCCGCTGCGTTCTCACCCATGGCGCGCAGCAATTCATCACGCCGCTCGCGGCTTCCGCGCTGACTGGCCAACGCTCGCACACCGATCTGTTCGACCGCGAGGACGAGGCCGATATCGGCCATATCCGCCTCGCCCGCGACGCGGACCTCGTGGTCGTAGCGCCGGCGACTGCCAATCTCATGGCCAAGATGGCGGGCGGCCATGCGGACGATCTCGCCTCCACGATGCTGCTCGCCACCACGCTGCCGATCCTGATCGCGCCGGCCATGAACGTGCGCATGTGGCTGCATCCGGCGACAGGGCGGAATCTGAAAACGCTTCGGGCCGACGGCGTTCATGTGGTCGGGCCCAACGACGGCGCCATGGCGGAGGCGGAGTTCGGTCCCGGGCGCATGGCCGAACCGCTGGAGATCGCGGCGGCGGCCGAACGCCTGCTCGTGCGGACCGGGCCTCTCGCCGGCAAGCACGTGATCGTCACCTCCGGCCCGACGCACGAGCCCATCGATCCGGTGCGCTACATCGCCAACCGCTCCTCCGGCAAGCAGGGCCATGCCATCGCGAAGGCCGCCGCCGAGGCCGGTGCGCGCGTGACGCTGATCTCAGGTCCCGTGATGCTGCCGGATCCGTCAGGCGTGACGACCGTGCACGTGGAAAGCGCCCGCGAGATGCTGCAGGCCGTGGAGAAGGCCCTCCCGGCCGATATCGGGATCTTCGCCGCCGCCGTCGCCGACTGGCGTGTGGCCAATGCGGGCGAGCAGAAGATCAAGAAGAAGGACGGCGCCCTGCCGAACCTGTCGTTGACGGAAAACCCCGACATTCTCGCCACCATCTCACATCGGACCGAGAACCGCCCGCCGCTCATGGTAGGCTTCGCGGCCGAGACCGAGCACGTGATCGAGCACGCCCGGCAAAAGCTCGCCAGGAAAGGCTGCGATCTCATCGTCGCCAACGACGTGTCCAGCGCGGGTGGCGTCATGGGCGGCGACAGCAACACGGTGCATCTCGTGACCGCCTCGGGCGTGGAGACCTGGCCGACCCTGGCGAAGTCCGATGTCGCAGCGAGGCTCGTCGAGCGTCTGGGCACCCTGATGGGAGACGCAAAGCCATGAGTCGCCGTCTGCCGATTCAGCGTCTCGCCCATGCGGCCGATCTGCCGCTGCCGCGCTATGAGACGGCGGGCGCTGCCGGCATGGATCTCATCGCGGCCAATCCGGCCGACGCGCCGATCGTCCTGCAGCCGATGCAGCGTGCGCTCGTTCCCACCGGCCTCGTATTCCAGCTCGAGACCGGCTTCGAGGCGCAGGTGCGTCCCCGCTCGGGCCTCGCCTTCAAGCATGGCGTCACCGTGCTCAATGCGCCCGGCACCATCGACGCGGATTATCGCGGCGAGGTGCAGGTGCTTCTCGTCAATCTCGGTTCGGAGCCCTTCACCGTCTCGCGCGGCATGCGCATCGCCCAAATGGTGATCGCATCGGTCACCGTGGTAGAACCCGTCGAGGTGGGGGAGGTCGACGAGACCGGCCGGGCCGCGGGCGGCTTCGGCTCGACGGGGCTGGGATAAGGGGGCTCTCGCATGAATTTTCTCTCGCGTCGCTCGCTTCTCGCCATCGCGGCCGTCACCGACATCGCGCTCCATGCCCGGCCCATGCCGGTCTCGGCCAAGGCGCTTGCCGCCCGTCACAACCTGCCCCCACGCTATCTGGAGCCGGTGCTCCAGGCGCTTGTCCGCCAGGGCGTCCTGAAAGGCGTGCGCGGTCCCCGTGGCGGCTATGAACTGGCCCGAGAGCGACGGCGGGTCACGGCCGGCGATATCGTGCGCATCGCCATGTCGGCCCTGGAGGAGGACGGCTCCTCGCCGCTGCCGGAATCGCGTCTCGCCGAGGCCGTCGTGTCGCCTCTGGTTCAGCATGGAACCGAAGCTTTCTTGGCCGAACTCGACAAGGTGACGGTGGAGGACCTGTGCCAGAAGGCACAGGCGGAAGGCGTGGTCGAAACGGCCTCTCCCATCGATTTCACGATATGAGACGTGAAATTTGAGAAATATCGACACTCCTTGCAGGAAAGGTTAAGTTTCCTCCGACCTGAAGGAGGAAATTCATGGCTGACACCGTCAACATATCGGACACCAAGCCAGGGCGCGGCCGCATCTACGGCTCCATCACCGAGACGATCGGCAATACCCCGCTCGTGCGCCTGAACCGGCTGCCCAAGGAGCGCGGGATCGAGGCCGAGATCCTCGTGAAGCTCGAGTTCTTCAACCCGATTTCAAGCGTGAAGGACCGTATCGGCGTCAGCATGATCGAGGCCATGGAGGCGGCCGGGAAGATCAATCCGGACACGACCCTGATCGAACCGACCTCCGGCAATACCGGCATCGCACTCGCCTTCGTGGCGGCGGCGCGCGGCTACAGGTTGATCCTGGTGATGCCCGAGACCATGTCGATCGAGCGTCGCAAGATGCTGGCCTATCTCGGGGCGGAACTCGTGCTCACCCCCGGCCCCATGGGCATGAAGGGCGCCGTCGCCAAGGCCGAGGAACTTCTCAACGAGATTCCCAATTCGGTCATCCCGCAACAGTTCAAGAACCCGGCCAATCCGGAGATCCACCGCAGGACCACGGCGGAGGAGATCTGGAACGACACCAATGGCCAGCTCGACGCCTTCGTGGCGGCCGTGGGCACCGGCGGTACCATCACGGGCGTCGCCCAGGTGATCAAGCCGCGCTTAGCCGGCATGAAGGTGATCGCCGTGGAGCCGGAGGATTCTCCGGTCCTCTCCGGCGGCCAGCCCGGCCCTCACAAGATCCAGGGCATCGGTGCGGGATTCGTCCCGGACGTGCTCGATCGCTCGCTCATCGACGAGGTGGTGACCGTGGGCAATCAGACGGCCTTCGACACGGCGCGCAGGCTCGCCCGTCTCGAAGGCATTCCGGGCGGGATCTCGACCGGCGCCAACGTGGCGGCGGCGCTCGAAGTCGCCGCGCGGCCCGAGTTCAAGGGCAAGCGCATCGTCACCGTCGCGCCCTCCTTCGCCGAGCGCTATCTCTCGACGGCCTTGTTCGAAGGGCTCTGATCGTCGCATCGCATCGCTTCGGAAAGGGCGGCTTCACGGCCGCCCTTTTTGTTGGCGGGCCTTCCAAGCGTAGCCAGAACTTCGCCTGTCCGGTCGGGTTCTCCTTGCTGCACATGACTTCAGACGATGTCCCAAGGAGCTCGACATGGTGGAACACAAGGCGCCTCATTCATTGAAGGAGCAGTCGGCAGATCAGATCCGCAACGAGCAGCGCGGCGGGATCGACAGTCCGGTCGATCCGAACCGGGACGGCGGCATCGAGGGCAATGCCACCATGCGCAAGGTGTGGAGCGAGCCCGGCGGCGAGGCTTATAATTACCGTCAGGGCCAGACCGGGCAGACCAGCCAAGCTGGCATGGACGGCCATGACGAACTCACAGCGGCCGAGACGCCCGAGACCACGAAGCATCTGAGCGATGCGAGCCTGTCGCCCGAGGACAAGGACGCCACGGCCGAGGCCATCGAACGCGCGACCGCCGTGAACGGCAAGCGGCAGGATTGAGGAAGCACGGCCATGGGCAACGCAGGCTACGGCAACCACACCGAGGATACGGCGAAGGACGCCGCCTCCACGAGGCAGGCTCCGCAATCCGGTTCCGACAAACCGTCCGGCGGCAAGGTTCCGGCCGCAGGGCCGCACGACAAGCCGGATCTGACCAATCCCGATGCGACGCCCGGAACCGGCTCGTTGCCGGAATCGGGCGACCACGATGCCACGGACTCGACGAGTTCATAACGATCGCGAAAGGAGACGAGCATGGCTCAGCCGGAAAGCAAGAAGCCCGGTCAAGCGACGGAAGAGGACATCAGTGCGCCCCGGCTGACCCCGCAGGGGCGCGAGAACCCCGACGCCTCGGGCGAGGATTCCACGAACCCGATGGGCGAGGGCGCCAAGAAGGGGCAGGGCAGCAAGGCGGAAGGGTAAGCCCGGCCCTTCGCATCACGGCCGGCCCTGGCCGGTGACGACGGAGTGATGTCAAAGAAAAAGGCCGCCCTGGAGGCGGCCTTTCGATTTTGCTCGACGCGTTGCGTCCTTAAGCGCTCAGCGCTTCCTTCTGCTTCTCGGCGCGCTTGCGGTCGTTCGGGTCGAGGATCGCCTTGCGGATGCGGATCGACTTCGGCGTCACCTCGACGAGCTCGTCGTCCTCGATCCAGGCGAGCGATCGCTCGAGGGTCATGCGGATCGGCGGCGTCAGGCGCACGGCTTCATCCTTCGAGGTCGTGCGGATGTTGGTGAGCTTCTTGCCCTTCAGCACGTTCACTTCGAGATCGTTCTCGCGGTTGTGCTCGCCGACGATCATGCCCTGATACACCTTCCAGCCGGGCTCGATCATCATCGGGCCGCGATCTTCCAGGTTCCACAGGGCGTAGGCCACGGCCTCGCCCGCGTCGTTGGAGATCAGCACGCCGTTGCGCCGTCCCGCGATCTCACCCTTGTAGGGCTCGTAGGCGTGGAACAGGCGGTTCATGATGGCGGTGCCGCGCGTGTCGGTCAGAAGCTCGCTCTGGTAGCCGATGAGGCCGCGGGTCGGAGCGTAGAACACGAGGCGCTGGCGGTTGCCGCCCGACGGCTTCATCTCGACCATCTCGGCGCGGCGCTCGGACATCTTCTGCACGACGACGCCGGAATGCTCCTCGTCCACGTCGATGACCACTTCCTCGATCGGCTCGAGGAGCTGGCCGTTCTCGTCCTTCTCGAACACCACGCGGGGACGCGACACGGCGAGCTCGAAGCCTTCGCGGCGCATGGTCTCGATGAGGATCGCGAGCTGCAATTCGCCACGGCCGGAGACGTAGAACGAATCCTTGTCGGCCGCTTCCTCGATCTTGAGGGTCACGTTGCCTTCCGCTTCCTTGAACAGGCGGTCGCGGATCATGCGGCTCGTCACCTTGTCGCCCTCGGTGCCCGCGAGCGGTGAGTCGTTGACGATGAACGACATGGTCACGGTCGGCGGATCGATGGGCTGCGCCTGGATCGGGGTGTCGTTCTCGGGCGCGCAGAAGGTGTCGGCCACCGAGCCCTTCACGAGGCCCGCGATGGACACGATGTCGCCGGCCTCGCCGACCTCGATCGGCTGACGCTCCAGACCACGGAAGGCCAGGATCTTGGACACGCGGCCGGTCTCGACCACGTTGCCTTCACGGTCGAGCACCTTGATCGACTGGTTCGGCTTCACCGTGCCCGAAGCGATGCGGCCGGTGACGATGCGGCCCAGGAAGGGGTTGGCCTCGAGCAGGGTGCCGAGCATGCGGAACGGGCCTTCCTCGGTCTTCGCCGGGGGCACGTGATCGAGCACGAGGTCGAAGAGCGGGGCAAGGCCCTGGTCGCTCGGGCCTTCCGGCGACTTCGCCATCCAGCCGTTGCGGCCGGATCCGTAGAGGATCGGGAAGTCGAGCTGCTCGTCGGTGGCGTCGAGCGCCGCGAACAGGTCGAACACCTCGTTGATGACCTCCTGGTGGCGGGCATCGGGACGGTCGATCTTGTTGATGGCCACGATGGGGCGAAGGCCGATCTTGAGGGCCTTTGAGACCACGAACTTGGTCTGGGGCATCGGGCCTTCGGCCGCGTCCACGAGCACGATGGCGCCGTCGACCATGCTCAGGATGCGCTCCACCTCGCCGCCGAAATCGGCGTGGCCCGGCGTATCGACGATGTTGATGCGGGTATCCTTCCAGACCACCGAGGTGGCCTTGGCGAGAATCGTGATGCCGCGCTCCTTTTCCAGGTCGTTCGAATCCATGGCGCGCTCTTCCACGCGCTGGTTCTCACGGAAGCTGCCCGACTGCTGGAGGAGCTTGTCGACGAGGGTCGTCTTGCCGTGGTCGACGTGGGCAATGATGGCGATATTGCGTAGTTTCATGGGGGTCTTTCAAAGCAAAGCGGCCCGGCACGCGGCAAGCTTGGCCGCGCCCCTGGCTCGTACCGGGCGGAAATCTGATGCGCTGCAATATAATGATAAGAGAGCGGCGGCAATAGGGCACGGTGGCGCGTTTCTGGGCAGGAGCGTGGGCAGCACCTTGAGGCCCAGGGCTTGGGAGCCCTGAGCTGAAGGCAGTCGAGGGTGGCGCGACGGGCCGTCCGGCTCGCTTATGGAGATTAGCTGGAAGAGCCGGAAGGCCGCTTCGCGCACGGTTCTTTTAGGCGTTTAAACTTGGACCAGCACAGGGCTGCCAAGGGCCTCCTGCCGCCGGCTGCGTGACCGGCGGACAGGACCGTGCCGGATCCCACACCGTGCGACGCCTCGCGAAGCGCGCCCCTCGTCGGATCAGGCTGTGCAACGATATAGCCAAGGTTCATCCCCCTGTCAAGAACAAAGTGAGAACATAACATCACGATTCCCACACCCTCCACGTCATCACCGGCCTTGTGCCGGTGATCCCGATTGGAAGGCACAGCGCTTCACACAATCGAGATGGCCGGGACGAGCCCGGCCATGACGGGCCCGTGTCATCCCCGGCGAGCATAGCGAGGGAAGGGGATCAAGGGCGCAGAGGGTGTGAGTGGATTCCCTTCCCCTCCGCTGCCCTCCGGCCGGGAATGACACCGGGCCGCGCTTCACCGTATCGGGATGGCCGGGACAGGCCCGGCCATGACGTCAAGGGTGTCGTCCCCGGCCATGACGGGGAGGCACGGCATATCGCGCGCATCCTCGCCGGAAAAAGCCCGAGGGTGCGCCATCTCGCCGATGCAGAGGAACATTGAAGTAACCTGGCGTTAGTCTACATGGACAACATTCTTCGGCCTTCCGAAAGTCGGCATGTCAGCCAGAACAACCTTGACCAGATCCCGCACCCGCCCGCTCGCCATCGTCGCCGCGGCCAAGGTTGAAGCGTATGGCACCGGCAATGATCGGTCGGCTCCGCGCGCGATCGCCTGTCGCCTCCCTCACCCGCAACGCAAGACAAAGCCCTCTCCGGCAGGCGGTCCCCATGCATCGTAAGTTCGCTCCCGGCCTCGATTTCCTGAGCGGGGGCGGTGAAATGGGTGCGCTCATGCGCGCCCACGACTGGTCCACGTCGCCGCTCGGTCGTCCGGAAGACTGGCCGCAGAGCCTGCGAACCGTGGTGAGCCTGATGCTTACCTCCAAGTTCCCCATGTTCGTCGCCTGGGGTCCTCGGCTCGCCTTCCTTTACAACGATGGTTATCGGCCGATCTTCGGCGCGAAGCACCCGCATGCCCTCGGACTTCCCTTCGTGGATGTCTGGTCGGAGATCTGGTCCGATATCGAGCCCCTGGTGACGAAGGCGCTGGCCGGGGAGGCGACCTATCACGAGGACATGCACCTCGTGATGGAGCGCAACGGCTATCCGGAAGACACGTGGTACACCTTCTCCTACTCGCCCGTACGCGACGAAACGGGAGGCATCGGCGGCATGTTCTGTGCCTGCACGGAAACGACCCAGGAGGTGAAATCCCGGGCGTCGCTGAAAGCGGAGCAGGACCGGCTTCGCGAACTCTTCCGGCAGGCTCCCGGTTTCATGGCGATGCTGAGCGGCCGTGATCATGTCTTCGAGCTGGCGAACGACGCCTATCTCCAGCTCGTGGGACACCGCCGGGACATTCTGGGAAAGACCGTCAGGGACGTCCTGCCCGAGATCGAGGGCCAAGGATTCTTCGAGCTGCTCGATAAGGTCTATGCGACGGGCGAACCCTTCGTCGGGCGCAGCCTCCGGGTCAGGCTTCAGCGGGAACCGGGGAGTAGCGTTGAAGACCGGTTCGTCGACCTCGTCTACCAGCCGATCACGGACCGCACGGGCGATGTCACCGGCATCTTCGCCGAGGGCTACGACGTCACCGAGCGGGTCCAGGCGGAGGAGAGCCTGCGCGAGAGCGAAGCGCGGTTCCGCAACCTCGCCGACAATGCTCCCGTCATGATCTGGGTGACGGAGCCGGACGGAAGCAGTTCCTACCTGTCCCGTTCCTGGTACGAATTCACCGGACAGACGCCGGAGACAGGTCTCGGCTTCGGCTGGCTGGACGCCGTCCACCCCGAGGATCGCGATTGGTCGGGCAAGGTGTTCCTGGAGGCCAACGCCAAGCGGGAGGCCTTCCGGCTGGAGTACCGGCTGCGCCGCGTGGACGGGACCTACCGGTGGGCCATCGATGCGGCTGCGCCGCGCTTCGGCGAAGACGGCGCCTTCCTCGGCTATGTCGGATCGGTGCTCGACATCACCGACCGCAAGCGGATCGAGGAGCACCGCGAGCTTCTGATCAACGAGCTGAACCACCGGGTGAAGAACACGCTGGCCATCGTTCAGTCGATGGCGGCCCAAAGCCTTCGGCAGCTGGACGACGAGAGCCGGCACAAGTTCCAGGCCTTCGAGGATCGCCTGTTCGCCCTGGCGCGCGCCCATGACGTTCTCACGCGCGAGAACTGGGAAGGCGCCGAACTGCGAGAGATCATCGACGAGGTGGTCGAGCCCTATCTTCGGCAGAAGACGAAACATTTCGAGATCGAGGGCGAGCACCTTCGCCTCATCCCGCGGACGGCTCTCGCCATCGCGATGGCCATCCACGAACTTGCGACGAACGCCGCGAAATACGGCGCGCTCTCCGTGCCATCAGGATGCGTCGTCATCACCTGGACGCTCGCGCCGGGCGCCGAGCCGCGTCTGGTATTGAGATGGCAGGAAAAGGGCGGCCCGCCCGTGACCGCACCGACCCGCCGGGGGTTCGGCACGCGGCTGATCGAGCGAAGCCTGTCGACCGATGTCGGCGGCGATGTTCAGCTGACCTACGCACCCACCGGAGTCGTGTGCGAGATGGACATTCCGCTGATTGATGCGACCGATGCGCAGGAACGGGCTTCATCGCATTGAGCGGAAAGCTTGCAGCCATCCTGAGAATTGGACCGGACATTCACGCTCGTCGTCATCACCGGTCCCGCGCCGGTGATCCTGCTTTCACATTCTCACCTCATCCTGAGGAGCAGCGCAGCTGCGTCTCGAGGGATCGTCCAGTGTGCGCCGGATCCTCCTTCGAGACGGTCGCTCCGCGACCTCCTCAGGATGAGGTGAAGGGTTGCGAATGAGGACGTGAATGGCTGGCAAAAGCCGGTCACGACGATGGAAAGGGCTGAACGGCTGGACGCTCAGACGAAGACCATTGACCCGGCACCCCCGTTGCGTGTTACCTCGTTGCCGGAACCGGGCGCACCCGGTTTTGGGGTCTAGTAAGCCCCTCACAGTGCGGTCGGCATCGACCGTGAACGATGCCTTCCCAGCTACGGCCGGGGAGGTGTTGGCGCATGTCCAGGGCGAAAGCCTAAAGGCCAATGCGGCCGTCTCTGTGCGGTCTTACTACTCCCCGACCACCAGCACTCCTGCTGGTGGTCGCTTCAATCAGGGAGTCGCCGCCATGGACCAGCCGTACAGCATGGGGGCCGATTGGCTCTCGAAGTTCCACACCTGGCCCGAGTTCATTCAAGGATTGTGGCTCGTCGCCGTGCCGCTGACGCTCATCGGCGTCACATGGCTGCTGATGCGCGGCTTACGCGATCTCGCCCCCGCACTCTCCCGCCGGTGGCGTGGTCACAGCGAGTGGCGCGGCCACCTGATCTACGGCGTGTATCAGGACGCGCAGGGCCGCTGGATGGTCTACTGGCACGGCCGCAAGCCCGAGGCGGTCGACTGGACCAACCCGCCGCCCGAACTGATCGGGCGCGGATCGGTGATTCAGGGCGTGTTTCGCAGGCCAGAGGCGTGAGGGGCGTTCAGCACACCCTCACGTCATGGCCGGCCCGGTGCCGGTGATCTCGATGGTGTGAAGCGCCGAGCCTCACCTGATCGGGATGGCCGGGACGAGCCCGGCCATGACGTGGAGGGTGGGAGTGGGCTCAGAGAGAATGTTCTTTCTTACAGTCCCAGCTTCTTCTTGCGCTGGGCCAGCGTGCGCAGGCGCAGGGCGTTGAGCTTGATGAAGCCGGCGGCGTCGCGGTGGTCGTAGGCGACGGCGCCTTCCTCGAAGGTGACGAGGTCCTGGTCGTAGAGCGTGTAGGGGCTCTGGCGGCCGATGAGGTGGACGCCGCCCTTGTAGAGCTTCAGCGTCACTTCGCCGGTGACGAATTCCTGGGACTTGTCGATAAGCGCCTGGAGCATCTCGCGCTCCGGCGAGAACCAGAACCCGTTATAGATGAGCTCGGCGTATTTCGGCATCAGCTCGTCCTTCAGGTGCGCCGCGCCGCGATCTAGCGTGATCGACTCGATGCCGCGATGGGCGAGGTGAAGGATCGTGCCGCCGGGGGTCTCGTACATGCCGCGGCTCTTCATGCCGACGAAGCGGTTCTCCACCAGGTCGAGGCGGCCGATGCCGTTGATCTTGCCCAGCTCGTTGAGCTTCGCCAGCAGGTCGGCGGGGCCGAGCTTCTTGCCGTCGATGGCGACCGGGTCGCCCTTCTCGAAGGCGATCTTGATCACGGTCGGCTTGTCGGGCGCACTCTCGGGGCCGTCGGTGCGGGAATAGACGTAGTCCGGGACTTCCAGGGCCGGATCCTCCAGCACCTTGCCCTCTGAGGAGGCATGCAGGAGGTTGGCGTCGACGGAGAACGGGGCCTCGCCGCGCTTGTCCTTGGCGATCGGAATCTGGTGCTGCTCGGCGAACGCGATGAGCTGCTCGCGGGAGCGCAGGTCCCATTCGCGCCAGGGGGCGATCACGGTCACGTCGGGCTTCAGGGCATAATAGCCGAGCTCGAAGCGCACCTGGTCGTTGCCCTTGCCGGTCGCCCCGTGGGAGACGGCGTCGGCGCCCACCTTCTCGGCGATCTCGATCTGCTTCTTGGCGATCAGCGGCCGGGCGATCGAGGTGCCCAGCAGGTACAGGCCCTCGTACTGCGCGTTGGCGCGGAACATCGGGAACACGTAGTCGCGTACGAACTCGTCGCGCAGGTCCTCGATGAAGATGTTCTCCGGCTTGATGCCGAGCAGCTCGGCCTTCTTGCGCGCCGGCTCCAGCTCCTCGCCCTGGCCGAGATCGGCCGTGAAGGTGACCACCTCGCAGCCATAGGTGGTCTGCAGCCACTTGAGGATGATGGAGGTGTCGAGGCCGCCGGAATAGGCGAGCACGACCTTGTTCACGCGCTTCTCAGCCATAGCAAGGGTTCCGTTGATAAGGGTGCCTGCGACTTAAAACGGAAGCGCCATGGGCGCAACGGGCATTTGATCGGCCCGACATGTCCCTCCTGCATTCCTGGCAGGAAAACCATGGACTGCCATAACTTAGCGGAATGCGGTAGGCCTTTAGCCGGGGTATGAAGCGGCTCGCAGAAGGCAGGAAGCGTCCTGTCGCCGGGGCCGGTCCCGAGAGACGCTCATGATCCGCCAGCCGCAGCTCGAATTCTGGTACGAATTCGCCTCCACCTATTCCTATCTCGCGGCCATGCGCATCGAGAAGGCCGCCGCGGAGGCGGGCGTCGTGCTCCTGTGGCGGCCGTTCCTGCTCGGCCCGGTCTTCAAGGCCCAGGGGCTGGAGACCTCGCCCTTCGCGCTCTATCCGGTCAAGGGACGCTACATGTGGCGCGACATGGAGCGCGAGGCGGCCCGGCTCGGACTGCCCTTCTACCGTCCGAAGACCTTTCCGCAGAACGGCTTCCTCGCGGCGCGCATTGCGCTCATCGGCGTCGAGCCCGGCTGGACCCCGGCCTTCACCAAGGCCGTCTACACGGCCGAGTTCGGCGAAGGCCGCGACATCGCCGATCCGGCCGTGCTGGCTTCCATCCTGACGGACCTGGGACTCGAGCCCGAGACCGTGCTCTCCGAGGCGGAGGGAGAGGCGAACAAGACGCGCCTGCGACGGATGGGCGACGAGGTGCAGTCCCGAGGCCTCTTCGGCGCACCCACCTTCTTCACCGAGGACGGGGAGATGTTCTGGGGCAACGACCGGCTCGAGCAGGCGCTCGGCTGGGCGGTCGCTCAGGCCCGGCGCTCGGACTGGCCGGTTTGACCCAGAGGCGGGGCGGTACTATGTCGGGTTCAAATTCATAAGGCCGCAGTGACACGCCAATCGCTGCCGCCCCGACAATCCTTCCAGTCTCTTTTGTAAAGCCATGCGCTCCCTTGCCCGGGGCGTATGCCCACGTTGGAAAACGAGTCGCATGATGTTGATGAAGAACAGTGCCGCCGACCAGAAAGGCCGCCTGAAGTCGATCCTCGGCGGATCGGCCGGCAACATGGTCGAGTGGTACGATTGGTACGTCTACTCTGCCTTCACCCTCTATTTCGCCCCCATCTTCTTTCCCAAGGGCGACCAGACCGCCCAGCTCCTGAACGCCGCCGCGGTCTTCGCGGTCGGCTTCCTCATGCGCCCGATCGGTGCCTGGATCATGGGCATCTATGCGGACCGCAAGGGCCGCAAGGCCGGCCTGACCCTGTCCGTGACGCTGATGTGCACGGGCTCGCTCATGATCGCCGTCACGCCGGGCTATGACAGCATCGGGGTGTTCGCCCCGATCGTCCTCGTCCTGGCGCGCCTGCTCCAGGGAATCAGCGTCGGCGGCGAGTACGGCGCCAGCGCCACGTACTTGAGCGAGATGGCGGGCAAGAGCCGCCGCGGCTTCTTCTCCAGCTTCCAGTACGTCACCCTGATCTCGGGCCAGCTCCTGGCGCTCGCCGTGCTGCTGATCCTGCAGCAGGTCATGTCCGAGCAGAGCCTCGAAGCTTGGGGCTGGCGGATTCCGTTCGCCATCGGCGGCGTGCTCGCGGTGATCGTGTTCTATCTCCGCCGCGGCCTCGCCGAGACGGAATCCTACAAGAACGCCCAAGGCGCCCAGGACAAGGACGCGACGGCGCCCCGCTCCAGCGGCCTCGCGCTCTTCACCAAGTATCCGCGCGAGGCCTTCACGGTGATCGCGCTGACCGCCGGCGGCACGCTCGCCTTCTATGCCTACACCACCTACCTGCAGAAGTTCCTGGTCAACACCTCGGGCTTCTCCCGCGAGGCGGCGAGCCAGATCACGGCGGCGGCCCTGTTCGTGTTCATGGTGATCCAGCCGGCGGCGGGCGCCCTGTCCGACAGGATCGGCCGCAAGCCCCTGATGGTGGGCTTCGGTGTCCTCGGCGTGCTGTTCACCTACCTGATCTTCTCGACGCTCGCCGGCACGAAGGACCCCTATACGGCCTTCGCCCTGTGCCTCGCGGCGCTCGTGATCGTCACCGGCTACACGTCGATCAACGCCGTGGTGAAGGCCGAGATGTTCCCGGCCCATATCCGGGCCCTGGGGGTGGCGCTTCCCTATGCCATCGCCAACACGGTCTTCGGCGGCACCGCCGAATACGTGGCGCTCTGGTTCAAGCAGGCCGGGATCGAATACGGCTTCTTCTGGTACGTGACCGTCATGGTCGGCCTGTCCCTCATCGTCTACCTGCGCATGAAGGACACCCGCCAGCACAGCCTGATCCACGAGGATTAAGGATCCTTCGGGCCTCCCCGCGAACCGCCGGGGAGGCTCAAATCCTTGAAAGCCTTGTGATCGGGGCCCATTTGGGATATTAGAACCCCCATCCGACAAGGCATTGACGGTTAACGTTGCGTAAGGGTGCGTCGTACGCGCCCTTCTGGCGTCCGGATAAGTCCTTGCGGTACAAGCGTTTCCATCCGTCGATGATACGCCGGCCCGCTCGATGAGCGGCATGCCTCGGACATGGCCCTAGAAGGGGCGTCCTCAGGCAGCGGCGGCTGGAAACGGCCCGTTAACACGAGCCGCCGGCGTTGCCCCTTTAAACGAGGGCCATTCAGGAGAACCTATGTCTGCAGCTTTGCAACAGCCGAGCCGTGAAGATTTCGCGGCCCTGCTCGAAGAATCCTTCCGCACTTCCGAGATCAGCGAAGGCTCGGTCGTGAAGGGCAAGGTGGTCGCGATCGAAAAGGACGTCGCGGTCATCGATATCGGCGCCAAGACCGAAGGTCGCGTCGCTCTCAAGGAATTTGCCGGCCCGAACCGCGACCAGACGGTCAATGTCGGTGACGAGGTCGAGGTCTATGTCGAGCGCATCGAGAATGCGCTGGGCGAGGCCGTCATCTCCCGTGACAAGGCCCGCCGCGAAGAGTCGTGGGTGAAGCTCGAGAAGGCCTTCGAGGCCGGCGAGCGCGTCAACGGCACGATCTTCAACCAGGTGAAGGGCGGCTACACGGTCGACCTCGACGGCGCCGTGGCGTTCCTGCCCCGCTCGCAGGTCGACATCCGCCCGGTCCGCGACGTCACCCCGCTCATGGGCGTGGCTCAGCCGTTCCAGATCCTCAAGATGGACCGCCGCCGCGGCAACATCGTCGTGTCGCGCCGCACGGTCCTCGAAGAGAGCCGCGCCGAGCAGCGCTCCGAGCTCGTGGCCAACCTCGAAGAGGGTCAGGTCATCGACGGCGTGGTCAAGAACATCACCGAGTACGGTGCGTTCGTTGATCTCGGCGGCATCGACGGCCTGCTGCACGTCACCGACATGGCATGGCGCCGCGTCAACCATCCGTCCGAGGTCGTAACCATCGGCCAGACGGTGAAGGTGAAGATCATCAAGATCAACCACGAGACGCACCGCATCTCGCTGGGCATCAAGCAGCTGCTCGCCGATCCGTGGGAGGGCATCGCCGCCCGTTACCCCGTCGGCGCCAAGCTGAAGGGCCGCGTCACGAACATCACCGATTACGGCGCGTTCGTGGAGCTGGAGCCGGGCATCGAAGGCCTGATCCACGTGTCCGAGATGTCCTGGACCAAGAAGAACGTCCACCCCGGCAAGATCATCTCCACCTCGCAGGAGGTTGAGGTCGTGATCCTCGAGGTCGACCAGGTGAAGCGCCGCATCTCGCTCGGCCTGAAGCAGACGCTTCAGAACCCGTGGGAAGCCTTCGCCGAGAAGCACCCCGTCGGCTCCGAAGTCGAAGGCGAGGTCAAGAACAAGACCGAGTTCGGTCTGTTCATCGGTCTCGAGAACGACGTCGACGGCATGGTCCACCTCTCGGACCTCGACTGGAACCGTCCGGGCGAGCAGGTCATCGACGACTTCAAGAAGGGCGACGTCGTCCGCGCTCAGGTTCTCGACGTGGACGTCGAGAAGGAGCGCATCTCCCTTGGCATCAAGCAGCTTGCGGGCGATCCCTTCGCCGAAGCCGGCGAGATCAAGAAGGGCCAGATCGTCACCTGCGAGGTCCTCGAGGTGAAGGACGGCGGCCTGGAGGTGAAGATCGTCGACGCCGACCTGACCACCTTCATCAAGCGCAACGAGCTTGCTCGTGACCGCGCCGACCAGCGCCCCGAGCGCTTCGCCGCCGGCGAGAAGCTCGATGCCCGCGTCACGCAGTTCGACCGCAAGGCCCGTCGCGTCACCGTCTCCATCAAGGCCCTCGAGGTCGCCGAGGAGAAGGAGGCCATGGCCCAGTACGGCTCGACCGATTCGGGCGCGTCGCTCGGCGACATCCTGGGCGCCGCCCTCAAGGCCCGCACCGACAAGAAGTAATCGGATTCTCGATTTCGGGAGTCTGATGGATCCCCGGGCTTCGGCCCGGGGATTTTTTTGTGCAGAAATGCGCGTGAGTTCTCCTCCCTCGTCATCACCGGCCTCGTGCCGGCGATCCGGATAGACTGGAACGCTGCGCTTCACGGTAGCGGGATGGCCGGGACAAGTCCGGCCATGACGTTGAGGCGCTCCCTGATACGTCCGTTTCCCGAGATCCCCACGCGATGCATCACGTCGGTTTTTCCTTGGCCGGCTGTCCTCCCGCCCTATCTGCTCGCGAACGGACGCCTTTTCGGCGGGTGCAGATTCGTGCCCGCAGCCTAGAAAAAGCATCCGAACCGCTCTAGGGTGCGGCCCTCCTCATCCGATCTGGAACCAGCAAGAGACCCAATCGATGTCCATCGATGCCGAAGCCATCGCCGACCGCCGCCGTCTGCGCCGCAAGCTCTCCTTCTGGCGCGTCGCCGGATTCCTGGGCCTGATCGCGGCCGTGGCCGCCCTCGGCTATGCGGCGGCCGACCGGGCCGGATACGGGACGATCCAGAACCAGATCGCCCGCGTCTCCATCGACGGGGTGATCACCGGCAACCAGCGCCTCGCCGACCTGATGCAGCGGGTGGGCGATTCGAGCGCGGTGTCCGGCGTGGTGATCTCCATCAACAGCCCCGGCGGCACCACGACCGGGTCCGAGGAGCTCTACCGCAACATCCGCCGCCTTTCCGAGAAGAAGCCCGTCGTCACCTTCGTCGACGGCACGGCCGCGTCGGGCGGCTACATCACGGCTATCGCGACCGACTACATCGTCGCCCGCGAGACCTCCATCGTCGGCTCCATCGGCGTGCTCTTCCAGTACCCCGACGTGTCGGGCCTCATGAGCCAGGTCGGCGTGAAGCTCGAGGAGGTGAAATCCACCCCGCTCAAGGCCGAGCCCAGCCCCTTCAAGCCCACCTCGCCGGAAGCGCGCGCGGCCATGCAGCTGGTGGTCAACGACACCTATGACTGGTTCAAGACCCTGGTGCGCGAGCGCCGCCGCCTCAGCGAGAGCGAGCTGGCCGCCGCCTCCACCGGTCAGGTGTTCAGCGGCCGCCAGGGCGTGCCCATGAAGCTCGTCGACAGGATCGGGGCGGAGCGCGATGCGGTCGCCTGGCTGGAGCAGAACAAGGGCGTGGCCAAGGACTTGCCGATTCGCGACTGGAAGCCGAAGAGCGACCGGGATCTCTCCCTCTTCGCCATGGGCGCCACGGTGGCCGACATCTTCGGCTTTGATCGGGTGGCGGACGGCCTGCGCCGCGCATCGTCCCATGCGGAGATCGCGCAACTTGACGGCCTTCTGGCGGTCTGGCAACCTTCGGAAAAATAAAGCAACGTCAAAGATATAGCCATTCCATGATCAAATCCGAACTGGTGCTCAAGATCGCCGAGCAGAACCCGCATCTCTACCAGCGCGATGTGGAGAAGATCGTGAACGCGATTCTCGATACCATTGGCGATGCCCTCGCCAGGGGCGACCGGGTCGAGCTGCGCGGCTTCGGCGCGTTCTCGGTGAAGAAGCGGGATGCCCGCACGGGGCGCAACCCGCGCACGGGCGAAGCCGTTTCCATCTCCGAAAAGGTCGTTCCCGTCTTCAAGACGGGCAAGGAAATGCGTCAGCGGCTCAATGCGCCGGCCCCCAAGGTGCTCAAGGCCGCGGCCGCTCAGTAATGGCTTGAGAGGTGTTCGTGATTCGCTTTCTGAAGGCGCTCATTCTTCTGCCGGTGGCGATCCTGGTGGTTCTGCTCGCGGTCGCGAACCGCGCGCCGGTGACCCTGTCGCTCGATCCGTTCTCCCAGGACGCGCCGGAATTCGCCACCCGGCTGCCGCTCTTCGCCGTGATCTTCGCGGCCGTCATGCTCGGCGTGGTGATCGGCGGCACGGCGAGCTGGCTCGCGCAGGGCAAGAACCGCAAGTCGCGCCGCCAGCTGCGGCGCGAGACGCGCCAGCTGCGCTACGAGACCGAGCGCCTCAAGACGCAGAACCCTCCGGCCACCACTCTGCCGGCGACGGTATCCTCCGCTCCCAGTCCCAGGTTCTAGAATTCCCTCATGCGCGTCGTGACATCCGCCGAGATCGATCGGGTTCTCACCTTTCCGGCCCTGATCGATGCCCTGGCCGAGGCCTTTCGCGGCGACATGGTCACGCCGGTGCGCCATCACCACGAGATCGAGCGCGCCGGCGCCCACGGCACGCTCCTGCTCATGCCGTCCTGGACCGGTCCCGCCACGCAGGACGGGTTTGTGGGCGTGAAGGTCGTGTCGGTGTTCCCGGAGAACGGCGCCAGGAACCTTCCCAGCGTCATGGGCTCCTACCTGCTGATGGACGGCGCCACGGGCCAGCCCGTGTCGGTTCTCGACGGCACGCGCCTGACCGTCTGGCGCACGGCCGCCGCATCGGCCCTGGCGGCCCGGTTTCTGGCGCGCGCGGACGCGAGCCGCATGGTGATGGTCGGGGCCGGGTCCCTCGCACCCTTCCTGATCCGCGCCCATATGAGCCAGCGGCCGATCCGCGAGGTGGCGCTATGGAACCACAACGGCGCCAGGGCCGAGGCGCTCGCCGCCGAGCTGCGCCGGGAGGGCCTGCCGGTCACCGCCGTGACGGACCTGGAGGCGGCGGTGCGCGAGGCCGATCTCGTCTCCTGCGCGACCCTGTCGACGGCGCCCATCGTGAAGGGCGCCTGGCTGAAGCCGGGCGCGCATCTCGATCTCGTCGGCGCCTTCAATCTCAGGATGCGCGAGGCCGACGACGAGGCCTTGCTGCGGGCTCAAGTTTATATCGACACGCCCGCCGCAAAGACGGAAGGCGGGGACGTCGCCGTGGCGCTCCAGGGCGGCGCGATGGCCGAGAGCCATATCCGGGGCACGCTCGCGGAGCTGTGCCGCAGTGCGCCAGCCCGCGATGCGGCCTCCATCACGGCCTTCAAGTCGGTCGGTGCGGCACTGGAGGACCTGGCTGCGGCGATGCTGGTGTGGCGCTCGCTCCCAAAAGCGTTGTAAAGTAGCCCTTATGGATAACCTGATCAAAATCTGCGGGCTCTCGACGCCCGAGACCCTCGATGTCGCCCTCGGCGCAGGCGCGGACATGGTCGGTTTCGTGCGTTTCCCCAAGAGCCCCCGTCACGTCAGCCTCGATCTCGGCCATAAGCTCTCCCTGCAGGCCCGGGGCCGCGCCCAGCGCGTGGTGCTCCTGGTCAATCCGGGCGACGAGGACGTCGCCCAGGCCATCGAGGCGCTCAACCCTGACCTGATTCAGCTGCATGGAAGCGAGAGCCCCGAGCGCGTCGCCGAAATCCGCACCATGGTCAAACGCCCGGTCATGAAGGCGCTCGGCATCGCAGAAGCCTCCGATCTGCAGGCGCTGCAACCCTATGCGGGCGGCGTCGACCGCATCCTGCTCGACGCCAAGCCGCCCCGCAGGGCCGGCGCGCTGCCGGGCGGCAACGGGATCGCCTTCGACTGGCGGCTCCTGAACGGCCTTGACCGCAAGGTTTCCTTCATGCTGTCAGGGGGCCTCGACCCCGACAACGTGGCGGAGGCGATCCGGCTCACGAAGCCGCAGGCCGTCGACGTGTCGTCCGGGGTGGAAAGCGGACCGGGTCTCAAGGATCCGGCCAGGATCGAGGCCTTCATCAGGGCCGCCCGGACGGCATTCGCGGCTGCCCATCACTAAATTCAAGACGCGCGTCCTTATACCAGGGCGTGCCTTCAAGATCTTCAAGGCAGGACAGGCCGTGTCAGCTCAAGCTCAACCCAATTCCTTCCGCACCGGACCCGACGAGCGCGGGCATTTCGGCCAGTTCGGCGGCCGCTTCGTGGCCGAGACCCTGATGCCGAACATCCTCGAGCTGGAAAAGGCCTACGAGGAGGCGCGGAACGACCCGGCCTTTCACGCCGACATGGCGAGCTACTCGACCCATTACATCGGCCGCCCCAGCCCGCTCTATTTCGCCGAGCGTATGACCGAGCATCTCGGTGGAGCAAAGATCTACTTCAAGCGCGAAGAGCTGAACCATACCGGCGCGCACAAGGTGAACAACGTGCTGGGCCAGATCCTTCTCGCCCGCCGCATGGGCAAGAAGCGCATCATCGCCGAGACCGGCGCCGGCCAGCACGGGGTCGCCACCGCGACGCTCTGCGCGCGCTTCGGCCTGGACTGCGTGGTCTATATGGGCGCGGTCGACGTGGAGCGGCAGAAGCCCAACGTGTTCCGCATGAACATGCTCGGCGCCAAGGTCGTGCCGGTGCAGTCGGGCACGAAGACCCTCAAGGACGCCATGAACGAGGCCCTGCGCGACTGGGTCACCAACGTGTCCGACACCTTCTACTGCATCGGCACGGTGGCGGGTCCGCATCCCTATCCGGCCATGGTGCGCGACTTCCAGTGCGTGATCGGCAACGAGACGCGCGAGCAGATGATGCAGGCGGAAGGCCGCCTGCCGGATTCGCTCGTCGCCTGCATCGGCGGCGGCTCCAACGCCATCGGGCTGTTCCATCCGTTCCTCGACGACAAGGACATCGAGATCTACGGCGTCGAGGCGGCCGGCCACGGCCTGGACAAGCTGCATGCGGCCTCGCTCTCCGGCGGCCGCCCGGGCGTGCTCCACGGCAACCGCACCTATCTGCTCATGGACCATGACGGCCAGATCCAGGACGCGCATTCCATCTCGGCCGGTCTCGACTATCCCGGCATCGGGCCCGAGCACGCCTGGCTGCACGAGATGGGCCGGGTGACCTACATCTCCGCCACCGACGAGGAGGCCCTGGAGGCCTTCCAGCTCTGCTCGCGGCTCGAGGGCATCCTGCCCGCCCTGGAGCCCAGCCACGCTCTCGCCAAGGTCATGGAACTGGCCCCGCAGAAGCCCAAGGATCACCTGATGGTGGTCAATATCAGCGGCCGCGGCGACAAGGACCTGTTCCAGATCGCCGAGCACCTGGGCAACCAGATCGTCTAAAAGCGCTCAGTGTCATTCCTCGATCTCCATGCTAAAGACCCGCCCATGACAAAGCGCATCGAAGCCCGTTTCGAACAATGCCGCGCGGAAGGCCGCGCCGCTCTCGTCACCTATGTCATGGCCGGCGACCCGGATCCCGAGACCTCGCTCGCGATCCTGAAGAGCCTGCCCAAGGCGGGAGCCGACATCGTCGAGTTCGGACTGCCCTTCACCGATCCGATGGCCGACGGTCCGGCGATCCAGGCGGCGGGCCTGCGTGCACTGAAGATGGGCCAGGACACGGTCAAGACCCTCGACCTCATCCGTCGCTTCCGGGCCGAGGACCAGGACACGCCCGTGATCCTCATGGGCTATTTCAACCCGATCTTCGTCTACGGCGTCGACCGCTTCCTCGTCGACGCCAGGGAAGCCGGCGTCGACGGCCTGATCGTGGTCGATCTGCCGCCGGAAGAGGACGACGAACTGTGCCTGCCGGCCCTCAAGGCCGGGCTCGCCTTCATCCGGCTTGCCACGCCGACCACGGACGACAAGCGTCTGCCGACGGTGCTGAGCAACACGGCAGGCTTCGTCTATTACGTGTCCATCACCGGCATCACCGGCGCGGCGACGCCCGATTTCGGCAAGGTCGCGACGGCCGTGGAGCGGATCAAGCGCCATACGCCCCTGCCGGTGGTGGTGGGCTTCGGCGTGAAAAGCGGCGCCCATGCGGCGGCGGTGGCTGAAGGAGCCGACGGCGTTGTGGTCGGCTCGGCCCTCATCGACGCGCTGAAGGGCACCCTCGATGGCCAGGATCGCGCAACGGCAGGTTCGGTCGAGGCGGTCACGAAGCTGGTGAAGGAATTAAGCGAGGGCGTGCGCTCGGTGGCAAAACGCGCGGCGGCCTAATACATAAGGCACGTCATGCCTGCCGTGGCAGGCATCCACGCCTCCAGCGTGGTCAGACGTGGATGGCCGGGTCAGGCTCGGCCATGACGAGAGGATTGAAGCGATGAACTGGATTTCCGAAGTCGTCCGTCCGAAGATCAAGACGCTCTTCAAGCGCGAGACGCCGGACAATCTCTGGATCAAGTGCCCGGAGACCGGGCAGGTCGTGTTCCACAAGGACGTGGAGGCGAACCAGTGGGTGATCCCCGGCTCCAACCACCACATGCGGATTTCCGCCACCCAGCGCCTCCAGCTCATGTTCGACGGCGCCACTTGGCTCGACGTGGCCCTGCCGGAAGTGGCCGTCGATCCGCTGAAATTCCGTGACGAGAAGCGCTACATCGACCGCCTGAAGGATGCCCGCACCAAGACCGGCCAGCAGGACGCGTTCAAGGTCGGCTTCGGCCGGGTCGCGGAACTGCCAATGACCATCGCGGTGCAGGATTTCGGCTTCATGGGCGGTTCGCTCGGCATGGCGGCCGGCGAGGCCTTCATCAAGGGCGCCGAGACGGCGCTCGACAAGAAGACGCCCTACGTGCTCTTCGCCGGCTCCGGCGGCGCGCGCATGCAGGAGGGCATCCTGTCCCTCATGCAGATGCCCCGCACCACGGTGGCGATCCGCCGCCTGCGCGATGCGAAGCTGCCCTACATCGTCGTGCTCACCAACCCGACCACGGGCGGCGTGACGGCTTCCTATGCCATGCTCGGCGACGTGCACCTGGCCGAGCCCGGCGCGCTCATCGGCTTCGCCGGCCCGCGCGTCATCGAGCAGACCATCCGAGAGAAGCTGCCCGACGGTTTTCAGCGCTCCGAGTACCTGAAGGAGCACGGCATGGTGGACGCGGTCGTGCACCGGCACGACCTGAAGGAGACGGTGGCCCGCCTGTCGCGCCTCTTCACCAAGGCGCCGGCCGTCAGCTCCGTGGCGGTTCCCGTGCCAGTGAACGCCGAGATCACGGCCGCGGCCGCCGAGTAAACGAGACCAGGGTGATGGAATCCTCCGATGCGCTGATCGCGCGCTTTCTCGCCCTGCACCCGAAGACCATCGATCTTTCGCTCGGGCGCATCCAGCGGCTTCTGGCGCAGCTCGGCCATCCGGAGCGCCGCCTGCCGCCGGTCATCCATGTGGCCGGCACCAACGGCAAGGGCTCGACCATCGCGTTCATGCGGGCGATCCTGGAAAGCGCCGGGCTTTCCGTTCACGTCTATACCTCGCCCCATCTCGTGCGCTTCCACGAGCGTATCCGCCTGGGCCGGCTCGGCGGCGGCGGTCGCTATGTGAGCGAGGAGAGGCTCGTCGAAGCCTTCCGCCGCTGCGAGGCGGTGAACGCGGGCGAGCCCATCACCGTGTTCGAGATCACGACCGCCGCGGCCCTGCTCATCTTCGCGGAGGAGCCCGCCGACGTGCTCCTGCTCGAGGTCGGCCTGGGAGGCCGTTTCGACGCTACCAACGTCATCGACCGGCCGGCCGCCGCCGTCGTCACGCCCATCGGCCACGACCACGCGGAATATCTCGGTACGACCCTGCAGGCCATCGCCCGGGAGAAGGCCGGCATCTTCAAACGCGGCTGCCCGGCCATCATCGCGCCGCAGGATTACGCGGAAGCCGACCAGACCCTGCGCGACGAGGCCGAGCGGATCGGCGCGTCGCCGCTCCTCGTCGGCCAGCAGGATTTCTCCGTGCACGAGGAGGGCGGACGCCTCGTCTACCAGGACGAGAAGGGGCTTCTCGACCTGCCGCGTCCCCGGCTCATCGGGCGGCACCAGTTCACCAATGCGGGCACGGCGATCGCGGCCCTGCGCGCCGCCGGGTTCGAGAGGTTCGAGACCTCGGCCTTCGAGGCGGGTCTCACCCGCGCCGAATGGCCGGGCCGCCTGCAGCGCCTCAACCGGGGCCGCCTGCCGGAGATCGCCCCGCAGGGCTGCGAGCTCTGGCTCGACGGCGGGCACAATCCCGACGGCGGACGGGTGCTTGCGGCCGCAATGGCGGATCGGAGCGAGCGCTCGGACGCGCCCCTCGTGCTCATCACCGGCATGCTCGGCACCAAGGACAGCCAGGCCTTCTTCAAGAACTTCTCCGGGCTCGCCCGCGAGGTGATCGCGGTGCCGATCGCAGGCCAGATCGCCGCGCGGCCGGCCGAGGAGGTCGCGGCCATCGCGTCGAGCGTCGGGCTCACCACCTCGACGGCTGCAAGCGTCGAATCGGCCCTTGCTTCCCTCCACAATTACGTCTGGGACCACCCGCCCCGCATCCTGATCTGCGGCTCGCTCTATCTCGCCGGCGAGGTGCTGGCGGCCAACGGGACCCTGCCGGAATAAGGGCGGAACATTCATCTATGACGGACACGCATGCCAAATATGGCGCGGGTGTTCCCCCCTTGCGGGGGAGGGCTAGAGCATTTTTCGGTGAAGTGGATCCGGTTCACCGTCAAAAATGCGGCCGGCAAAGAAGAGAGATGATTCCACGTGAGTGGAAACAGCTCTAGGGAGGGGGGTGTGAGCGCCATCCTCGAACCAGTCCAGCGCCAGCCCCCCTCTGACAACTCTCCCCCCACAAGGGGGGAGAGGGCAGGTCGCGCTTTACACCAACGGACAACAGAAAAGGGGCCTTTCGGCCCCTCCCCATGATTCCAGAATGTCCGTTCGATCAGGCCGAGGCCTGGATCCAGCGGGACAGCTCGCCCTTGGGGGCGGCGCCGACCTTCTGGGCGACGACCTTGCCGTCCTTGAAGACCATCAGCGCCGGGATCGACCGGATGCCGAGCTGGGAGGAGATCTGCGGGTTCTCGTCCACGTTGAGCTTGGCGATCTTCACCTTGCCGGCCATCTCGTTGGAAATCTCTTCCAGGGCCGGGCCGATCATGCGGCAGGGGCCGCACCATTCCGCCCAGAAGTCGACCACGACGGGCTCGGAGGATTGCAGGACATCCTGCGCGAAGCTTGAGTCGGTCACCTTTACGGTTGCCATCAGATCACCTTTGACTTGAGCGCGACTCGGCTTCGAGCCGCTCGGCTATAGGGCCAAGGTAAGAACCCGGCTTGAGGGAATCAAGCAAGGGGCCCGTCCCTCACGCCGCTTTGATGAGGGTAAGTGCGGATTCAAGCTCGGGTTCCAGGAGCTCGTGGATCACGGGCCCGGAGGTCCAGATCAGGAAGGTGCGGATGCGCTTCTCCGGGTAGATCTCGGCGAGGAGCGTCCGGTAGAGGGCCAACTGCGCCACATAGGAGCGCGGCGGCGGCTGGCCCGGCTTCGGGGCCCGCGCGGTGGTCTTGAAATCGGCCACCAGCACGTCGCTGTCGAGCACGGCCAGCCGGTCGATCTGGCCCGACACCAGGATCTCGCCCTCAACTGTGAGCACCCGCCCGGCGATGGGCGCCTCGGCCCGCGAGCCCTGGCCGAAAAGGGGTTTCAGGTCCGGGTGGTCGAGAACCCCGAGGGCGTTGGTCAGGATCGCTTCGCGCAGGTCCTGGGGAAGACGCGGGGCGCGGGCCTTGATGTAGGTGCGGGCCATGCCCTCCCGATGCTCGGGCGCGAGCGCGGGCAGGCGCTCCAGCAGGGCATGGACCAGGGTGCCGCGTAAGCGGGCCTCGGGCGCATAGGGACCGTCGCCGGGCCGCGTCATCCGGTCGGCGGCGCCGAGTGCGCTGGAGGGTCGGATCGGAGGCAGGGGCTCGGGCTCCGGTGCCGCCGCCGTGGTCAGCCAGCCCGGCACCGCGATGGGATCGAGCGGGGGAACGTCGGATTCCGCCGCCAGCGTGCGCGCCAGCGGCGAGCCTTCGCGCCAGACGGCGATCTCGCCATAGGGAGCCTTGTCCAGCTCCAGGCCGCCGGCCTTGGCGACGAGCCCGTGGCGGATCATCTCGCACCAGGCTTCCTGCCTGGTCTCGTTGCCGTTCGTCCGGTAGGGGGCGATCACCAGCCGGTCCTTGGCGCGGGTCATGGCGACGTAGAGCAGGCGGTTGTGCTCCTCGTAGCCCTTGGCGTGCAGGAGCTCGCGCGCCTGTGCCATCACGCTCGAATCGGAGGTCTTGCCGGGCGCCCAGACCGGGATCTTCCCGCCGGTCGCGCTCTGCAGCTGCAGCAGCGGCGGGTCTCTCCCCAGCACCTCGCAGCCGTCGATGAGCACCACGATGGGTGCCTCCAGGCCCTTCGCGCCGTGCACGGTCATCACGCGCACTTCGTTGTTCACGGAATCGAGGTCGCGCTTGATCGTGTGCGAGGCGGATTCGAACCGGCTGAGGAAGACCGTGAGCGAGGGCGTCTCGGTCATCTCCGATTGATGGGCGAAGCACAGGAAGGCGTCGATGGCGTCGCCCGCCTCGCTGCCCAGCCGCGCCACGAGCAGCGAGCGTCCGCCGCGCGGTCCGAGCAGGGTGGCGAAGAATCCGAAGGGGCCGTGGACGCGCGCAAGCTCGCGCCATGCGCCGAGCGCCTCGCAGCCGCGCCTCGCCTTCACGTCGCCCGCCTCCGCGTGGCGCGTCATGGCGGCGTGCAGGGATTCCGCGTCCGCCCGGTCGGCCGCGATGCGGATGAGATCGTCGTCGGTCAGTCCGACGAGGGGTGATTTCAGCGCGGTGGCGAGCGTGAGATCGTCGTCCGGCAGAAGCGCCGCGCGGCCTGCGGCCACGAGGTCGAGCACGGCGATGTGCTCGCCGATATTGAGCCGGTCCGCGCCGGCCACCGGTACGCCCGCTTCCTTGAGGGCGCGGATCACCGCCTCGAACGCCGCGCCACGCTTCCTCACCAGCACGAGCACGTCGCCGGCGGACCACACGCGGCCCGTCTCGTCGCCCTTGGTGGTCCAGCACTTCACCGCCTGGGCGATGCGGCGCGCGACGACCACGGGCGGCGAATGCTGCTCCGGCTCGTCGATGGGCAGCACCCAGGCCTCGGGCTCCTCCTCCTTGGCGGGCATTTCCAGCGGCCACATCTCCACGAGGCCCGGTGCGTGCGGACGCGCGCTCTCATGCACGGTGCCGACCGCCTTGTCCTCGAAGGACAGGCCCTTGAAGTTCGCCTCGACCGCGAAGGTGGCGTCCACCGCCGACAGAACGGCGCGGCCCGAGCGGAACGACATGGTGAGCGACACGTCCTCGAAGTGAAGCTCGGCGTTCTTCACCTTCTGCGACCAGCTCCGGCGCGTCGTCTCGAATTCCTGTGGGGCTGCGCCTTGGAAGCCGTAGATCGACTGCTTGGGATCGCCGACGGCAAAGAGCGTGCGCACGCGCGAGGCCGCCGCGCCTGCGCCGGACGTGAAATCCTCCGTGATCCGGCGCAGGATCTCCCATTGCTCCGGGTTCGTGTCCTGCGCCTCGTCGATCAGCACGTGGTCGATGCCGCGATCGAGCTTGTAGAGCACCCAGGCCGTGTCGCCGCGCGAGAGCAGCGCCAGCGTCTTGTCGATGAGATCCTGAAAGTCGAGCGCGCCGAGGCGCATCTTCGCCTGCTCGACGCGGGCATGGATTTCGGCCGCGAGCGTGAACAGCGCGCCGGTGCGCTCGGCTGCGCGGGCGGCCTTGCGCTTGTCGATGAGCGAGCACACCCGCTCCTGCTCGCGCAGCAGGAGATCCTTCAGGCTCTCGCCGACATCCTTGGTCAGGAAGGCCGACCCCTTGCGCGGCGTGCCGGCATCGGTGAGAAAGATCGACAGATAGTTTTCGAGTTTCTCCGACCTCTCCTTCGCCTCGGCGGCGGCGATGAAGGATGCCGCGCGCTTCTGGTCGGTCGCCTTGCCGGCGAGCAGCTCCTGCGCGATGGCGGGCCACTCGTCCGGCCCGATGCCGCCTTCGAGCATGGCGGTCTCGACGCTCTCGAGCGTCTCGTCCGCGCCGAGCCCAAGCTCCCGGCGCAGCCTTGCGGGACCTGTCGCATCGTGCAGAAAATTCTTGCACTTCAAGGCCGCGTTGATCGCGCCGGCGAGCGCGTCGCCCACCGCATCGACGCTGATGATGTCGAGGGCTTCGGCCAGCGCCGGGAAGTTGCCGCTCGCCGCATCGGCCATCACGTTGGCGGTGGCCTGGGACAGCATCTCGTCGGTCTGGCTCTCGTCGAGCACCGCGAAGCGCGCGGGCACGTTGGCCTCGAACGGCACGAGGTGCAGAAGCCGCTCGCAGAAGGCGTGGATGGTGTCGATCTTGAGACCGCCCGGCGTTTCCACCGCCCGGGCGAAGAGCGTGCGCGCGAGCTTCACCTGCTGGCGCGTCGGCTTCTCGCCCTCGAGCTCCGTCAGCTCCCGTACGAGGCTTTCCTCGTCGAGCGTGACCCAGCGGCCGAGGCGCTCGAACACGCGGATCGCCATGTTGGCGGCGGCCGCCTTGGTGAAGGTGAGGCAGAGGATGCGGCCGGGCAGCGAGCCTGCGAGCAGGAGACGCACGACGCGGTCGGTGAGCACCTTGGTCTTGCCCGCGCCCGCATTGGCCGACACCCAGGCGGAGGCGCGCGGATTGGCGGCGCGGCGCTGCGCGTCCTTGGTGTATTCCGGGATGACGAGATCGGTGCTCATTCGGACCCCTCAACCCCGCCGGCGCTTGCCAGCGACCATTCCTTCACGCGCGCCAGATGGTCGTATTCCGAGAAGCGGCGCGCATATTTCGGGAAGGGCCGCGAGACGTAAGCGGCTTCGCCCTTGGCATAGCGGACGATCATGCCCTCGAAGCGGCGGCGATGCTCCTCGACGATCTCCGGCACGGTGCGTTCTTCTTTACCCGTCGGCTTGATCTCGCGCGGATCGATGGGGGTCCGTCCTCCGGTCGTATGCACGTAGAGAAGATCCGGCGTGTCCTTCGCCATCGGCAGCCCCTTGAAGGCGCCCTTCATCAGCATCATGGCTTCCAGCGTCAGCTGCGGCGAGAAGCCGGCATAGACCTCGCGCACGCCGGGAGGCTGGCCGGTCTTGAAATCGATGATGGCGAAGCGGCCGTCGCGGCGATGCTCGATGCGGTCGGCGCGGGCGCGCAAATTGAAGATCGTGCCGTCGGGCAGCGGGATCGACAGGCGGCCCGAGCGCTCCGCGTAGACCTCGACGAGGTCGGGGCGGCGGGCCTGCTCCCACACGACGAATTCGGTGGCGAGCCTGGTGAAGCGCGGCCACCATTCCGCATAGAGTTCGGGATAGGCCTCGGCGATGTCGGCGAAGGCGTCCGTGCCGAGCGCGAGCAGGATTTCCTGCGCGTGGGCCGGCATCGCCTTCGGGTATTGCTCGGCGAACGTGCCCAGCACGTCGTGGATGATCGTGCCGCGATCCGCGGCGCTCGGCGTCACGGCGATCGCATCGAGCGCGTCGAGCTTGAGGATGTGGCGCGCGAAGATCGAATAGGGATCGCGCACGAGCGTCTCGATCTCCGTGACGCTCAAGGAGCGCGGGAAAAGCGCCGGATCGGGCTTCGGACGCGGGCGCGGCAGCGACGGCGCGGGCTCCGGCGTGTCGAGGGTGCGCGCGAGGCGGCGGTAATATTCGCCGGCCTTCGTCATGCGCTCCCAGACGTCCTTGCCGGTGAAGGCCTTCAGGCGCTGCAGGAAGCGCGAGGGCACCATGGGCGAGCCGTCGCGCTTGTGCGCGCGGGTGATCACCACGTCGTGCGTGCCGAGCGCCTGCACGAAATCGTGCGCCGTCTGGCCGATGCGCCGTTCCGGCGGCATCAGGCCGACGCGCGAGCGCATGGGCCGGTTGAGGAACGCGTCCGTCACCGTGCGCGGCGGCCAGGAGCCCTCGTCCAGTCCGCCGAGCACCACGCGGTCGACGGAGAGCAGACGCGCTTCGAGAAGGCCGAGGATCTTCAGGCGCCGGTGCGTGGCACGCGGCGAAGGGCTCAAGGAACGCTGCTTGGCGAGCGCCGTGAAGAAGGTCGGGTAATCGACGAAGCGGCCCGCGAGGGGATGGCCTTCCTCCGCGCGGATGTCGGAATGTTCGAGATCGTCGAACAAGGCCGCGAGCGCTTCCTTCGAGGAATCGTCGTCCTGCTCCGCCGGTTCGTCGTCGGGGCCGGCCCAGAGCAGCTCGACGGCGCGGCGGTGATGCTCCACGAGGGACATGAGGTCGAGGCGCCCTTCGCCGTGCGCGGCCGGCGTGAAGGTCTCGAAGGCGACGCCGAGGCGCTGCAGCAGGTCGTCGGCGAGGTCCCAATCGGCCTCCGTCAGGCGCTTGCGCGGGCGGGGCGTGCGATGATCGTTCCCGGCGCGGCGGCTGGCGAGTGCCGCGCGCATGCCCTCGATGCCGAGCGCGGGAGCGGGCCCGCGCAGCACGCCGATTTCGAGCACGCTCGACGCATGCTCGATCGTTTCGCGGGACAGGCCGAGGCGCACCATCGGGTGCGCGAGCAGCGCCAGGAGGCGCACGGGCCGCAGATCGTCGGCGGCCGCTTCCGCGGCCATGCGCGCGAGGCGTCCGGCGGGCGTGTCGGAGAGCGGAATGCCGGCCGAATCCTCGACGCTCAGGCCCCAGCGGGCGAGCTCCGCCGTCACGCGCGTGGCGAGTGCGCGGTCCGGCGTGACGAGGGCTGCGGTCTTGTGCGGATGCGCCAGGGTTTCGCGCAGCGCGATGGCGATGGAAAGCGCCTCCTCGCGCTCGTCCATCGCCTCGATGATGGAAAGCCCTTCGCAGCCGCGCGCGCTCAAGGACATGCGATCCTCAGGGAGGATCAGCGACCAGCGATCCGTGGTGTCGGCCGGACGCAGGGCTTCGGAGAGCAGGTGGTTACGGGCTTGCGCGGCTTCGGGCACTGCGCCGAGAACGGTGACATCCGAGCGTGGGATGCGCAGATGCTTGTCCAGGAGGCGGCGCAAGGAGGCCTGCGGATGCCCGTGCACCGGATCGGTCTCATCGTCGCCGACACCCCCGATGGTGGACCAGCTCTCCTCGTCGAGAACCGTGTCGAGCCCCGGCAGCACGACGGCGCCTTTGGGCAGGCGTGCGATCACGCCCATCAGATGCGCGGTCGCCGGCACGGAGCCGGTCGATCCCGCGACGATGATCGGATGCGCGGGCCGCTCGCGGGTCAGGCGCCGGGCCTCGGCGTCGAGGAGCGCGTTGCGCCGCTGCGCCGGATCGCTCGCCTGGCGCTCGGCCAGGATCCGGGGCCAGTTCTCGCTCGCGATCTGCACGAAATGGCGCGTGATCTCGAAATAGGTCGAGTAGTCGGAATCCACCGCCCCTTCGAGGGCGTGCCAGTCGATGCCTTCCGTCGTGAAGGCATCCATCAGGGTTTCGAGATCGCCCGCGAGGTTCACCGCGTCGGCCGGCGAGGCCGGCACCATGAAGGGCACTTCGGGGCCGAGCTGCAGCAGCGCGCGGTCCACCTCCGCCGACCAGCGCTGCACGAGGCGGGTGAGGATGAGGCGCCGCTCCAGGGGTGGGATCGGGGGCTTGAGGCTCGCGGCTTCCTGGAGCGGCGTGCCCTCCAGGCCCGTCAGCTCGAACTCGGCCTCGTCGGTCTCGCCCAAAGGCACGATCCGCGGCAGAAGCTGCGCCCGGCCTGCGCCGCGCTCGGCAAGCAGCGCGATCAGCGCCCGGGTGGCGCGGCGGTTGGGAACATAGATCGTGATGTCGGACAGCGCCGCGGGATCATCCGGCAAGGGGCCGACGAGATGGCCGTCGAACAGTGCATCCACCAGGGTCGGCAGGAAGGCGCAACCGGGAGGAATCGAAAAGACGCGCGGCGAGGTCCGCGAGTCATGCATGACCGGTTCGGAAAACCGGCTCCCATGGTTCCGGGTCATGCTCGGCACTCGAAAACCTCATCGCTTGCTGGCGGCGAGGCATTGTTCGGCCTCGGTAATCGCCTGAGGCTCCCCAACATGCAGCCATTGCCCCTCCATGCACAAGCCGTAGAGACGCTCCTTCGCGATGGCGCGGTCGTAGAAGGTGTTGGCCGAGAACGCTCCATCGGGCGTCCCGTGAACGAGTTCCGGCTTCACGATGGCGACGCCCGCATAGGCGAAAGGAGCGCTCGGGTCCGTTCCGCGGCGGCGCAGGCGGCCGCTCTCGTCCCTATGAAAATCGCCCCGGCCTTCGAATCCGATGCTTGTGGATAACGGCGCCACGAGCATGAGGATGTCCATCCGGTCCGGGTCCCAGGCCGCCACGAGACGCTTCAGATTCGGCTCTTTGCCCTCGATCCAGAGCGAATCGGAGTTGAAGGTGATGAAGGGCTCTTCGCCCAGAAGCGGCAGGGCCTTCTTCACGCCGCCGCCGGTTTCCAGAAGCTCGCCGCGCTCGTCCGAGATGACGATGCGCGGGAATTCACGGGTGCGCAGATGCGCTTCGAGCATGTCGGCGAAGTGGTGCACGTTCACCACCACCGTGTCGATGCCGGCCTCGTCCAGCCGGTCGAGAGCGAAGTCGATGAGGCTTTGTCCCGCCACCTTCACGAGGGGCTTCGGCAGGGTGGCGGTGATCGGCAGCATGCGCTTGCCTAAGCCTGCGGCGAGGACGATGGCTTTGTGCGGCGCGCGCGTTGAGGTCTGGGACAAGGGGCTGCTCAGGATTCGGGAGGGAGTTCATCCGCCTGCGGGATGAGCCTCGGCAGATAGTTTTCGTACCAGACCTTGAGCTTGCCCAGGGCCGGATGGGCGAGGTTGCGGATGAGATAGGCCTCGATCCGCGGCAGATGCTTGAGGTAATGCGGTTTGCCGTCGCGCCGGTCGAGGCGGGCGAAGATACCGAGGATCTTGGTGGCGCGCTGGCCCGCCATGATCGCATAGGCGCGGGCGAAGGCCGACACGTCGAAATCGGGATCGGCGGCCTTCCGGTCGCGGGCATAGAGGCCGATGAGCTTCAGTTCGAGCTCGGGCGGCACGGTCACGCGCGCGTCCTGCAGGAGCGACGCGACGTCGTAGGCCGGAGAGCCCAGCACCGCATCCTGGAAGTCGATCATGCCGACCCGCTGCAGGCCGTCGCGCTTGGGCAGCCAGATCAGGTTGGGCGAGTGATAGTCGCGCAGGGTCCAGGTGGCCGGGGCGGCGAGAACCTCGCCCAGGGTCTCGGTCCAGAGATTGACGAACTCCGCCCGCGCCGAGCCCGAGAGCTGCGTGCCGATGATGTGGGGCACGTACCAGTCGAGCAGAAGCTCCACCTCGATGAGGAGCGCTTCGAGGTCGTAGGGCGGAATGGCATGGTCGATGCCATCGGCCACGGGGAGCACCTGCGGCAGGGTCTGGCCGTGGAGCTGCGCCAGGACGCGGGTCGCCTCCGCGTAGCGCTCCGGGATCGGCCCCTTGGCGTCGGTGAAGGGCTCCGAGCCGAGATCCTCGATGAGGAGAAGGCCCGCATCGAGATCCTCGCCGTAGATGTAGGGCGCGCTGAAGCCGAGGGCGCGCAGTCCCTTGTCCATCGCCACGAAGGCATGCACCGTCTCGGCGAGCTTCGCGATGGTCGTGTAGGGCTTGCCGCGCCGCACGGCGGGGCCGACCGGACGCGGGGGCGAGATCATCAGCAGCGCGGTCGAGCCGTCGGGCTTCACGAGGCGCTCGTAGGAGCGGATCACGGAGGCGTCGCTCTGCATGGGCTGGCGCTTTGCATCGCCCCAGCCGCAGCGCTCGACGAGGCCGCGATAGGCCTTCATGCGCTGGAGCCGCGACGCGAAGGTGCCGGTTCCGGTGAGCATCGCAAGGCGGCCGCGGCCCTGGCTGCCGGGTGCGAAATCGAGCCGGATGTCGAGATGCTCGGGGTTGAGCGCGTCGTCGGCGCGCTCCGGCCATTCGACGAGGGCGATGGCGTTCTCCGTCATTTCGTCCCAGCCCAGCTCCGCGAGTTCGTAGCCGCCGGAGAGACGGTAGAAATCCGCGTGGACAATAGGGGGCTGCTGGCCGTCATAGACCTGCATCAGTGTGAAGGTGGGGCTTGGAACCTCGAGCTCCGGATCGCCCGCCAGAATCCGCACCAGGGCGCGGGCCAGCGTGGTCTTGCCGGCGCCGAGGCCGCCCGACAGGGTCACGAGATCCCCCGGTTTCAGTTCTTCGGCCAGGATCCGCGCGAAGCGCTCCGTCGACTGGTGGTCGGGAAGCGTCACGATCCATGCGGCTTGCAAAAGGTCCTGCTCGGGCATGAGGGCCAGTCCATTCACCATCGCTGTTCCTACTCGGCTGCGATTGGAGTTAGCGCAGATTGCGCGGATCGGCCATCGGAGGGGGTCTCGTGCCGGTCATTGGGGAAGATGCACGTGACCGTGGTGCCGAGGCCGGGCGTGGACGACACCTCGATGCGCCCGCCATGCAGCTCCACGAAGGACCGCACGATGGACAGCCCCAGGCCCACGCCGCGATGGCGCGTTCCCAGCGTATGGCTCTCGAACCGCTCGAAGATGCGCGCCTTGATCTCGGGCGGAATGCCGCGTCCCTGGTCCTTCACGTCGAAGATCACCTCGCCGCCGCGCTTGCGCGCCGACACCTGGATCGTCTGGCCGGGCGACGAGAAGCCGACCGCGTTGGAGAGCAGGTTGAACAGGATCTGGCGCACGCGCTTGCCGTCGGCCACGAAGGTGCCGATGTCGTCCGGCGTGTCGATGACCAGGTTGAGCGAGGATTCCGCCAGCCGGTCCTCGAGGCCGCGCATGGCCGCCTCGATGGTGGAGCGGATGTCGACGATTTCCGGCGTCAGCTCCAGCGAGCCCGTGTCGATGGACGCGAGATCGAGAATGTCGTTCAAAATCGCGAGCAGCGATGCCGAGGACCGCATGATGTGGTCCGCGTAGTCGCGCTGGCGCGGATTGAGGGCGCCCACCGTCTCGTCGCCGAGCAATTGCGTGAAGCCGATGATGTTGGTGAGCGGCGAGCGCAGCTCGTAGGACACGTGGTGCACGAACTCGTCGCGCAGCCGCGAGGCGCGTTCCAGCGCCTCGTTGCGCTCGGTGAGCGCGCGCTCCACGTTCACGCTCGCGGTCACGTCCGTGAAGCTCAGGAGCGTCGCGCCGTCGGGCAGGGGCTGGGCTGCGCAGTCGAGCGCGGTACCGTCGTGGCGTTCGATGCGGCAGGTGAGGCCCATGCGCATGTCGGCGAGGCCCGCCACTGCGCCGCGAATGTCGATCCAAGGCTCGTCCTGCGGCGCCAGCAGGCGGGCGGCCCTGATGATCGTGTCGATATGCGGGTTCTCCGCCGTCATCTCGGGCGAGAGGTTCCACATGTCGGCGAAGGCGCGGTTGTGCAGCTTGAGGCGCCCGTCGGAGCCGAACACGGCCACGCCTTCCTTGAGCGTATCCAGGGTCTCGGACTGGACGCGGGTCAGCGAATGGACCTGCGAGGCGAGCTCGAAGCGCTCGCTCACATCGTCGAACAGGTACGTGACGCCGCCCTGCGGATTGGGGTTGATGACCACGCGCAGGGTGCGCCGGTCCGGCAGGTGCCACCAGGTCTCCTGCTGCTCGACCGAATGGTAGCCCTGCAGGAACTCGGTCTTCCAGGCGCGGAAATCCGCCTGTTCTGGAAGCTTGCGGCCGGTGCGCAGCTTGTCGAGCACCTCGCTGTCCGTGGGGCGCGAGGCCAGAAACGCGGCGTCCAGCCCCCAGAGGCGCTGATAGGCGGCGTTGCTGAAGATGAGGGTCTGAGACCCGTCGAAGATCGCGACGGCCGTCGGAAGCTGATCCAGGGTGCGCACATGGGCATCCATCTGGCGCTGCAGATCGGTGCGCACCGCTTCGAGTTCGGACACGTCCACCGCGATGCCCGCGCTGCCGCCGGCGGTCGGGCGCTCGATCACGTCGAGCACTGCGCGATGGCCCGCGACGACGGCCGTGACCCGGCCCGAATAGGTGATGCCGGACAGGCGCTGCCGCCGCGCCTCGTCCCGGGTGCCGGTGCCGAGGAGTTCGAGGGAGCGGGCGATGGCGTCGTCGAGATTCTTGGCCTCGACGGAGCGCAGATAGGCCTGGTTGGCCCAGAGCAGCTTGTCGTCCGTGTCGCGGATCCAGAGCGGATAGGCCACGTCGTCGAGCAGCATCGTCATGGAGCGGAGGTCGCTGCGCGCCACCGCGAGCTGGCCCTGCACCTTCATGAGTTCGGCCCGGTCGCCGGTCACGTCCCGCAGGCGCAGGAGCGCCCGCCCGCCGATGGTGCGGCCCTCCACGTCGACGAAGCGGCTGCCCGCGGTGCAGCGCCCCGTCAGGCGGAACGCCTGGCCGCGCTCCTTGAGCTGTTCGAGGGCGCCCTCGACCATGGTGGCGTCGGCCGGGGCGAGCCAGGTGCCGAAAGCGAGGGCGCGATGGGCCGAGGCGTTCTCGCCCACGATGGTGGGGTCGCCCTGGAAGCGCGGCTCCCCGTCCCGCCCGTGCCAGCTCACGAGGAGCTGGCGCTCCGATCCCATGAGCAGGGTCGCGAGATCGTCCGAGCCGCGCAGGGCGTCGAGTTCGTTGCGCAGGCGCCGCTCCATCCGGGCGGCGCGCTTGCGCTCGTGCATCAGCAGCAGGGCGGTCGTGGTCGAGACGGCCACGAGGCCCATGAAGAGGCCGAAATAGACCGCGTTGTGCAGGTCGAATCCGTTCAGGAAGCCGAGAAGGTCCGAGGCTCCGTCCGTGATCGGCCGCAGCAGGTCGTTGGCGAGGGCCGCCTGGGAGGTGCCGGCCAGGAGCGCCAGGGACAGGGGAACGCGGGCCGAACCGACGAGGGAGCCTCTCCCATCGCTGTTGCCGCTATGACGCTCCCGTTGCCCGGCCATGCCGTGCTGCCCTTCCTTTGTTGGCGGCCGAAAAATCATGGCCAAGTTGGATCGATCCCGGCGACGCCTTGCGGCGCTGCAGAGGTCAACCGTCTACGCATGAACGGAACTGCCGGCGCAGGTTCGAAGCCACAGCACAGCCGGTCGATTCGTGTTCACTCTAGACTACCCCCGACTCCGCCAGGAAGAGGGTTAACACCGGCTTAAACTTCCTTTGGAGAACCTGTGTGCAATTCCTCGAACCATATTGCATTTGTGACACACACATGCGGGTGCGACAGTTTGTTCGATTCGACGGCGTCTCATGTCGTCCTGGCCGGCCACGCATGCAGCAAGAAAAAAGCCCGGCTTGAAGCCGGGCTTTTATCGTTCGCGAGGAGCTTATCCCATCAGTAGCGGTAGTGATCCGGCTTGAACGGGCCCTGCTCGGACACGCCGATATAGGACGCCTGGTCGGGGCGCAGCTTGGTGAGCTTCACGCCGATCTTCTCCAGATGCAGGGCGGCGACCTTCTCGTCCAGGTGCTTGGGCAGGGTGTAGACCTTGCGCTCGTACTTGCCCTGGTTGGCGAAGAGCTCGATCTGGGCCAGCGTCTGGTTGGTGAACGAGGCCGACATCACGAAGGACGGGTGGCCCATGGCGTTGCCCAGGTTCACGAGGCGGCCTTCCGACAGCAGGATGATCCGGTGCCCGTCGGGGAATTCGATCTCGTCCACCTGCGGCTTCACGTTGTTCCACTTCAGGTTCTTGAGCGATGCGACCTGGATCTCGTTGTCGAAGTGGCCGATGTTGCAGACGATGGCCCGGTCCTTCATCGCGCGCATGTGCTCGATGGTGATCACGTCCTTGTTGCCGGTGGCGGTGACGAAGATGTCGGCGCGGGGAGCCGCGTCCTCCATGGTCGTGACCTCATAGCCTTCCATGGCGGCCTGGAGGGCGCAGATCGGATCGACTTCCGACACGAGCACGCGGCAGCCGGCCTGACGGAGCGAAGCGGCCGAGCCCTTGCCCACGTCGCCGAAGCCCGCCACCATGGCGACCTTGCCGGCCATCATCACGTCCGTGCCGCGGCGGATGCCGTCGACCAGGGATTCGCGGCAGCCGTAGAGGTTGTCGAACTTGGACTTGGTGACCGAGTCGTTGACGTTGATCGCCGGGAAGAGGAGCTTGCCCTCCTTCTCCATGATGTAGAGGCGGTGAACGCCCGTGGTGGTCTCTTCCGACACACCCTTGATCGACTGCGCCAGCTCGGCGAACCAGCCCTTCGGCTTCTCGGAGAGGAGGCGCTTGATGAGGGCGAAGAACACTTCCTCTTCCTCGGAGCCCGGCTTGTCGAGGAAGGCGGTGTCGCCCTGCTCGGCGCGCAGGCCGAGATGGACGAGCATGGTGGCGTCGCCGCCGTCGTCGAGGATCATGTTCGGCATGCCGCCGCCGTGCCAGTCGAACAGCTTGGCGGTGTAGTCCCAGTACTCCTTCAGGGTCTCGCCCTTATAGGCGAAAACCGGGATGCCGGCGGCCGCGATGGCGGCGGCGGCGTGGTCCTGGGTGGAGTAGATGTTGCAGGACACCCAGCGGATGTCGGCCCCGAGAGCCTTGAGGGTCTCGATCAGCACCGCGGTCTGGATCGTCATGTGCAGCGAGCCGGCGATCCGGGCGCCCTTCAGGGGCTGCTTCGGGCCGTACTCGGCCCGGACGGCCATGAGGCCCGGCATCTCGGTCTCGGCGATGGAGATCTCCTTGCGGCCGAAATCGGCAAGGCTGATGTCTTTGACGATGTAATCCTGCGCCATGATGGCCTCTCTCTTGCACCTGTTCGGTTGAATTGGCGCTGTCTCTACCAGAGACCCGGGAGAGAGGCAATCAAGATATAAAGATGTCTTTATATGTTGGCTGAGGTGCCGAGACGGACACCCCCGGTCATGACCGGGCTTGTCCCGGCCGTCCCGGTTCCGAAGGGCTCGGCGCTCGACAGAAGCGAGATCACCGGCACAAGACCGGTGATGAGGTGTGGAGCAATTGCTTGTGCCGAAGACCTACTCGTCCTCGCCGAACCTGTTGGCGAGCAGGTCGTCGATGGCCTGGAGGCAGGCCTGGGCGTCCTCGCCCTTGGCCGTCACCGTGATGGAGGTGCCCTGGGCGGCCGCGAGCGTCAGGAGGCCCATGATCGAACGCCCGCCGACGGTCTCGCCGCAACGGGTCACGGTCACGTCGGAATGGAAGCGTTCGACGGTCTGGACGAACTTGGCCGAGGCGCGGGCATGCAGGCCCCGGCGGTTGATGATGGGAAGTTCCCGGACCTCGGCTCCATCCGGTACGGGAGCCGGAGGGCAATCCTCGTCGCTGAGCCTGTGCATGACGGTCACTTTCCGGAGAGAACGCGCGAGGCGATGTTGATGTATTTGCGCCCCGCCTCCTGGGCATGGGAGACGGCGTCGGACAGGGATTCCTCGTCACGGACCGAAGCCAGCTTGATCAGCATGGGCAGGTTGATGCCGGCTACGACCTCGACCGAGCCGTTCATGCAGGACAGGGCGAGGTTCGAGGGAGTGCCGCCGAACATATCGGTCAGAACCACGACCCCCTGGCCCGTATTGACCCGGCAGACGGCGGCCATGATGTCCTTACGCCGAGTTTCCATGTCGTCGTCGGGGCCGATCGTGATCGTTTCAAGCTGCTCTTGAGGACCCACGACATGCTCGAGCGCCGCTTTGAATTCCGTCGCGAGCTGCCCGTGGGTGACGAGCACCATTCCAATCATAATGTTACAAGTCCGAACGCTCCGAGAGCGGAGCCGCTATTTTGTGCACTGCGAAGCCAAGCGCAAGAGCATTGAGAGGAAAAGTTCATCACAGTGTCACGACCGTGTCGCAAACACCACTCAGGCAGGCCAGGGCGACATCCGGCGAGCTTGCCCCGGCCGGCATCCGGATGCGAGGGACCATGACGCCGCAGATCTCGACCCTCCTGTCCTCCTCCTCCGGGTAGCGGGCAGGGGCGTCGGAGAGGTCGGCCACCAGGCGTACCACGGCGGCGCTCTCGAAAGGCTGGCGGACGATACCGAGGCCGAAGACCTCGATGCGGCCGCCGAGGGGCACCACCGGCCGCGCCAGGAGGCGGCCGTGATGCGCTTCAAGGAGGGTGCGGTCGTCGCTGACCAGTCGTCCGAAACGGCCGGCCCTGAGGGCGAGCGACACCACCTCGCGGGCCAGCGTCGACTTCCCCGATCCCGAGGCGCCCCGGATCAGGAGGCCCGCCTCGCCGACGAGCACGCAGCCGGCATGGATCGTCTCACGCTTGCTCAAGGAGCCTTCTTCCCGGCGTCGCGCCTGACCTTGTCCCTGTCCTTCTTCTCCTGCTCCTTCTTGGCCCTCGCCCCTTCGACGGGCAGGCGGATGACGAAGCGGGCGCCGAGGCGCACGGGCTCGCCATCCTCGTCGGGAGGGCCGAGCCGGTTCTCGGCCCGGATCGTGCCGCGATGGGCCTCGATGATCTGGCGGGAAATGGACAGGCCGAGACCGGAATTCTGGCCGAAACCCTGCTCGGGCCGGTCCGTGTAGAAGCGCTCGAAGATCCGGTCGAGGGCATCCGGCTCGATGCCGGGCCCGCTGTCCTCCACGAGGATCTCCACCTGGTTCTTGCGGCGGCGCATGGAGACGTTGACGGTTTCGTCGGGCGGCGAGAAGGAGCGGGCGTTGTCGATCAGGTTGTTGAAGACCTGGCCCAGGCGGCTGTCATGGCCGAGCACCAGGAAGGCGTCGCGGCCCTGAGCCTGCCTGTCGATGCTGAGGGTGATCAGCGGGTCGCCGTCCTGGCGACGTTCGTTGGCGACCGACACCACCGCGTCGAGCAGCTGCACCATGTCCACCGGCTCCGCGTCGGCACGGGCGAGTTCAGCGTCGAGGCGCGACGCGTCCGAAATGTCGCTGATCAGCCGGTCGAGGCGCTTCACGTCGTGCTGAATGATCGACAGGAGGCGCTCCCGGGACTCGTCGCTGCGGGCGAGCGGCAGGGTCTCGACGGCGCTGCGCAGGGAGGTCAGCGGGTTCTTCAGCTCGTGCGCCACATCCGCCGCGAAGCTCTCGATGGCGTCGATGCGGTTGTAAAGCGCCCGGGTCATGTCGCGCAAGGCGCCGGACAAGTGGCCGATTTCGTCGGACCGGGTGGTGAAATCGGGAATCTCCTGGCGGGACTTCGTCCCCCAGCGCACCCGTTCCGCCGCTTCGGCCAGCCGCCGGACCGGGCCCGCGATGGCGCCGGCGAGGAAGAGCGACAGGACGATCATGACCACGGCCGCCACCAGGAAGACCTGGAGCAGGGCGAACCGCTCGGACGCGATGATCGCGTCGATGTCGCCTTCCTGGGTCGAGAGCAGCAGGGCACCCTGGACCGTGCGGAAGCGCTGGACCGGCACGGCGACCGACACGATGGTCTCGCCGCGGTTGTTGACGCGCACCACGCTCGATTGCTGGCCGGCGAAGGCCTGCTGCACCTCCGGCAGGGACTTGCCGTTGGCCGGGCCGACCTCCTCCAGCACCGGACGTCTGGTGCGCCGGAACATCTTGCGGATGCTGTTCCAGGTGCGCTCGATGAAACTCGTCGTATCCTCGACATTGGCGACCGGCGGCAGCTCCATGCGCAGGATGTCGCCGCGGGAATAGAACGACCTGGAATCGAGCAGCAGGGTGCCTTCCCGGTCGAAGATCCGGGCCCGGGTCTTGGTCGGCGTCACGAGCCGGCGCAGCAGGGGAGCGACGCGTTCCGGATTGATGGAGAACTCGAGCGCCGAGATGGTCTCGTCGTTGAACCGCTCGGTCTCGCCCGCCTGCATCTGCAGGAGCTGGTCCGGGTCGATGGTGATGGTGTTGGTCTCGACCGTGGCGGAGCTCGCGATCGCGCCCGCGATGATCTCGCCCTGGGTGAGGAGGCTCTGCACCCGGGCCTCGATGAGGCCCTCGCGGAACTGGTTGAGATAGAGGAAGCCGATCAGCAGGGCCACGAGGCCGGCCAGGTTGAGCACCACGATCCGCCGCGTCAGGCTCGACGAGCCGCGCTGCACGATCATGCGGCCGAAATGCTTCAGCCGCGCCAGGATGCCCTGAGGGGCCGGCGGATCGTCGAACGCCGACTCGGCGTGGATGGGGTCAGCCTTCATGCCACTCGTTCAAGCCCGATCCGGTTCCCTCGTCCCGGACCATGGCCGCCGTTCCAGGTTGTCTGCCAGGGTGCTTGCGCCACCAAAGCGTCAGGCTTCCTTGAAACGGTAGCCCACGCCGTAGAGGGTCTCGATCATTTCGAAACTCTGGTCAACCGACTTGAACTTCTTGCGCAGGCGCTTGATGTGGCTGTCGATGGTGCGGTCGTCCACGTAGACCTGGTCGTCATAGGCCGCGTCCATCAGGGCATTGCGGCTTTTCACCACCCCCGGACGCGTCGCGAGGGCCTGCAGGATCAGGAATTCCGTCACGGTGAGGGTCACCGGCTCGCCCTTCCACGTGCAGGCATGGCGCTCCGGGTCCATCTTGAGCTGGCCGCGCTCCAGGGCCTTCGGATCTGCCTCCTTGGGGACGGTCTGGTCCTTCGGCGCGAAGCGCCGCAGGACGGCCTTCACGCGCTCGACGAGAAGGCGCTGGGAGAACGGCTTCCGGATGAAGTCGTCGGCACCCATCTTGAGGCCGAACAGCTCGTCGATCTCCTCGTCCTTGGAGGTCAGGAAGATCACCGGCAGGTCCGACTTCTGCCGCAGGCGACGCAGGAGCTCCATGCCGTCCATGCGGGGCATCTTGATGTCGAAGATCGCCAGATCCGGAGGAGCATGCTTGAGACCGTCCAGAGCCGAGGCCCCGTCCGTATAGGTCTGAATGCGGTAGCCCTCCGCTTCGAGGGCGATGGAAACAGAGGTCAGGATGTTGCGATCGTCATCGACAAGGGCGATCGTTGGCATGAACTCTTCCTTGGTTTGGCACAAACTATGTCAGATTTTCGTATCGTCTGACAACGCAGGAGGCCCTAGAACGTCCCCAACTGCGCCTTTCTCGTGGCGTAAATATGGTTTCCCCTGGCCGAGACCAGGGGCGGCCCTGATAGTGGTGTCTAAAGCAGCCCCCTTCAACCGCAGATGAACGATCCATGACGGTTCCGACAGGATCTGCCTCTGCGGCATCCCCATCGGCATGCATCGGATAGCCGGCTGAAATGGCCACTCGATCATACGAAAGAATTCGGAAAATACCTTGAAATTCGAGGGATTGAGGCCGGTTGAGGTCTGGCTCTCGGAAAAATAGAATGCGATGAAATGACCTGAGTTGACGGCACCGTCAGGTGACCTAAAGAAGGTTCCATGTTCAAGCGAGGCGGCAAAGTCTTGCCCGAATTGTTTGGCCTACCCCATGTGACGGTCATCGGACGGCGGCTGATCCGGCTGCGCGGCGACCGCCAATCAGGAGAAGTCTTCCGTGGAAAATATCGGCGTCTTCAACAGCGCACAGGGCGCTGAGGCCTCCGGCCTCCGCAATCTCAAACGGGTCTACTGGAACCTCGAGGCGCCTGCTCTCTACGAGCAGTCCCTGACCCGGGGCGAGACCAGGCTCGTGCAGGGCGGTGCGCTTCTGGCCGACACCGGCGTGCATACGGGCCGCTCGCCCAAGGACAAGTTCGTGGTGCGCGACGAGACCACGGAGAACACGGTCTGGTGGGACAACAACGGTGCCATCACGCCCGGTCATTTCGACACCCTGCTGGCGGATTTCCTCGCCCATGCGGAGGGCAAGGAGCTGTTCGCGCAGGATCTCTACGGCGGCGCGGACCCGGCCTACCGGGTCAAGGCCCGCGTCTTTACGGAATATGCCTGGCACTCGCTCTTCATCCGCAACCTGCTGATCCGTCCCGACCGGGGTGAGCTGGCGGATTACGCGCCCGGCCTGACCATCATCGACCTGCCGTCCTTCAAAGCCGACCCGGCCCGGCACGGCTGCCGCACGGAGACGGTCATCGCCTGCGACTTCAAGCGCAAGATCGTGCTCATCGGCGGCACGTCCTACGCGGGCGAGATGAAGAAGTCGGTCTTCACCTATCTCAACTACGTGCTGCCGGCCCAGAAGGTCATGCCCATGCATTGCTCCGCCAATGTGGGCGACCAGGGCGACGTGGCGGTGTTCTTCGGCCTCTCCGGCACGGGCAAGACCACGCTCTCGGCCGATCCGAACCGCGTCCTGCTCGGCGACGACGAGCATGGCTGGGGGCCGAACGGCGTGTTCAACTTCGAGGGCGGCTGCTACGCCAAGACCATCCGTCTTTCCCGCGAGGCCGAGCCCGAAATCTTCGCCACCACCGAGCGCTTCGGCACGGTGCTGGAGAACGTGACCATCGATCCCATCACGCGCCTTCCCGATTTCGACGATGCTTCGAAGACGGAGAACACGCGCTGCGCCTATCCGCTCGACTTCATTCCCAATGCGAGCGCCACCGGCCGCGCGGGCATTCCGAAGAACATCGTGATGCTCACCTGCGATGCCTTCGGCGTGCTGCCTCCCATCGCGAAGCTGACCCCGGCCGAGGCCATGTACCACTTCCTTTCCGGCTATACGGCGAAGGTCGCGGGCACGGAGAAGGGCGTGAAGGATCCGGAGGCCACCTTCTCCACCTGCTTCGGCGCGCCCTTCATGCCGCGTCACCCGTCCGAGTACGGCAACCTGCTGCGCGATCTGATCGCCAAGCACTCGGTGGATTGCTGGCTCGTCAACACGGGTTGGACCGGCGGCAAGTACGGCGTCGGCCGGCGGATGCCGATCCGCGTCACCCGCCGCCTGCTCACCGCCGCGCTCGACGGCTCGCTGTCCCGCGCCGATTTCCGTCGCGACCCGTATTTCGGCTTCGCGGTGCCGACCTCGGTGCCCGGCGTCGAGCCGCACATCCTCTACCCGGTGAAGACCTGGCAGAACAAGGCGGAGTTCGCCGAGACCGCCAAGCGCCTGATCGACATGTTCAACGAGAACTTCAAGCGCTTCGAGGGCCATGTGGATGCCGATGTCCGCTCGGCCGCGCCGCAGACCTCTATCGCCGCATAACGACGATCTCGATCTTCCTAACGGAAGGCGGCCTTCGGGCCGCCTTTTTGTTTGCCCGTCCCACCGGCAGCGCTCCCCACCCATGCGCTGCGGGAATTCCGACTCACTGAAAAGGATGTATGATGACAGGCAAATAAGATGGGGCCGAGAGCCTCATAAGCCAGGTGGGATACGCCCGTGACCCGATTGACAGGTGTCCTTTTTGCGATTGCCGCAAACGGGCTTTTCGCAACCAGCGACACCCTGGTGAAGCTCCTCTCCCTGCATTATCCCATCTTCCAGATCATCGCCATGCAGGCGAGCGTCGCCTGTGTCGTGGTCGCAATCGTCATCTGGCGCGACAAGGCCTACAGGCTCTCGGCGGTGCGCAATCCGAAGATGCTGATCGGGCGCGGCTTCCTCGCCGGCGTGGGGACGGTTTCCGGGTTCTATGCCTTCTCGCTCCTGCCGCTTGCGGACGTCTATGCCATCACCTTCGGCTCGCCGCTCGTCGTCACGGTCGCCGCCGCGTGGCTCCTGGGCGAACGTACGGGACCGGCACGGTGGATCGCGATTCTCGTGGGCTTCTCCGGAATCCTGGTCATGGTGCAGCCGGGCTATGCGGCCTTGTCGCTCGGCCACCTGGCGGCGTTCCTCAACGTCTTCGTCGGGGCGAGCGTCATCCTGATCATGCGCACCATCGGATCGCAGGAAAACCGCGCCATCATGGTGGCGGCCGTAATGGCCGGCCAGCTGACCGCGAGCCTGCCCGGCCTGTCCCTGAGCCATGCGCCCGAGTGGAGCGATGTCGGGCTCGTGATCGTCTCCGGCCTCGTCATGGTGTCGGCGCAGTTCCTGATGATCGAGTCTCTCCGTCGCGCGCCGGCCTCGAGCGTCGCGCCCATGCAATACACCAAACTCATCTGGGCCCTTCCGGTCGGGCTGTTCGTGTTCGGCGACGAGCCGAAGCTGCATGTTGTCGCCGGTGCGCTCGTGGTGATCGGATCGGTCCTGTACCTCCTCGACCATCAGCGAAGGGCCGACAACAGGCTGGCCCGGCGCCGCGAATCGTTGATGCGGCAGGATTGTCTGGAGGAGAAGAAGCTTGGTTGAGCATCAGGACGCCATGCCAGGATCGCCGTTCTCGCTGCAGGGCCGGACGGCTCTCGTCGTGGGCGGATCGAGCGGGATCGGCAACGCCATTGCGCACGGCTTCCAGGACAGCGGCGCCCGCATCGCGATTGCCGCCCGGACACCCGAGAAGGTGAAGGGAGCGACGCTCCGCCTTCAGGAGAAGGATCCGTCCGCGCGAGGGTATGTGGTGGATGCTACGCGGCCGGAGGAAATCGACCGGCTTGCCGCGTCGGTCCTGGGGGATTTCGGTCCTGTGGACGTCCTGGTCGCCTGTCAGGGCACGACCATCCTCAAGCCCGCCGAAGACGTCACGCCGGCGGAATACGACGAGATCATGCAGACGAACCTGCGCAGCGTGTTCTTCACCTGCACGCGCTTCGGCCGGGCGATGCTGGAGCGAGGGTCGGGCTCGATCATCACCGTCGCGTCCCTGTCGGCCCATCGCGGCTGGCCGCTCGCCTCGGTCTACGCCGCGAGCAAGCATGGCGTCGTAGGGCTGACGAAGACCCTGGCGGCCGAATGGGCCGAGCGCGGCGTTCGCGTCAACGCCATCTCGCCGGGATTCTTCATGACGGAGCTGAACCAGTCCAAGATGAGCCCGAAGCGCAAGGAGAACGCGCTCCTGAGAACGCCCGCGGGCCGCTTCGGGCAACGCGACGAACTCGTCGGTGCCGCGATCTATCTCGCTTCGCCCGCATCGGGATTCGTGACGGGCACGGTGCTCAACGTGGACGGAGGCTATCTCGCTTCCGGCATCTGATCGGCTACAGCATCGGACCTAAAAGTGGGCCAACTTTTAGTCTGATGCTTTTTCTGAGCTGGAGCATAGTCGGGCGCGGAAAACCGGATTCCCTTTTCCGCGCGACGCTCTAGACGACGAAGAACGGGATGCGCATCACGTGCCGGTATGTTTCGCCCGGACGCAGCACGGCGGAAGGGAAATGCGGCACGTTCGGCGCATTGGGAAAATTCTGCGTCTCGAGCGCGAAGCCGGCATGCCTGTCATAGACGGCACCGCCCTTGCCGACAGCCGGGACCTTGCCGAAATGGTTGGCCGTGTAGAACTGCACGCCCGGCTGGTCGGTCCAGATTTCCAACCCGCGGCGTGATACGGGATCGACCGCACGCGCCGCGCGCCGCAGAGGTTGCCCGTTGTCGTTGAGGCAGAAATTGTGATCGTAGCCGGCCTCCGGCAGTTGCGTGATGTCGTCGATCATTGCGCCGATCGGCCGAGACGACCTGAAGTCGAAGGCGGTTCCGGCGACGGGCGCCAGCTCGCCGGTCGGGATCTTGCCGGGGCCGACGGGCGTGTAATGGTCGGCGTCGATCAGGAGAACCTGGTCGCGCACATGACCGGATTCATGACCGGCGAGGTTCCAGTAGCCGTGATAGGCGAGGTTTACGACGGTCGGACGGTCCGTCGTCGCTTCCATGGTGATCTCAAGCGCGGGATCGTCCGTCAGCCTGTACGTGACCGTCGTCGTGACGGCGCCAGGATAACCCTCGTCGCCGTCGGGACGCTGCAATGTCAATCGGACGGCCTTGTTCGCCGTATCGGCGTCTCCGGTCCAGATCCGCTTGCCGAACCCCCGAAAGCCGCCATGGATGTGATTAGGCGCTTCGTTCGGCGAGAGGGAATAGGTCGCGCCGTCGAGGGTGAAGCGCGCATCGGCGATGCGATTGGCATAGCGGCCGCAGATCGCGCCCGCCGAACCCCGATTCTTCACGTAGGAGGCCGGGTCGTCATAGCCGAGGACGATGTCGGCCTGCCGCCCGTCGCCATCGGGGACGAACAGCCGGCTCAGGGCGGCCGCATAGGTGATGATCGTGGCGCGGATCTGGCCCGCCTCGATCTCGAAGACTTCGACGGGCTCGCCGTCGATCGTGCCGAAGGTGGATGTCTTGATGCTCATGAGCCGATGGGAAAAATGCCGGCAGCGCCGCGATGCGGCGGCACTGTCGGCCAGGGGAGGATCAGTGGATCTCCGGTTCCGGCACGCCGCCGGATCCTTCGAGGAAGTCGAAATCGCAGCCCTCGTCGGCCTGACGGATATGCTGCGCGAAGAGCTTGTTGTAGCCGCGCGGATAATCGCGCGGCGGTGGCGACCAGGTGCGCAGGCGGTCCTTGATCTGCTCGTCGCTCACATGAAGATGGATCGAGCGGTTCGGCACGTCGACCGTGATGAGATCTCCCGTCCTCACGGCCGCCAGCGGCCCGCCGATATGCGCCTCCGGCGAGACGTGCAGGATGCAGGCGCCGTAGCTGGTGCCGCTCATGCGCGCATCGGAGATGCGCAGCATGTCGCGCACACCCTGCCGCAGGAGCTTCTTCGGGATCGGAAGCATGCCCCATTCCGGCATCCCCGGCCCGCCGATGGGGCCGGCATTGCGCAGCACCATGATGTGATCGGGCGTCACGTCGAGGTCGAGGTCGTTCACGGCTTTCGTCATCTCGTCATAGGTGTCGAAGACGATGGCCGGCCCCGTATGCTGCAGCAGGCGCGGCTCCGCCGCCGGCGGCTTGATCACGCAACCCTTCGGGGCCAGATTGCCGCGCAGGATGGCGGTGCCGCCAGAAGCCGCGATCGGCTTGTCGAGCGGGCGGATCACGTCGTCGTTGTAGACGGCAGCACCTTCCAGCGCGTCGCGCAGGGTGCCGGTCACGGTGCGCTCGTCCAGATGCAGCAGCGGCGCGAGGCGGGAGAGGAGGCCACGAATGCCGCCGGCGATATGGAAGTCCTCCATCAGCCATTGGCCCGAGGGCCGCACGTTGGCGATCACCGGCACCTTCTGGGCGAAATCGTCGAAATCCTGCAGCGAAACCTCGATGCCGGCGCGCCCCGCCATGGCCACGAGATGGATCATCGCGTTCGTCGAGCCGGCGAGGGCGTTGTGAACCATCAGGGCGTTCTCGAACGAGCGCCGCGTGAGGATGTCGCTGGGCTTCAGATCGTCCCACACCATCTCGACGATCTTGCGTCCCGTGAGGCTCGCCATGCGCGGATGGGCGGCGTCGACGGCCGGGATGGAGGCGGCGCCAGGAAGGCTCAGGCCCAGCGTCTCGACGATGGATGTCATGGTCGAGGCCGTGCCCATGGTCATGCAGGTGCCGGGCGAGCGCGCGATGCCGGCCTCCATGTCGTTCCATTGCTGGTTCGTGATTGTGCCGGCTTCCTTCTCGGCCCAGTACTTCCAGATGTCCGATCCGGAGCCCAGGATCGTGCCGGCATGATGGCCGCGGATCATGGGGCCGGCCGGCATGAAGATCATCGGCAGGTTCATGCTGATCGCGCCCATGACCGTGGCGGGCGTCGTCTTATCGCAGCCGCCCATGAGCACCGCGCCGTCGATCGGATGGGAGCGCAGGAGCTCCTCCACCTCGAGCGCGAGAAGATTGCGATAGAGCATCGTGGTCGGTTTGACGAAGTTCTCCGACAACGACAACGCCGGCAGCTCGATGGGGAATCCGCCCGCCTGCCAGACGCCGCGCTTCACATCCTCGACGCGCGCGCGGAAATGCGAATGACAGGGGTTGATGTCGCTCCAGGTGTTGATGATCGCGATGACCGGCTTGCCCATGAAGTCTTCACGGGCGTAGCCCATCTGAAGCGTCCGGGACCGGTGCCCGAAGGAGCGCAGATCGGTGACGCCAAACCAGCGGTAGCTTCTCAACTGTTCGGGCGATCGCTTGGCCATTCTTGTTTCACTCCCCGCGCCTGCGGCGCAAAAGCCATATGTCATACAACTTTAAAAAGTCGTCGCCGTTTTAAGGCCAGCTGTCAAGGGCAGCCGGCCCTTTTGCTTATCGCGCCGGATCAAGCTTTGGCGGCTGAGCGGACCTTGACGGGTTTGGCCGCGGACTTGCCGGACGCCTGCAGAATCCGGGCCGAATAGCGGTTGCGGCTGTTGGCCAAATGCGCGCGCATCATGGCGGCGGCGAGGTTCGAGTCGCCCATGGCGATGGCATCCCGGATCGCCCTGTGTTCGCGCTCGATCACGCTGAGATAGTCGCGCTGGCGCTGGTCCATGCCCACCGGGTCCGATTGGCCGGAGCGGCGCGGGACGGCGAATTCTCCCAGGAAGTCCAGGAAGCGGGCGAAGTAAGGGTTCTTGGTCGCGCCCGCGAGGATACGATGGAACTCAAGATCCGCCGCGATGCCGTAATCCTCGCCCTTGGTGATGTTCTCCAGGGCGCGGTCGAGCGCAGCCATTTCCTCGTCGGTTCGCCGCACTGCGGCCAGCGACGCGGCCTCCACTTCCACGGCAAGGCGCAGTTCCAGCATGGCCAGGATATCGTCCACCTCGCCGTTGCTGAGCGATGCGAAGAAATCCGATTTCGGCGGGGGTGGGAGCACGAAGGCGCCGGCGCCCTGCCGGGTCTGGACGAGCTTTGCGGCCTTCAGCGCCGCCACGGCTTCGCGCACCACGGTCCTGCTGACCCCGGCTGCCGCGGCGAGCTCGGCCTCGGTCGGCAGACGATCGCCCGCCTGCAGCCGTCCTTCGGCGATCTCGCGGGAGATCGCTTCCGCCAGATCGCTCACGAGATTGCGCTTGCGGGCGACGGTGTTGAGGGACAGGTCGGAGAGGAAGGAGCGATCGTTCATGGAGCCGTTGATGCCTGTTGCAAGGCGCTGAGAAGGAAGATGTCCGGATGCTGCTTCCAATCGGTTCGGAAGCGATCCGCCAAGCCTGCGCCGGGTTCCGGAGCTTCGACCGGCCGCACGGGCCATGTGCCCGATCCGGCAGGCCAACTTGTCGTATGTCCCACTACCGTGCCGGCATCTCCCAAGTCAAAAGAAATTGTTATTACAGCAGCTTTCCCTGGTGGAAATCCGCCACCGGGAACCGAGTGTGCACGGTCGCGGCGCGCTTGTCAAAATTTGTATGTTGCCATACAAGATAGGCCGCAGTTCCAAGGCCTCGGCTCGATAAGATGGAAACAGGGAGAGAACGCATGAAGACATGGCTCGCTGCAATCGGCCTTTCGCTCCTCGGCGCAGGCGCGGGATTCGGCTCCGCGCAGGCGCAGGCTCCGGACTGGCCGCAGAAGCAGGTCACGATCGTCGTGCCGTTCGGCCCGGGCGGAACGACCGACCTGTTCGCCCGCATCGTGGCCGAGCAGCTTCATGCGAAATACGGCAAGCCCTTCATCATCGAGAATCGCCCCGGCGCCGGCGGCAATATCGGCACGACGGCGGTCGCCAAGGCCGCGCCGGACGGCTACACGCTGCTCGTCGGCACAGTGAGCACGCACGCGATCAATCCGTTCCTCTACAAGAACCTTCCCCATGACGCCGAGAAGGACTTCGTCCCGATCACGGGGCTGGCGAAGCTCCCCAATCTTCTGGTGGTGACCCCCAAGATCCCGGTGAAGACTTTTGTGGAATTCGTCGAATACGCGAAGCAGAATCCCGGCAAGCTGAACTACGGCTCGTCCGGGGCCGGAACATCGCAGCATCTCGCGGCCGAGCTGTTCCAGCTCAAGACCGGCGCCAAGATGACCCATGTGCCGTTCCGCTCATCCCAGGACATCGTCAACGGCCTGATCGGCGGCCATATCGATCTGGCGTTCGACAACATGACCATCGCCTGGCCCCAGGCGCAGGGTGGAACCGTGCGGGCGCTCGCCGTCACCAGCCCCGAGCGCAGCCAGCAGGCTCCCGAGATCCCGACCGTCGGCGAGACGCTGACCGGTTTCGACGCGACCTCCTGGAACGGGCTGTGGGCCCCGGCCGGCACCCCGCAAGCCATCGTCGATACGATCGCGGCCGACGTGAAGACCATTCTCGAAAAGCCCGAGATCCAGAAGAAGGCGGCCGAAATGGCCTCGACCACCGCGGCGATGACTCCGAAGCAATTCGCCGAATACATCCAGAGCGAGCGGCAGAAATGGTCCGAGGTCGTCAAGACCGTCGGTATCCAGATCGGCCAGTGAGAACCCACCCTTGACGAAGGCGGCCGGGCGATGCCCGGCCCCTGCAGAACCGCCCCTGAAAACAGCGAGACACCCTCCATGCTGACGACCATCGACACCTCCCACCTCGCCCGCTCTGTTCTGGCGGTTCCGCCATTCGCCCTGACGGCCGATTTCGAGATCAACCGGGAGGCGAATGCGAAGCTGATCCGCCATCTCGAAGCCGGGGGCGTGTCGACGCTGCTCTATGGCGGCAACGCCAACGTCCATAACTGGCCGGTGTCGAAATTCGCCGAATGGCTCGACAGTCTCGAGGAGTCGGCAGCCGAAAGCACATGGCTGATCCCGTCGGTCGGGCCCGATTGGGGCAAGCTCGTCGACGAGGCCGCGATCCTCAAATCGCGCCGTTATCCCGTCGCCATGGCGCTGCCGATGATCGCCCCGCAGACGCCCGAAGGCGTGGTGCGCGGGCTGCAGGATTTCGTGGACCGCTCCGGCGTGCCGCTGATCGTCTACATCAAGACCGACCAGTACGTGCCCGCGAAGGCCATGGCGAAGCTCGTGGAGCAGGGCGCCGTCTTCGGCATCAAATATGCGGTTCCGCGCGCCGACCTGACGCAGGATTCCTACCTGCGGGAGCTGATCGACGCGGTCGGCGCGGAGCGCATCGTCAGCGGCTTCGGCGAGCCTCCGGCGCTGCCGCATCTCACGCATTTCAAGCTCGCCGGCTTCACGGCAGGCTGCGTGTGCATCGCGCCGCATCTGTCCATGTCCTTCCTCCATGCGCTGAAGCGCGGCGACGAGGCCGAGGCGCGGCGTCGACTGGAGGTCTTCATGCCGCTCGAAGCCCTGCGTGAGCGCCACAACGCGATCCGGGTCCTCCACACCGCCGTGTCCCTTTCGGGCGTGGCCGAGATGGGCCCGATCCTGCCGCTCCTCACCGAGGCCGACCCGGCGGTCCATGGCGACATCAGGGAAGCCGCCAGGGCGCTTCTCGCGGCGGAAATGACCGCTCGACAGGAGGCCGCGGCTGCGTAATCTGACCGGCATCATCGGTCGACCGGCCCTGCGCCGGCAGCATGCAAGGCGTCTGTGATCTCCATGCCTGAAACCCCCTCCGATTTCCTAGGCGTGCTCTCCGCACGCCTGGGAGAAAAGCACGTCATCGCCGATCCCGCCGGGATGGAGAGCTATCTCGTCGAGGAGCGGAAGCTCTACCGCGGCAACGCCCTGGCGGTGGTCCGTCCCGGCAACACCGAGGAGGTTGCCTTCGTGGTGCAGGAATGCGCCAAGGCGAAGGTCGCTGCCGTGCCGCAGGGCGGCAATACGGGGCTCGTCGGGGGAGGGGTGCCGCACACGGGCATCGTCCTGTCGCTGGCGAGGCTCGACCGCATCCGCGAGGTCAATCCTTTCAACGCCACGATGATCGTCGAGGCCGGGTGCATCCTGAAGACCATTCAGGATGCGGCGGAAAAGGTCGATTGCATCTTCCCGCTGTCCCTGGCCTCCGAGGGATCCTGCCGGATCGGCGGCAACATCTCGACCAATGCCGGCGGCGTGAACGTGCTGCGCTACGGCAATACCCGCGAGCTCGTTCTCGGGCTCGAAGTCGTCCTTGCCGACGGTCGGATCTGGAACGGCCTGAAGAGCCTGCGCAAGGACAACACCGGCTACGACCTGAAGAACCTGTTCATCGGCTCGGAAGGCACGCTCGGCATCGTCACGGCGGCGGTGTTGAAGCTCTTCCCGAGGCCGAAGACCCGCGTGGTGGCCTTCATCGGCTGCGCCTCGCCGCATGCCGCCCTCGATCTCTTCGAGGGCCTGCGCCAGACCCTGGGCGATGCGCTCACGGCCTTCGAGTTCATGCCGCGCTTCGCCCTGGACATCGTGCTCAGGCATGCGCCCGGCGCCGTCCGTCCGCTGAGCGGCGACCATGCCGCCTACGCGTTGATCGAAGTCGCGTCTCCTGATCCCGAGATCGATCTGCGCGCGCTTCTGGAGAAGGCCTTGGGAAGCGCCTTCGAGAACGGCACCATCGAAGACGCCACCATCGCGGCCAGCGAGGCTCAGAACGCGGCCCTCTGGTACCTGCGGGAAAGTCTCTCCGACGTGCAGGGTCTCGAAGGAGGCTCGATCAAGCACGACGTTTCCGTGCCGGTCTCGGACGTGGCGGATTTCATCGTCACGGCGAGCCGGGCCTGCGAGGAAGCCTTGCCCGGAATCCGCGTCTGCGCGTTCGGCCATTTCGGCGACGGCAACATCCACTTCAACCTGACGCAGCCCATCGACATGGAGAAGCCGCTCTTCCTCGCTCAATGGGGGCGCTTCAACCGGATCGTCCACGACATCGTTCACGCCATGAACGGATCGATTTCCGCCGAGCACGGAATCGGCCTCATCAAGCGCGACGAACTCGCCCGCTACAAGGATCCGGTGGCGCTCGACCTGATGAAGACCCTGAAGCGGGCGCTCGACCCGCAGAACATTCTCAATCCCGGAAAGGTCGTCGCCCTGGAAGGAGATCTGCCGCCGGCCTTGCCTATGGGGAAGAAGGGGTGAGGGGAGAAGTCAAAGCGATGCAGCCGATGTCATCACCGGCACGAGGCCGGCCGTGACGGATACGTCTTGCCAATCTTTCGCGCCTAATTTCGAGATGAAAACATGCATTCCCCGGCGGCCGTTTCGTTTTTGCGCCGATTGAGGTAACAACATTGGATCTGCAAAGCGGACCGGCCGCCGGCCTGCGGAAATCTGGAGCTTCATGAACGTCCCCGCCGTCAGCAAGCTAGCCGTTCGAGACGCCGAGGCGACGAAGCGGCGCATCCTCGAGGCGGCAACGGCCGAGTTTGCCGGGCACGGCTATGGCGGAGCGCGCGTGGACCAGATCGCGGAAGCGGCCCGCACCAACAAGCGCATGCTCTATTATTATTATGGGAGCAAGGAAGCGCTGTTTCTCGCGACTCTCGAGGCGGCCTACGATCATATCCGCGCCGCCGAGCGCGAGCTGCATTTGGAGGAGCTCTCGCCCTTGCAGGCGCTCGAGGAGCTCGTGCGTTTCACGTGGAACTATTTCGTGCAGTATCCCGAGTTCATGATGCTGCTCAACGCGGAGAACCAGCACCGCGCCAAGCACCTGAAGAAATCCACCCGGGTGCACACCATGAACTCCCCGGTCATCGAGACCATCGGGGTCATCCTCAAGCGGGGCGAGAAGGCCAAGACCGTCCGCCCCGGCATCGACCCGGTCCAGCTTTACGTGTCCATTGCCGGGCTCTGCTACTTTTACCTGTCGAACGTCTATACCCTCTCCGTGGCCTTCGGCCGCGAGCTTCTGTCTCCGCCGGCCATGAAGGAGCGCATCGACCACGTGGTCGATTTCGTGCTGGCGGGCGTGCGCGCCTGAATCTTCCAAAGAGCGCTTGACATGTCCGACAACCGGGCATCTAATTAACCAGGTAGTTACATAGAGCGGCTCAAGCCGCCCGGCTGCACCCTTTGGAAACGCCCTTGAGGAAGACGCTGCATGACGTCGAAGCTCGCGCGCGCCTGTCAAAATCTGCTGAATTCCGCCTGGATCAAACCGTTCGGGCTTCTCGTCCTCACGGTCGTGCTCTGGGACCTCACGGTCCGGATCTTCGCAATCCCGGCCTATCTGATCCCGCCGCCGAAGGACGTGGCGGTGGCCTTCTGGAATGAGGGCGGCATGCTGCTCAGGGAGGCCGTCCCGACCACGACGGCGACGCTCGGCGGCTTCCTCCTCTCCGCCCTGTTCGGCATCCCGATCGCCATGCTCATCGCAGGATCGCGGACGGTCGAGTCCTACGTCTATCCGCTGCTCGTCTTCTCGCAGTCGATCCCCAAGGTCGCGGTGGCGCCGCTCTTCGTGGTCTGGTTCGGCTTCGGCATGGCGCCCAAGGTGATCTCGGCGTTCCTGCTCGGGTTCTTCCCGGTGGTCGTCGCCGGCGTGCAGGGCTTCAAGTCCCTCGACCCCGAGATGCGCGACCTCGTGCGCTCCATGAAGGCCTCGCGCCTGCAAGCCTTCACCATGGTCAATCTGCCTCACGCCCTGCCGGCGATCTTCTCCGGCCTGAAGGTCTCCGTCACGCTGGCCGTCGTCGGCGCAGTCGTCGGGGAATTCGTCGGCGCCAATTCGGGCATCGGCTTCGTGCTGCAGCGGTCCATCGGCAATTTCGAGCTGCCGACCATGTTCGCTGCCCTCGTCATCCTGGCGCTGATCAGCGTCATCCTCTTCTGGATCATCGATCTCGTCGAGCGTCTCACCGTGCCCTGGCACGCCAGCCAGCGGCACGACTTTGCAGCAACCGCCTAAAAAAGGCGGAGCCCAAAAACCATCGGAGGAAGTCCATGAAGAAACGTACGTTCCTGAAAGCCACTCTCTTTGCCGCAACCGCCCTCATGCCCTTCGTGTCGCTGCCGGCGCAGGCCGCGGACAAGGTCGTGCTGATGCTCAACTGGTATGTCTATGGCGAGCACGCGCCGTTCTTCTACGGCAAGGAGAAGGGGCTCTATGCCGCCGAGGGGATCGATCTCGAAATCCAGGAAGGACGCGGATCGGCCGTGACCGTGCAGGCGGTGGCCGCAAAGACGGTGGACTTCGCCTATGCGGACGTTCCGACCATGATCCGCGCGGCGGTCAAGGGCGCTCCCGTCACGTCTCCCGGCGTGCTGCTGCAGAAGAACCCCATGTCGGTGATGGGTTTCTCCGAGAAGAACATCCGCAAGGCCGAGGACCTGCGCGGCAAGACGGTGGCGACGACACCGGGCGATTCCATGTCGCAGATCTGGCCGCTCTTTCTGAAGAAAGCGGGCCTCAAGGAAAGTGAGATGCGCATCGTGTCCGGTGATGCTCAGACGAAGCTCAACGCGGTCATCAACGGCCAGGCCGACGTGCTGCTCGGCTACGTCATGGACCAAAGCATGAAGATCAAGGACGCGACGGGCAAGAACGTCACGCCGATCATGTTCGCGGATTACGGCGTCAACCTCGTGTCCTCCGGCATCATCGCGCACAAGGACACCCTGAAGGACAAGGCCGATCTCGTGCGCCGCTTCATGAGCGCCACCACCAAGGCCATCGAAGGCGCGGAGAAAGCCCCGGCCGAGGCCACGCAGGCCGTCCTCAAAGCTCTGCCGAAGGCCGGAAAGCCCGACACGCTGCAGGAGGGCTTCGAGCTGACGATCCCGCTTTATCGCACCGAGGAGACGAAGAGCCAGCGCCCGTTCAACGTCACCGACGCCAACATGGCCGAGACGGTCAATCTCCTCATCGAATACGGCGGACTCGATCCGGCCGCGAAGGAGAACCCCAAGGCGTTCTACACCCGCGACTTCCTGCCGAAGGCCACGCAGTGAGCAGGACCGCGCACGCCATGGCACATCTTCGTGTCATACCCAAGAATGAACTCAAGAGCGAGGCGTCCGCGCCTCGCAACATGATCGAGATCCGCAATCTCGCGAAAACCTATCGCACCCGGGGCGGCGACGTGCCGTCCCTGCGGCCGATCAATCTCGACATCACCGACGGCGAGTTCGTCGCCGTGGTCGGGCCTTCGGGCTGCGGCAAGTCCACGCTCCTCAAACTCGTGGCCGGCCTCATTCGGCCGACCGAGGGCGAGGTCCAGATCGGCGGCGTCGCCGTTCGCGAGCCGCCGGACGACGTGGGCATCGTCTTCCAGAGCCCGGTGCTGCTGCCCTGGCGCTCGGTTCTGCGCAACGTGATGATGCCCGTGGAGGTGCGAAAGCTCGACCGGGAAACCCATCTCGCCCGCGCCCGCAAGCTTCTGTCGATGGCGGGACTCGAGGATTTCCAGAACAAGTATCCCTGGCAGCTCTCCGGCGGCATGCAGCAGCGGACCGCCATCTGCCGGGCCCTGGTGCACGATCCGAAGATCGTGCTCATGGACGAGCCCTTCGGCGCGCTCGACGCCATGACGCGCGAGCGCATGAATCTCGAACTGCAGCGCATCCATCACGAGACCGGCAAGACGATCCTCCTGATCACCCACTCGATCCCGGAAGCGGTGTTCCTGGCGGACCGCGTGGTCGTCATGTCGGAACGTCCGGGCGCGATCGCCGCGATCTACGACGTGACGCTGCCGCGTCCGCGCAACCTGGAGATCATGGGTCACCCGACCTTCGTCGAGCTCACGCAAAGGATCCGCGCTCACTTCTACGCCCGCGGTCACCTGGACTAGGACCATGTCAGGCATTCGGCTTCGCATTCGTGAGATTGAGGCCTTCGAGCGGCCCATGCGCTTCGCGCGGCCGTTCCGCTTCGGCCTCGTCACGGTCGACGAGGCGCCCCAGGCTTTCGTGCGGGTCGTAGTCGAGGTGGAGGGCGCAGGCACCGCGACCGGCGTCACGGCCGAGATGATGATGCCGAAATGGTTCGACAAGAACCCGGCGAAGTCCCCGCAGGACACGATCGCAAACCTGAAGGCGAGCCTCAGCGAGGCCGCCCGCAGCTACGCGCAAGCGGGGGACTGGGACACGGCCTTCGGCCACCACGCGCGAGGCTTCTCGGCGCAGAAGATGTGGGCCGTCGATCACGGTCTGCCGGGACTCGTCGCCTCCTTCGGTCCTGCCCTGATCGACAAGGCCGTCGCCGATGCGCTCCTCAAGGCGTCGGGGATCGGCTTCGCCGAAGGTCTGCGCCGCAATGTCTTCGGCATCGACGCACGGCAGACGCCGGATCTCGCCGAGGACCTCATTCGGTCCTTCCTGTCGGGGGTTCACCCGGTCGGCGACGTTCTTTTGCGGCACACGGTCGGGCTATTGGATTCCCTGGACGGCGCGGGCGGGCTCGAAGACGAGATCCGGCTGGCGAATTTAAGGCTCTTCAAGATCAAGATCGGCGGCGATGTCGATGCGGACATCGCGCGCCTGGCCGCCATCCACGATCTCCTGTCGCGACACGTGCCCGATTATCGCGCCACGCTCGACGCCAACGAGCAGTACGATCCGCAGCGTCTGCGGGTTCTGCTGCAGGCCATGAGCGGCGGCGTCTTGCGGGCCTTCCGCGATCATCTCCTCTACATTGAGCAGCCCTTCGACCGGGCCGGGACTTTCGCCGCGCCCCTGGACGATCTCTCCGGCGAGATCCCGTTCATCATCGACGAGGCGGACGGCGATTACGACGCCTTCCCGCGCGCCGTCGCGCTCGGCTATCGCGGCGTGTCCTCGAAAGCCTGCAAGGGGTTCTACAAGTCGGTCCTGAACGCCGTGCGCGTGTCGGCTTTGAACGAAGCGCATCAGGCCAAGTTCTTCGTCTCCGCCGAGGATCTCACGTGCCAGGCAGGGCTTGGGATCCAGCAGGACACGGCGCTCGTCGCGACGCTCGGGCTGACCCATGCCGAGCGCAACGGACATCATTATGTCGAGGGCTTCGGCCCCGCACCGGATGCGGAGGCGGCGCGCTTTGCGGCCGCGCATCCCGATCTCTACCGGAAGCAGGGCGGCCGTGTCGGCCTTGCTTTCGAACGCGGGTCGCTTCCGACCGCTTCGCTCCTGTCTGCTCCAGGTTTCGCCAGCGGTGCCGAGCCTGACTGGAGCAGTCTCGTTCCGCTCGCACAACATCATCGTTCATAGGGGATATTCATTATGGCACAGCGCAGATTAGGCATCGTGATGCACGGCATCACCGGCCGAATGGGCATGAACCAGCACCTCATCCGTTCCGTCGCGGCGATCCGCGCCCAGGGCGGCGTGACACTCGCGGACGGGTCGAAGGTGCAGCTCGATCCGATTCTCGTCGGACGCAACGCCGACAAGATCCAGGAACTCGCCAAGACCTACGGCATCGACCGCTGGACGACCGATCTCGATGCGGCCATCGCGGACCCGAAGGACGAGATCTTCTTCGACGCGGCGACGACCCAGATGCGTCCGACCCTGCTGGAGCAGGCGATCAATGCCGGCAAGCACATCTATTGCGAGAAGCCGATCTCCACGAATCTGCCGGAAGCCCTGAAGATCGTCCGTCTTGCGCGCGAGAAGGGCGTGAAGAACGGCACCGTACAGGACAAGCTGTTCCTGCCGGGGCTTCAGAAGCTGAAGATGCTGCGCGATTCCGGTTTCTTCGGCCGCATGCTCTCCGTGCGCGGCGAGTTCGGCTACTGGGTGTTCGAAGGCGATTGGGGCCAGCCGGCGCAGCGTCCGTCCTGGAACTACCGTTCCGAAGACGGCGGCGGCATGATCCTCGATATGGTCTGTCACTGGCGCTACGTGCTCGACAACCTCTTCGGCGAGGTCCGCTCGGTCTCTTGCATCGGCTCGACCCATATCCCCGAGCGCGTGGACGAGAAGGGCAAGACCTATCAGGCCACCGCCGACGATTCGGCCTATGCCACCTTCATGCTCGACGGCGGCGTGATCGCGCACATCAACATGTCCTGGTGCACCCGCGTCTACCGTGACGATCTCGTCACGTTCCACGTGGACGGAACGCATGGCTCCGCCGTCGCCGGCCTCACCGATTGCGTGATCCAGCCGCGTCAGGCGACGCCCCGCCCGGTCTGGAACCCGGACCAGAAGCAGACCATCGACTTCTACGACACCTGGCAGCCGGTGCCGGACAACACGGTCTACGACAACGGCTTCAAAACCCAGTGGGAGATGTTCGTCCGCCACGTGGTCGAGGATGCGCCCTACAAGTACACGCTGGTGGAAGGCGCCAAGGGCGTCCAGCTCGTGGAATGCGCGCTGGAGAGCTGGCGCGAGCGCCGCTGGGTCGACGTGCCGCCGTTGAACGTGGGCGCCGCCAAGGAGAAGCAGCATGAACCGGCCTGAGTCCATCAGTGCCCTGTCGATCCGCCTGCCACAGGCGGATCGCAGCCTGGAGACGTACAAGCTCTCCGCGCCGAAATCCTTCCCCGAGAAGGCGAGCGGGCCGATGAACCGCATCGCGTTCTCGGCCGCCCACGTGGTCGCCGATCCGCTCGCAGATGCGGATCCGTGGCTGCAGGCCGCCATCGACTGGGACAAGACCATCGCCTATCGCGAGCGCCTGTGGGATCTCGGCCTCGGGGTCGCCGAGGCGATGGACACTGCGCAGCGCGGCATGGGGCTCGACTGGCCCACCTCGCTCGAACTGATCCGCCGGTCCGTCGGAGCCGCCAAGGCGCGCGGTGACGCCCTGGTGTTCTCCGGGGCCGGCACGGATCATCTCGCTCCGGAGGGGGCGCGCGGCATCGACGACGTGATCCGCGCCTATGAGGAGCAGTTCGCCGCCATCGAAGCCGTCGGCGGGCGCATCATCCTGATGGCGTCGCGCGCGCTCGCCCGCGTCGCCACGTCGCCGGGCGATTACGTCAAGGTTTACAACCGGATCCTCGGCCAGGCGAAGGAACCGGTGATCATTCACTGGCTCGGCGACATGTTCGATCCGGCCCTCGCGGGCTATTGGGGCACGGGTGATCTCGATGCCGCCATGGACACGGCCGTGTCGATCATCAACGACAACGCCGCCAAGGTCGACGGCGTCAAGATCTCCCTCCTCGACAAGGACAAGGAGATCGCCATGCGCCGCCGCCTCGACGAGCGCGTGCGAATGTATACGGGCGACGACTTCAATTATGCGGAGCTGATCGCCGGCGACGAGCAGGGGCATTCGCACGCGCTGCTCGGCATCTTCGACGCCATCGCGCCGGCGGCGTCGTCCGCGCTCGTGAGCCTGGCGGCCGGCAACCTCGATGCGTTCCACGAGGCGCTCGCGCCGACCGTTCCCTTGTCGCGGCACATCTTCCGGGCGCCGACACGGTTCTACAAGACCGGCGTGGTGTTCATGGCCTATCTCAACGGCCATCAGGACCATTTCACGATGGTCGGCGGACAGGAGAGCGCACGCTCGACCCTGCACCTCGCCGAGCTCTTCCGCCTGGCGGACAAGGCCGGGTTGCTGCGGGATCCGGATCTTGCGGTGGAGCGCATGCGCTTCGTCCTCGCCACGCGCGGCGTGGAGGCTTGACGCATGCGTGACTTTTCCGACGATCATCGCGCCCTGTCGATCAACACGGCGACGGTGAGAAAGCAGGGCGATCTCGTGGCCATCACGGAAGCCTGCGCCAGGGCCGACATCAAGGCGATCTCGCCCTGGCGCGATCAGGTGGCCCATGTCGGCCTCAACCGGGCTGTGGCCGCCGTGAAGGATGCGGGGCTCGAACTCTCCGGTTATTGCCGCGGCGGCATGTTCCCGGCCGATGCGGCGCGCCTGCAGGAGGCCACCGACGACAACCGCCGCGCCGTGGACGAGGCGGTCGCGCTCGGGGCCCCCTGTCTCGTGCTCGTGGTCGGCGGCCTGCCGCAATATTCACGGCTTGGCTCTCCCGTATCGAAGGACATCGATGCCGCCCGCGCCATGGTCGAGGACGGCATCGCGACCCTGCTCGAATATTCCAGCCAGGCCGGCCTCCCGCTCGCCATCGAGCCGCTGCATCCCATGTATGCGGCGGATCGCGCCTGCGTGAACACGATGCGCCAGGCTCTCGATATCTGCGACCGGGTCGATCCGGAGCGGACGGGCATGCTCGGCCTTGCGGTCGACGTCTATCACGTCTGGTGGGACCCGGAGCTGAAGGAGCAGATCCGGCGCACGGGACAGGACCGGCTGCTGGCCTATCACGTCTGCGACTGGCTGGTGCCCACGACGGACCTGCTGCTCGATCGCGGCATGATGGGCGACGGCGTCATCGATCTGCGCGGCATTCGTGAGGCCGTCGAGGCGGTCGGCTTCGCGGGCTATTCGGAAGTCGAGATCTTCTCGGAAAACAATTGGTGGAAACGGCCGATGGAGGAGGTGCTCGCCACCTGCATCGAGCGTCACCGCACGGTCGTCTGAGAAGACGACCGTTCGATCTTTGACATCGTGTCTTTGACTATTGGCTCCCGCCTACGGGCGGGAGCCGAAAAACACTACGCGGCCATGGCGGCTTTCAGCAGGTAGGGAGCGCCGGCCGCCTCCGCGATGTCCTGCACTTTCAGTTTCAATGTCTCGGGGATCGGGATGCCCTTTGCGAGACGCTCTTCGCGGGCCGTCCATTCCGGCTCTCCCGGGATGAGGACCGGATTGTCCTCCCGGACGGGCCGCGTGGTGTGGAGCGTGTCGACGATCGCCTCCACGTCGGCCTGGAACTCGTCGAACGGCCTGAAGGCCGCCGGGTTCAGGGCCATGAAGAAATGCCCGATATTGTCGGGATCGGACGGCTTCTGCGTCCGGTTCCTCACGGGCGAGAAGGATGCGCCGGAGAGGGTACCCGACAAGATCTGAGCAATGAGGCCGAGCCCGTATCCCTTATGGCCTCCCATGTCGCTGCCGTCGCCGCCGATGGGCGTGAGGCCGCCCTCGCGCCCCTCGAAAATCTGGCGGAAAGCCTGTCCTGAATCGGTGACCGGCTGTCCCTGACCGTCGATCACCCACCCGGGAGGAAGCTCCTTGCCCTGGAGGGCATAGACCTTCACCTTGTTGGCGGCCACGACACTGGTGGAAATGTCGACGCAGATGTCCGGATGGGATCCGGCCGGGACCGCGACTGCGATCGGGTTCGTGCCGAGCACGCGCTCGACGCCGTTCGTCGGCACGACGGAGATGACGCGGGTCGTCGACGAGACGACGCCGATCAGCCCACGCTCCGCCGCCATCGTGGCGTAGTAGCCGGCGGCGCCGAAATGGTGGGAATTGAACACCGAGACGATGCCGACATCGTGCGCCAGCGCCTTCTCGATGGCGAGATCCATGCCCATCAGGGCCGCGGGATGGCCGAGGCCCGCTCCGCCGTCGATCAGGGCAGTGCTCGCACTCTGCCGGACGATCCTGGGTTCGGCCTGAAGCCGCAGCTGTCCGGCATTCTGCATCTGAGCATATTGGGTCAGCATCGAGATGCCGTGCGAATCGACGCCGCGCAGATCGGTCTCGACCATCACCTCGGCGGTCAGGCGCAGCTTGTCCTCGTCCATGCCCCAGGCCCGCAGGATCGCCTCGATCTGGGCGCGAATCACATCCGCCGAGAAGTTCTCACTCGCGACCATTGAGTATGCTTTCGTTTCATCAATTCGGCTGCTGCGTAGAGCCGGTGAGGAGGTGGTTTGCGCCACCTCCTGGATCATCAGGCGGCGATGGCCTGCGCCGGATCGAGCAGCTTCGAGACGCTGACCATCTGGCCCGTCTTCGCGCTTTGAAGTGCCGCGATGCCGCACAGGACCGACATGGCGCCGGCGCGCGAACCGGCGCGCTGGTTCAGCGGGTCCGGCGTATCCGGCTTGAAGAGCATGTCCTGCAGCTTCGGGTCGCCGCCGAAATGGCCGCCGGGCTCATGCGGGACCGTGATGGTCTCCGCGCCGCCGAAGTTCCGCACGAGCAGGATCTCGTCGTGCTCCGGCGTCTCCCAGGGCTGGCGCTCGAACTGGCGCATTTGGATGCGGCCCTTGGTGCCGTCGAACGCGATGAAATGGCCCTCGATCGGCATGTAGGTATTCACCGAATAGGTGACCTGCACGCCCTTCCGGTAGCGGATCATGGCCGACATGGTGTCGGGGATGTTGATCTCCTCGCGGAACACGCAGGCGTCGCGCACATAGCCGTCCTCGCGCGAGGGATCCTCGTAGAGAGCCTCAAGCCAGGGATCCTTGCTGATGTCCATGTAGTAGTCGCAATAGCTGGCATGCGGGCATGTCTTGCAGCGCTCGCCGCGGAAGGGGCCGGCCTTGCCGTATTTGCGCAGGCTCGCGAAGGCGGACACGTCCTCCGGGTCGTCGTCCAGGTACCAGTTCATCAGGTCGAAATGGTGCGTGCTCTTGTGCACGAACAGGCTGCCGGAATTCTCCTCGACGGCGTGCCAGCGGCGGAAGTAGTCGGCTCCGTGTTTGTTGTCGAGGAACCAGTGGAAATCAATGGAGGTGACGTCGCCGATCACGCCCGAGTTCAGGAGCTCCTTGATCTTCCGGACGGTCGGCGCGTAGCGGTAATTGAAGGTCACGTCGACGCGCTTACCCGTGCGCTTCTCGGCATCGAGGATCCGGCGCACCTTCTCGGCCGTCGTGGTCATCGGCTTTTCGGTGATGACGTTCACGCCGGCCTCGAGCGCCCGCACGATCATCTCGTCGTGATTCGAATCACGCGTGCAGATGATCACCGTGTCCGGCTTGACGGTCGCAATCATCTCCTGAGCGTCGGCATAGATGGGGGCATCGATTCCCAGGAAGCCCCGAGCGCGCTCGGCGCGAAGCCTGTTGATGTCGCACAGGGCGACGATCTCGACGAAGTCGCCGTAACCCTTGACGACGTTGATCCCCCACATGCTCGTGCCGCGATGGCCTGTGCCGATGAGGGCAATGCGTTTCCTGTTCGCGCGATCCATACTCTTGGGTTCTCCTGCTGCTTCGCTCGTGGCGTTCGCTGAGCGATTGATTTGTCAGACAAATTGGAGCTTCGGCCGTCGGAAAACCAGAGGGGCAGACTCTTCTCGGTCTGATTGTTCCTAGGGAAGCTTCGGTAAAGAAGCTTAGATCGCCAAATTACATCATACAACTGGTTGACATACAACCGTTCTAAATTTTAGCTTCATGTCGGAGGGCGACAAAAGAAAACTGCCGGCGTAGCGTAGGGCTAGGGACCAGAACCTCGACGCGACGCAAGCCAAAGAAAAAGAACCGGCGCCAGGAGAGAGAAATAAGTCCGGGTGGCCGCCCAAGCGGCGCCCAAGAGGGAGAACGCCACATGACTCACGACCTTAACCGTAGGACTTTGTTGAAGGCGGCCCTCGGGTCTGCCGGCCTCAGCGCTCTGGGAAGCCTTCCGGCCTTTGCGCAGGACGCGCGCATTCGCCTGTACTGGTGGGGCTCGAAGGAGCGCTCCGACCGTACGCTGAAAGCGGTCGCGCTCTATCAGGAGCGGAACCCGAGCGTGAAGATCGACGGCGAAACCCTGGCATGGGGCGATTACTGGCCCCGGCTCGCCACTCAGGCGGCTGGCCGCAACGCTCCCGACCTGATCCAGATGGATTACCGGTATGTCGCGGAATATGCCCGCCGCGGCGCCCTGCTGCCGCTCGACGAGTTCCTGGGCAAGTCGCTCACCATCAGTGACTTCGACAAGGCCTCCCTCGACAGCTGCAAGGTCGACGGCAAGCTCTACGGCATCAATATCGGCAACAACTCGAACGCCCTGATCTACAACAAGGCCGCATTCCAGAAGGCCGGCGTGCCCGAGCCGATCGACGTGACCTGGGACAAGTTCTTCGAACTCGCCGCCGCGGTGACGAAAGCGCATAACGGCGAATATTACGGAACGTCCGACGGAAGCTCCGAAGAGACCGCCTTTGAGAACTGGCTCCGCCAGCGCGGCAAGGCGCTCTACACGGAGGACGGCAAGCTCGGCCTGACCGAGCAGGATGCGACCGACTGGTTCGCCATGTGGGCCAAGGCGCGCGAGGCGAAGGCGTGCCCTCCGGCCGACCTGCAGGCGCTCGACAAGAACAATATCGAGACGAACCTGCTGACCCAGGGCCGCGCGGCCTGCGCGTTCAATCACTCGAACCAGTATGTGGGCTATCAAGTTCTCAACAAGAACCCGCTCGGCGTCACCATGTATCCGCAGGGGGCGGGCCCCAATCCCGGCCATTACCTCAAGCCGTCGATGATGTGGAGCATCTATGCCCGCTCCAAGGTGGCCGAGCAGGCCGTCAAGTTCGCCAACTTCACCGTGGAGGACGTGGACGGCGCGAAGGTCCTCGGCGTGGAGCGCGGCGTGCCCGCCTCGCCCAAGATCCGCGACGCCGTCTCGGCAGAACTCGACGACATGGGCAAGCTCGTGGTGGGCTTCATCGCTCACGTCACGCCCAAGGTCGGACCGATCCCGCCCGCTCCCCCGAAGGGCGCCGGTGAGATCCAGACGATGCAGCGCCGGATCGCCGAGCAGGTCAGCTTCGCTCGCCTGTCTCCGGCCGACGGCGGCAAGCAGTACGTCAGCGAAGCCCAGGCCATTCTGAGCCGCGCCTGACATGACCGCCTTCTGACTCACCAGGCCGACCCAGCCGAACCGGGTCGGCCTGTCCGTCTATCATGACATTGCTGTGAGCCATTCCGCATGACAACAACTGCTCAAATCCCTTTGACGATCAGCGAGCCGGAGAAGCGCAGCAAGCGCCGCGGAGGATGGTCCCGGACGCTTGTCTCCTATTCCTTTCTTGCGCCCTGGCTCATCGGCTTTCTCGGGCTGACCCTCGGCCCGACGCTCGCGTCCCTTTATCTGTCCTTCACCAATTTCGACCTGCTGCAGGATCCGCAGTTCATCGGATTGGCCAATTACCAGCGCATCGTCACCAACGACGTGAAGTTCTGGCACTCCATGCAGGTGACGTTCACCTACGTCATCCTGGCGGTTCCGCTGAAGCTCGCTTTCGCACTCGGCCTCGCGATGGTGCTCAACCGCGGCATCGCCGGCCTGCCCCTGTACCGTGCTCTCTTCTATTTGCCCTCGCTGCTCGGCGCGAGCGTCGCTATCGCGGTGCTGTGGCGCCAGCTCTTCGCCAAGGACGGCCTCGCGAACGTGGCGCTGGGCTTCTTCGGCATCCAGGGGCCGAGCTGGATCTCCGACCCGAACTACTCGCTCTACACGCTGGTGCTGCTCAGCGTCTGGCAGTTCGGATCGCCGATGATCATCTTCCTCGCCGGCCTGCGCCAGATCCCGCCGGACGTGTACGAGGCCGCGAACATCGACGGCGCCAACAAGGTGCAGCAGTTCTTCAAGATCACCCTGCCGCTGCTTACGCCGGTGGTATTCTTCAACGGCATCGTGCAGACCATCGACGCCTTCAAGGCCTTCACGCCGGCCTTCATCATCAGCGAGGGCACCGGCGGACCGATCGACTCGACCCTCTTCTACACCCTGTACCTGTATCAGGAAGGCTTCGCCTATTTCCGCATGGGATATGCGTCGGCCCTGGCATGGATCCTGCTGATCATCATCGCCTGCTTCACCGCCTTCTCGTTCCTCACCTCTCGTTACTGGGTCCATTACAATGACTGATGCTGCAGCTACGACGCAGAATGTCGGCGGCGCCCGCTCGCTTCTCTACCATGTGATCCTGTGCGGCGTGTCGCTGGTCATGCTCTATCCGCTGCTCTGGATGCTCGCGAGCAGCTTCAAGCCCGACGACGAGATCTTCGGCAACGCGTCCCTGTGGCCGGACAGCTTCACCCTCGACGCCTACATCCGCGGCTGGAGCGGTCTGACGGTGAGCTTCGGGACCTTCTTCTGGAACTCGCTCGTGATCGCGGTGCTCAGCGTAATCGGAAACGTGATCTCATGCTCGCTGGCGGCCTATGCCTTCGCGCGCCTGAAGTTCCCGCTGAAGAATTTCTGGTTCGCGCTCATGCTCGGCACGCTGATGCTGCCGTACCACGTGACCCTGATCCCGCAATACGTGCTGTTCCTGAACCTCGACTGGGTGAACACCTTCCTGCCGCTGGTGGTGCCGAAGTTCCTGGCCGCGGACGCCTTCTTCATCTTCCTGCTCTACCAGTTCTTCCGGGGCATTCCGCGCGAGCTCGACGAGGCGGCGATCATCGACGGCGCCGGCCCCTGGCGCATCTTCTGGAGCGTCATGCTGCCCCTGTCGGTGCCGGCGCTCGCCACGGCGGCGATCTTCACCTTCATCTGGACCTGGGACGACTTCTTCGGCCCGCTTATCTATCTGAACGATGCGAGCCAGTACACGGTCCAGCTCGGCCTGCGCACCTTCGTGGACTCGACGGGCAAGTCCGACTGGAGCGCCCTGTTCGCCATGTCGGTGGTCGCCCTGATCCCGGTCCTGCTGTTCTTCGGCGTCTTCCAGCGCCTGCTGATCGAAGGCATCGCGACCACGGGCCTCAAGGGTTAAGGATCAACGAATGTCAGCATCCGGTATTCGCTTTTCCGTGATCGGCATCAACCACAACCATATCTTCGGTCAGGTTGATGCCCTTCTCGGCGCTGGGGCCACCTTCGTGTCCTTCTTCGCCAGGGAGGACGATCTCGCGGTTCCCTTTGCGGAGCGCTATCCGCAGGCGGAGCGTGTTCATGATGCCCGCCGCATCCTGGAGGACGACAGCATCGCCATCGTGCTGAGCGCCGCGATCCCCAAGGATCGCGCACGGATCGGCATCGAGGTCATGCGCCACGGCAAGGACTACATGGTCGACAAGCCGGGCATGATCACGCTCGAGGAACTGGCGGAGGTCCGCCTGGTCCAGCAGGAGACGGGGCGCATCTACTCGATCTTCTACTCGGAGCATTTCAACAGCCGGGTCACCAACAAAGCCGGCGAGCTGATCCGCGACGGAGCGATCGGCAAGGTGGTGAACACCTTGGGGCTCGGCCCGCACCGCCTCAATGCGCAAAGCCGCCCGTCCTGGTTCTTCGAGCGGGAGGCCTATGGGGGCATCCTGACCGACATCGCGTCCCATCAATGCGAGCAGTTCCTGTTCTATACGGGCGCGAAGGACGCGGAGGTCACCCACGCGATGGTGGCCAACCGCAACAATCCCCAGACGCCGGGCCTCCAGGATTTCGGCGAGATGACGCTCCGGTCGAACGACGCCACCGGCTATATCCGCGTGGATTGGTTCACTCCGGACGGCCTGCCGATCTGGGGCGACGGGCGCGTGATGGTCGTCGGGACCGACGGCTATATCGAGATGCGCAAGTACATCGACATCGCCGGCCGCGAGGGCAAGGATCACCTCTTCCTCGTGGACAAGACCGGCACGCGCCATCTCGACTGCTCCGGCGAAGACTTGCCCTATGGGCGCGATCTTCTGAACGACGTGCGCGACCGGACCGAGACGGCCATGGGCCAGGAGCACTGCTTCAAGGCCATGGAGCTGACCCTCCAAGCGCAAGCCCTGGCGGAAGCGGCGCCGGCCGGGCAGGGACCCCGCTGATGCCCGAGTTCCGTCTGCTCAAGGATGTGCGCTGCTCCATCGGCGAGAGCCCGGTCTGGGACGATCGCCGCAAGGTCCTGTTCTTCGTCGACATCAAGGCTCCGGCCATCCATTCCATCCGGCTCGACGGTACGGAGCATCGCACCTGGGCGATGCCGAGGGCCGTCGGCTCCATCGGACTCGGCGCCAGCGGGCGCCTGGTCGTGGCGCTCGAGCGCACCATCGCCGTCTTCGACCCGGATGCCGAGAGCCTCGACATCATCGCGGAGCTCCCCGACGAGCCTTCATGGCACCGGTTGAACGACGGCAAGGTGGGCCCCGACGGTGCCTTCTGGGTCGGGTCCATGGACGACCGGCCGCAGAAGGAGCCGCGCGGTTCGCTCTATCGGGTCGATGGGCGCGGTCGGGTGACCCGCGTGCTCGAACATGTCTGCCTCGTGTCGAACGGGCTCGCCTGGTCGGACGACGGCCGCACCATGTTCCATTCGGATTCCCGTGGCCGCTGGATCGACCGCTACGATTTCGAGCCCTCCTCGGGCGGCCTCGCGAACCGGGCTCGCATCGCCACGCTCGATGACGCCAGGGGGCGACCGGATGGCGGCGCGTGCGACGCGGAGGGGTTCTACTGGAGCTGCGGCGTATCGGCCGGACGGCTGAACAGGTTCTCCCGCGAGGGAGAGATCGTGGAAACCCATCCGGTCCCCGTGCCGGCCCCCACCATGCCGTGCTTCTGCGGCGACGACCTCAAGACGCTCGTGATCACATCCCTCAAGCCGGACGATCCCGACGTTCTGGCCGCCGCGCCGCAATCGGGCAGCCTGTTCATCGCGTCGTCTCCCGTCGCCGGTGCACGGATCGCCCGGTGGGCGGACGCCTGACGGGCCGGTTCCATCCATCATCGTGAGGATCCGTCCGGTATCAGGTTCTCTGTACCCGCAGAATTCATCATATATCTTATAAATATCGCCTTCATCATCAGCCCCGCGGACCAGCCATGACCTCGAAACGAATCCTGATCACCGGAGCCGCCGGTCGTCTCGGAACGATCCTGCGCCAGTCCCTCGCCGGACGATTCGAGCTGCTGCGGCTGTCCGACATCGTCCCCATGACAGCAACGGCCGAGGGCGAGCAGATCGCTCCCTGCGATCTTGCCGACGCGGCGGCCGTTCGGGATCTGTGCGAAGGCATGGATGCCGTCATCCATCTCGGCGGCATCCCTTACGAAACCGGATGGTCCGAGATGCTGAGAACCAACATCGCGGGCACCGTCAATCTCTATGAAGGCGCAAGACACGCCGGCGTCGATCGCGTGATTTTCGCCAGCAGCAACCATGCCACCGGCATGTATCCGAACGACAGGACGCTGACCGGCGGCAGCCCGCCCCGTCCCGACTCACGCTACGGCCTGACGAAGGCCTTCGGAGAGGACGTGGCGGCGCTCTATGCCTACAAGCACGGCATCCGCAGCCTCTGCCTGAGGATCGGGTCGTGCCTGCCGAAGCCGGACAACAGGCGCGCCTTGTCCACGTGGCTGTCCCATAAGGATTTCGTCCGACTGGTCGAGGTGGGCCTGACCGCCGATTACGTCCATGAGATCGTCTATGGCGTCTCCCGGAACACGCGCTCCTGGTGGGACAATTCCGCCGCCTATCGGCTCGGCTACGAACCGCTGGACAATGCGGAGGTTTACGCAGCCGAGGTCGAGAGCATCGAGCTCAAGGCGGAGCTTGCCCGCCTCTATCAGGGCGGGAATTTCGTGCCGGAGGAGTTCACGAGCCGCAGGGAATGGCTCGGCTGAGCGATCGCTCGGCGGTTCGTATCAGCAAAAGGAAAAAGCCGGGGCGCCACATGGGCGCTCCGGCTTTCTTCATGTCGCCCGTGGATCAAGCCCGGGCTGCGTAGCGCAGGATGTCGGCGCCTTTGTTCGCGAGGCTCCAGTTCGTATAGCGGGGATGATCGGGGCCCACCTGCAGGGTCTGCGGGCGCTCGGTCTCGATGGATTGGTAGAAAGCCGTCAGCAGCTCCAGCGAGCGGCGCGCATCGGCCAGGGTGATGGGAAGGGCACCACCCGTGACGAGCGCTTCGTGATAGGGCGCGAACAATCCCTCGAAGCGCGTCGGGACGAAATTCCATCCCTCGAAGGCCTGATCGATTTTGGCCTGCACCTCGGGCGAGGCGGGGATGATCTTCCACGGGTCGTCGCCAGGCGCATAAGGCTTCTGGCAGCTCTCGAAGGTCACGTTCTCGAAGCAGAAGCGCAGGCGGCTGATCTCGTCCTGGGAGCCCAGGGTCGCGGCCGTGGACGCCAGGGCGCCGTTCTGCAGTTCCAGGCTGCCGACGACGCAATCCTCCACTTCGATGTCGTTCACGCGGGTCGCCGCGCGAGCGAACACGGATTTCACCGGGCCCATCACGAAGGTGAGAAGGTCGTGCAGATGGATCGCGTGGGTGACGAGAACCCCGCCGAGCTCGGTTTCCCAACGCCCACGCCAGGGATTGTCGTAGTACTTGGAGGTGCGCTTCCAGAACACCTCCACGGAAGCGAGATACGGCTTCCCGGCAATGCCCTGGTCGATGATGTGCTTGGCCTTCATGATGCCGTTGCCGTAGCGATACTGGAAGATCGGCAGCACGCGGCCCTTGGACTGCTTCTCGGCCGCGATCACCTTGTCCACATCCGCCACGGAGCCGACGAGCGGCTTCTCGCAGACGACGTTCTTGCCGGCGGCGAGTGACGCAAGGATCTGCTCGAGATGGACCGCCGGGGGCGTGCAGACGTCGACGATGTCCACATCCTCCATCCGGAGGACTTCATCGAAGTCCTTCGTCCGCCGCGCGATGCCGAACTCGTCGCCGATGCTCGCCAGGCGCTCGTCGTTGAGGTCGCAGATCGCGACCACGCGGAACTTGTCCGGATGAGCCGCATAGGAAACGATGTGAGTGCGGCCAATTCCGCAGCCGACGACCGCAACGTTCTTGATCATGAGCGCTATTCTCCCTTCGCTCCGGGCCGCGCGGGCTTTTCGGAGCTTGACGATGCAAAACGGCTCCTGTGCGTGAGGGCAGACGGATCTGCGAACGGACGACAGCGACTCATTGTGGCTGAGCTTCAGGAACCGTAATCTTCGCGATGCAACGTCACTCCGGCTTGCATGTCAAGATTTGTCGTGCAACATGATATGTGCTTAACTTGATCAAGTCGTGAAAACAGATACGTTAGCGTAGCCGTATCAAGGTTCTGCAGAGCACCCTGAGAGTGCCGCGAACGCACAAAGTTTTGGAGGAAGCCCCGTGGCCTCAGTTGAGATCCGCAACATCCGCAAGAATTTCGGCACGGTCCCGGTCATTCACGGGGTGTCGATCGACATCCAGGACGGGGAGTTCGTGATCCTGGTGGGCCCGTCGGGCTGCGGCAAGTCGACCCTGCTGCGCATGATCGCCGGGCTGGAGAGCGTCTCGGGCGGCGAGCTGCGCATCGGCCCGAAGGTGGTCAACGACATGCCGCCGAAAGAGCGCGACATCGCCATGGTGTTCCAGAACTACGCCCTCTACCCGCATATGACGGTCGCCGACAACATGGCCTTCTCGCTCAAGCTCAAGAAGGCGCCGAAAGCCGAGATCAAGGCCCGCGTCGACCGCGCCGCCGAGATCCTGGGGCTCAACAAGCTGCTCGACCGCTACCCGCGCCAGCTCTCGGGCGGCCAGCGCCAGCGCGTCGCGATGGGCCGGGCCATCGTGCGCGACCCGCAGGTGTTCCTGTTCGACGAGCCCCTGTCCAACCTCGACGCCAAGCTGCGCGTGGCCATGCGCACCGAGATCAAGGCCCTGCACCAGCGCCTGAAGACCACCACCATCTACGTCACCCACGACCAGATCGAGGCCATGACCATGGCCGACAAGATCGTGGTGATGCACGACGGCGTGGTCGAGCAGGTCGGGGCGCCGCTCGAGCTCTACGACCGCCCGGCCAACCTGTTCGTGGCCGGCTTCATCGGCTCGCCGGCGATGAACTTCCTCAAAGGCCACCTGCAGGGCGGGCGCTTCGTCACCGCGAGCGGCACCAGCCTGCCGGTGGCCAATGCCCCGGCGGCCTCGGACGGGCAGCCGATCATCTACGGCATCCGGCCCGAGCACTTCATTCTCGACGACACCAACGGCCTGCCGGCCGAGGTGGCGGTGGTCGAGCCGACCGGTTCGGAGACGCAGGTCTTCGCCAAGTTCGGCGGCGCCGACGTGGTCGGCGTGTTCCGCGAGCGCGTCGACGCTCAGCCCGGCCAGCAGATCCGCGTCACTCCTGATCCGAAGCTCGTGCACCTCTTCGACGAGCAGACCGGCAAGCGTCTCTGAACGGCAAGTCACTCAGGGGCGGCCCGCATCTGCGCGGCCGCCTTTTTTTGTTGCTCCTCGGAGGCTGCCCTCATGACGGACCGACAACCACTCACGTCATCACCGGCCTTGTGCCGGTGATCCCGATTGATTGAGGCAGCGCACGACACAGCACCGGGATGGCCGGGGAAATGTCCGCGATATGCCCGTTGATCGTAGATCTTGAAAGATTGGGAGGCGACCATAGACGTCCTGGTGATCGGCGCAGGGGTCGTCGGCCTTGCTGTCGCGCGGGCGCTGGGCCTTCGCGGGCATGGCGTGATCGTCGCTGAAGCGACCGGCGGCATCGGCAACGGCGTGTCCTCGCGCAACAGCGAAGTGATCCACGCCGGCATGTATTATCCCTCCGGGTCCTTACGGGCGCGTCACTGCGTCGAAGGGCGGCGGGAGCTCTATGCTTTCTGCGAGAGCCACGGTGTGCCTCATGCGAAATGCGGCAAGCTCATCGTCGCTACCAACGATCTCGAACAGGCCAAGATCGAAGGCATCTACGAGCAGGGGCTGGCGAACGGCGTCGAAGGGCTGGCCTATCTCACGGCCGGGGAGGCGCGAGCCCTCGAACCGAATCTCGCCTGCACGGGCGCCGTGCTGTCGCGCGAAACGGGCATCGTCGACAGTCATGCTCTCATGCTTGCCCTGCAGGGCGATCTCGAGAATGCGGGCGGCGTCATCGCCTTTCAGGCTCCGGTGGAACGCATCACGCGAAACGGAACCGGATGGGACGTGCATGTCGGCGGATCGGAGCCGACCGACCTGACCGTCGATGCGGTGATCAACGCGGCGGGCCTCGGCGCGCAGGCGCTCGCCCGCGCGACGGAGGGCTATCCTGAAGATCGCGTTCCCCCGTTGGTTCTCGCCAAGGGCAATTACTTCGGCTGCCTCGGGAAGCCCGCCTTCTCGCGCCTGATCTATCCGGCTCCCGTGGATGGCGGGTTGGGCACGCATGTGACGCTCGATCTTGCCGGCCGCATGCGCTTCGGTCCCGATGTGGAATGGATCGACAGGGAGGAATACGAGGTCGATCCGCGCCGGGCCGAGAGCTTCTATGCCTCCATCCGCCGCTACTGGCCGGGGCTCCCCGACGGCGCCCTCGTGCCCGACTATTCCGGCATCCGCCCCAAGCTCACGGGCCCCGGCGAGAAGGCCGCCGATTTCATGATCGACGGCCCGGCCGAGCATGGACTCCCCGGGCTCGTGCACCTCTTCGGCATCGAGAGCCCGGGGCTGACCTCGTGCCTGTCGATCGCCGAGGACGTGGCGGAGAGGCTGAGCGCTTAAGGAAATTCCGCGCCGTCATCCCGCGGCCACACAGCGGAGCCCGGGATGATGGTGGTGAGGCTCATCCCCTGAAGAACAGCAGCGTCACGAGCAGGAAGGTCGGGATCAGGATCGCGCCCGACCAGAGCAGGTAACCGAAGAAGCTCGGCATCTTCACGCCGCCTTCGCGGGCAATCGCATAGACCATGAAGTTGGGCGCGTTGCCGATATAGGAGTTGGCGCCCATGAACACGGCGCCGGCCGAGATGGCGCTCAGCGTCAGTGCGCCGGTGGTCATCAGCGTCTGCGGATCGCCGCCGGCAAGCTCGAAGAACACCAGATAGGTCGGGGCATTGTCGAGGAACGAGGACAGGCCGCCCGAGAGCCAGAAATAGGCCGCGTTGTTGGCACTGCCGTCCGGATGGGTCACGAGGGCCACGAGCGGCGCGAAGGCGCCGTCCGCGCCGGCCTTCAGCATGGCGAGCACCGGAATGATCGCGATGAAGATTCCGGCGAAGAGTTTCGCCACCTCCTTGATCGGCCCCCAGGAGAAGCCGTTCTCGATCCGGTTGGCCTTCGGCGTCGTCTTGAGGGAGATGATCGTGACCACGATCATGATGAGGTCGCGCAGGGCGTTGGCGAGTTCGATCTCCACGCCGAGCAGGGTCACGCGGCCGAGATCGGTGGTGGCGCTCATGAGGATGGCCGCGATGACGATGAAGATCAGCAGGAAGTTCATGCCGCCCGTGACGCGCACCGGATTGTCGGGCGTCGGATCCGGGCGGACGCGACCTTCCTTCTTGTAGATCGCCAGATCGATCGCGAAGAAGACGACGAGCAGGAGAAGGCTGGCGAACAGCGTCTCCGGAAACAGATGCCTGGTGGTCCAGAAGAACTCGACGCCGCGCAGGAAGCCGAGGAAGAGCGGCGGATCGCCGAGCGGCGTGAGCGAGCCGCCGATGTTCGACACCAGGAAGATGAAGAACACGATCACATGGACGTTGTGCCGCCGGTCGTCGTTGGCGCGCATGATCGGCCGGATCATCACCATGGAGGCGCCCGTCGTGCCGATGAAGCTCGCGAGCACCGTGCCGATTCCCAGGAGTATCGCGTTGGTACCCGGCGCGCCATGAATGTTGCCGCGCACGAGGATGCCGCCTGCCACCGTGAACAGCGCCAGGAGCAGCAGGATGAACGGGATGTATTCCAGGAACGCCGTGTGGGCGAGGGCATGGATCGCCGCCACCGGGCCGAAGGCGAGCGCCATCGGGATCAGCACCATGAGGCCCCAGGCGGCCGCGATCTTGCCCTGGTGATGCTCCCAGAAATGCGGAGCCAGCAGGGGGAACAAGGCGATGGAGAGAAGGATTCCCGCGAAGGGCAGGGCCCAGGCCAAGCCGAGGCTCGCCCCGTCGAATTCCGCCGCGAAGGCTGCCTGAGGCAGGGCGATCAGCGCTGCAGCCGGCGCCAGGCTCGAGAGGCGAAGCATGCTGTCGAATTCCCCATGCCGGCCCGGCCGGCTTTTTATCGAATGATTGAGAATGCTTTTATGGGAATCGACAGGCTGTCGCAACGGCGTGCCTGTTAACCGGCTATTCACCATAAGTCAAAGATAGTACAACATCATTACAGGGGTCGCTGGGGTAAGGGGTTGCCGTCAAACCATGTGCCGCTTTCTCGCCTATAAGGGGGAGCCGATCTTCCTCGACGAACTCGTCTGCGCTCCGGCCCATTCGCTGGTTCATCAGTCGCTGCACGCGATCGAGGCCAAGACCGAGACGAACGGGGACGGCTTCGGCATTGGCTGGTACGGGGAGCGCAGCGAGCCGGGCATCTACCGAGAGGTCCGCCCGGCCTGGTCCGACGAGAATCTGAGGAGCCTGTGCGAGCAGGTGCGATCAAAGCTCTTCTTCGCCCATGTGCGCGCCTCCACGGGCACATCGACCACGCGGGCCAATTGCCATCCCTTTGCCCATGGCCGCTATCTCTTCATGCACAACGGCCAGATCGGCGGCTACGGACGCATCAAGCGGCGGCTGGAAGGGCTGATCCCGGACGAGCTCTACGACCGTCGCCTCGGCACCACGGATTCGGAGGCGATCTTCCTCCTCGCCCTCGCCAACGGGCTGCCCGAGGAGCCCGTGGTCGCCATGGCCAGGACCCTCAAGCAGGTCCGCGGCCTGATGAACGACGCCGGCATCGACGAGGCCCTGCGCTTCACCGCCGCCTTCACGGATGGCGAGAACCTCTGGGCCTATCGCTGGGCCTGCGATGCCAAGCCGCCGACCCTCTATTTCCGCGAGCTGGACGGCAACCTGCTGGTGGTTTCCGAGCCCATCGACGACAAGACCCGGGGCTGGCGCGAGGTGCCGAAGGGCTGCAGCCTCGTCGCCCGGGCCGGCAGCGTCACGGTCGAATGCCTGAACCAGGCCATGGGGCGCCTGGCCGCCTAAGGGCGGCGCTGGCACTCTTCCTCAATTCAAGCTGTCCGTCGGCCGCGCGATCAGGGACATCAGGGCGCCTTTCAGGGCTTCCATCTGAAGCTCCGTCTCCGTCCGGGACGATCCATCGTCCGGGCTCGCGAGGGATCTGAGCCGGGCATTCTCCGTGGCGAGCCGGTCGTTCTCGGCCATGAGGATCGCGATTTTCTCCTCGGCGATCCGAAGACGGGCCTGAAGCTCGTTCCGCTCCTGCTCGCGCAACTGCGCGCGGTCGCGCCAGAGCCGGATCGCAACGCCCTCGGTGTCGTCGTTCATGGTCTGCTCCTGATCTCCCGCCCAAAGTCGAGAGGCAGCGTGGAGGAATTGAGGCATGATCCCATCAGTCCTGCCGATCCTTAAAAAAGGAGTTAACCGTCGAGCTCGGGATAGTGGCGGTAGATGCCCTCCTGGTTGAAGGGAATGCGCCGAGGGCTGTCGAGATAGGCTTTGATCCGCGGCCGCCCGGCCACGGCGTCGTGCAGGGCGGCCACCCGCGGGACCTCCTTCAAGGCGCGCTGCGCGGCCCTGGGGAAGGCGTAGCTCAGCCCCTCCACGACCTGGAACAGGGATAGGTCCGCATAGGTCAGCGTGCGGCCGACGAGATGCGCATCGCCGGCGGGGTTGCGGGCGAGGATCGTCTCGAACCAGTTCAGGAACTTCGGAATCCGGCTTTCGCGGAATTCCTTGGAGCGCCGGCGCGCCTCGTCCTTCTGGTCCTCGTAATAGAGGCCGACCCCGACGGGATGGTGGGTGTCGTGCGCCTCGGCGACGAAATCCGCCAGGGTAAGCTGGATCTGGTGCGCCCAGAGGCCTCCGGCGGGATCCTGGGGGGCAAGGCCGTGCCGCGCCGAGATAGAGCAGGATGGCCGCACTCTGCCCGATGATCGTCTCGCCGTCCTTGAGAAAGGGTGGCGCAAAGGGCGGGTGTTCCGCGCGGTCCATCATCCGCATCATCGCCGCGACGCCCTCCGGTTCCCGGGCCACGTCCACATACTCGGCCCCGGCTTCCTCCAACGCCAGCCTGACGAATTCCCCACGCCCCTGGATGCTCGGCCAATAATAGAGTTCATAGGACATGCTGATCTTCCTGTGGTGCTCTGACACAAAGGGCGAAGGGTCCGGGACGGTTCCGCTCGATGCACCGCTGACCGCTGGGACGAAAAAAGGGCGTCCTGCGAACAGGACGCCCTTGCAGAACCGGTCCGGCCTAGGGGAAAGGCCAGGGCCGGTTTAGATCACGAAGAAGTCCTTGTGGGTCATCTTCAGCTTCGGCGAGAGCGTGGCGATCTTGATCTGCGCCGCGCCGCCGGTGCCGTCCGCATCGTAGTACAGGATGCCCTTCTTGCTGTCGTAGATGATCCGGTCGTCCGCGTCGTGCGCCTTTGAACCCTTGAAGAAGTGCTTGCTCGCCATCTGCTTGGGCTTCGTGAGCGTGCCGGACGGCGTGACCTTGAAGTACTTGTTCTCAAGGTAGATCGAATCGTCCGCGACGTTGAAGTCGACGATCCTGTCGACGTTCTTCGATTTGTGCGGCTTCGTGTCGAAGACGAAGATGTCGTTGCCCTTGCCGCCCGTGAGGACGTCGTTGCCGTCGCCGCCATGGATGCGGTCGTTGCCCGCCCCACTGTCCAGGATGTCGTTGCCCTTGCCGCCATAGAGGATGTTGGCGCCGTCGTTGCCGGTGAACACGTTGTTGCCGTCGTTGCCCGTCAGGGTGATGTTGACGGCGCCGACACCCGTGATGTTCTCGATGGCACCGAGGCGGGAGATGTCGTAGCTGACGGCAAGATAGACGGTATCGACGCCGGAGCCGTCGATGATCTGGTCGTTGACGTCGTCGATGTAGTAAGTGTCGTTGCCCGCGCCGCCGATCATCACGTCGGCCCCGGCACCGCCGATGAGCACATCGTCGCCGTCACCGCCTTCGAGCGTGTCGTTGCCGCCACCTCCGTTGAGGGTGTCGTTGCCGCCCATGCCGTAGAGCTTATTGGCGGCCTCGTTGCCCACGATGAGGTTGTTGGCGCTGTTGCCGATCAGGTCGATCGCATTCGCGCCGGTCGCGAACAGGTTCTCGAGATGGTCGGACAGCGTATAGGTCGCATCGGTGTAAACCGAGTCGGTCCCGCCGCCGGCGCCCTCGACGATCGTCGTGCCGGCCTTGACGAAGTACACGTCGTTGCCGGCGCCGCCCTGCAGCGTGCTTGCGGCGTTCCCGCCCGCGAGCGTATCGGCGAAGTTCGAGCCGATGACCCGCTCGAAGCTCGTGTAGGTGTCGCCCGCCGCGATGCCGGCCGTTCCCACGCCTGCCGCGAGATCGACCGCCACACCGCTGCCCGCAGCCTGGAAGGTCAGGGTGTCGATGCCGCCGCCGCCGTTGAAGTTGTCGCCGGGATGGTCCGACGGAGCGTAGATGTCGTTCTTCGACGTGCCCACGACGGCAACGGCCGTGGCACGGGCGTCGACGATCTTCGTTTCGATGCCGGAGCCGGATGTCGGATGAGAGGGATTTTCCCAGGAAACGGCCAAACGGCCATCGGCCATCTCGAAGACCGAAGGCGTGGTCTGAAGGCCCGCCTCGGCACTGACATTGATAGCCGGGCCCTGCTGGCCGTTCGCATCGACGACCTTGACCCAGATGTCGGGATTGCCGCTGGCCGTCGAGACATAGGCGACCGCATAGCCGCCGCTCCGGAGGGCAATCACGCTCACCTTGTCGCCTGCGCTGGGCAGCGCCGGGTTCTGGGCCGGGGAGAGCGCCACGGATCCGACCAAGGTGGCCGAGCCGTCAGCATTCGCCGTGTAGGTCTGGGCGATGATCGGCTCGAGCTGACCGGCATTGGTGACGACCACGAACTGGCCGGAAGGCTGCCCGTCCGCAGTCTTGAGAACAGCGACCTTGCTCTCGGTCGCGCCCGCGATGTCGGCGCCTGTTCCGACGATGCTGCCGTCGACGATGCGAACTGAACTGCCGGTGTCCGTCAGGAACGAAACGGCATATTTCGTTCCTCCGAGCCAGGTCACATCCGGGCGGCCGACGCCGCTGGCACCTGAGACGGAAATCGGGTTTCCAGCTGTGCCAGCCTGATCGAACAGAGAGAGGCGAACCGTATTCGTGCCGCCGACGTTCTCGATGTAGGCCGTGGCCCAGCCGCTCCCATTGGCGACCATCTGAGCGCCGTCGGATTGGACAGGAGCATCGAGGGACGTCGCTGCCCCATTCGGGCTGCCGTCGAAATTGAATTTCTGCGTCCGAAGGGTGCGCCCGGTCTGCGTTCTGACACCTTCGGTCCAGGTGATGGCGAAGCCCCCGTCGGCCGTGTAGCTGACGACATCGGAAAACTGCTGTGCCGTCCCGCTGGAAGCATCGACGAAGCTCTTTCCGGCGACCTTGGCGCCGGTCCCATCGTAAAGCTGGAACGCGATCTTCTCGTTCTCGCGCCACGTCACCACATAGCCGCCGTTCGGCAGCATGGTGAGCGAATCCCGATCGACACCGATCACCGAGGTGGTGTCCATGGGGCTCCAGATCTTGGGCGTAACGACGGCCATTATGTATTCTCCTGAAAGGCGAAGGCGCCAAATGATGAGAGATGGTGTGCACCGCCGAGCCTGAACTCGTCGGTGGCCACAGGCGTGATGAACCCGGCCTTGGCCGGATTCCATGAAAGCAAGAGTGAGCTTTGCCCTGTCGTGTCTTCGTTCAGACGCTGCTCTCTCGACCCGCAGCCGTTCAGGCTGCCGATTCATCGGAGCGAGTTACGTAACGCTATATTGGCCGGGATTCGGTCCCACAACTCTCCGTTCAGAGAGGTGCGACCGCAAGAGAAGACAGTCTCTCGTCTCGAAGCTCGCGCGGAGAGCCGCTAAGCGCTTGCCGCTGCATCAGGAAGTCCGTTTCCGGCCGCGAGGAGCAGAGGCTTCAGGGCCGACCTTGGCTGTGCGCTGTAGCACATTTTCGTGTCGTCGCTCGTGTTCCACTTCGTCATGGCCGCTCCGGACGTGATCCGGGGACCAGGCCCAATCATCCCCATTGTCCTTGCCGCCGCTCTGTCCTCATCTGAGGAGCAGCGCCGCGGCGGCTCGAAGGATCGTCCTAACAAGCGCGGGGATGACCTCTCCCACGTCATCACTGGCCTTGTGCCGGCCATCTCGATTGTGTGAAGCGCCGCGTCTTTCCGACCGGGACGGCCGGGACAGGCCCGGCCATGACGGGTGAGGGCGTGAGCAGCATGATGTTATGTTCTCACTTTGTTCTTGACAGGGGGATGAGCCTTGGCTATATCGTTGCACAGCCTGATCCGACGAGGGGCGCGCTTCGCGAGGCGTCGCACGGTGTGGGATCCGGCACGGTCCTGTCGGCCGGTCACGCAGCCGGCGGCAGGAGGCCCTTGGCAGCCCTGCGCTGGTCCAAGTCGAAACGCCTAAAAGAACCGTGCGCGAGGAGCCGTCGGGTTCTTCCTTTAGCTTACAACCGAGCCGGACGCCTTCTCGCGCCCTCCCTCGACTGACCTGCAGGCTCGCAGCGCAAGCGGCGGGCCCCAAGGTGCTGCTCTTTGACAGGAAACCATCGGCATGCGCCCGCCATGCGACGTCAAAGGTCGCTTCGCGCCAAGCGCTCCAACGCTTCTCCTTCCAGGCGCATATGCCTGTGACGAAGATCCCGCATCCCGATCCGTTCATAGAAGGCGATGGCGGTCCTGCCTTCCTCGACGAAAAGCTCGATCCGGATCCAGCCGCGTTCCAGGGCGATTCGGGCCACGCCCGCCATGAGCGCCCGCGCCGCCCCTGAGCGGCGCTCGTCCGGCACAACGTAGAGGGCGTGCACGATGCCCATCGGTTGGCCGCGCCATCCGGCATAACCACGAAAGAACGACACGAAGCCAATGGGCCTTCCATTGCGCTCGGCGATCAGGGCCTCGAAGAGCGGATCGGCCCCGAAGCCGTTGGCCTTGATGGCCTCCGCATTCGTCCAGGGTTCCTGACCGGGCAGATGATCCTCGATCAAGCCGGCGGTGAGGCGGAAAAGCGTCTCGGCATCCTCGGGGCCGGCCTTGCGGACGAGAACCGGGGATGCCGGCATATCGGTGGCTCTGGGCATGCGCGGCTCAATGCGCCTCGTCCCAGTTCTGCGCCGCGCGGGCTTCGACGGCGAGCGGAACTTTCAGCGATACGGCCGGGAACGGCGCTTCCGTCATGACGCGGGAGATCACCGGCAGCGTCGCATCGACCTCGTCGTCCGGGACCTCGAACACCAGTTCGTCGTGCACCTGCAGCAGCATGCGGGCGGAGAGGCGCTCGGCCTTCAACGCATCCTCCATGCGCACCATGGCGCGGCGGATGATGTCGGCGGCGGTGCCCTGGATCGGCGCGTTGATCGCCTGGCGCTCCACGCCCGCGCGCTCGGACGGGTTCGACGACTTGATCTGCGGGTAATGGCACACGCGCCCGAACAACGTGGTCACGTAGCCCTTTTCCTTACAGAACCGCTTCGTCTCGTCGATATAGGTGCGGATGCCGGGGAAGCGCTCGAAATACTGCTTGATGAAGGCGGAGGCTTCCTGGTTCGGGATGCCGAGGCGCGTGGCGAGGCCGAAGGCCGAGATGCCGTAGATGATGCCGAAATTGATGGTCTTCGCCTGACGGCGCAGATCGCCGGTCATCTGGTCGAGCGGCACGCCGAACATGGCCGAGGCCGTCGCCGCGTGAATGTCGATGCCTTGCGCGAACGCCTCCTGCAATTGCGGGATATCGGCGATGTGCGCGAGCAGCCGCAGCTCGATCTGGCTGTAATCGGCCGAGATGATCTTGTGGCCTTCCTGTGCCACGAAGGCCTTGCGGATCTTGCGGCCGGCTTCCGTGCGGATCGGGATGTTCTGCAGGTTCGGGTCGGACGAGGACAGGCGTCCCGTCGTCGTGGCGGCGAGCGAGAACGAGGTGTGCACCCGCTTGGTCTCGGGATGCATGTGCTCCTGCAGCGTATCCGTGTAGGTGGATTTCAGCTTGGAGAGCTGGCGCCATTCGAGGATCTTCGCGGGCAGCTCATGGCCGGCCTGCGCGAGCTCGTCGAGGAGCGTCGCGGGCGTGGCCCATTGGCCGGACGGCGTCTTCTTGGCGCCCGGCAGGCCCATCTTGCCGAAGAGAATATCGCCGATCTGCTTGGGCGAGCCGAGGGCGAACTTTTCGCCCGCCATCTCGTGGATCTCGTCCTCGAGCCGCGCGAGCGTCTGGGCGAAATCGCCCGACAGGCGGCTCAAGATCTGCCGGTCCACCATGATGCCGCGCATCTCCATGCGGGCGAGCGTGTCGACCATGGGACGCTCGAGCGTCTCGTACACCGTGGCGCGGTGCTCGGCGGCGAGCCGCGGCTTCAGGAGCTGCCACAGGCGCAAGGTGACGTCCGCGTCCTCCGCCGCATAGGCGGTGGCCTTGGAGATTTCGACCTTGTCGAAGGTGACCTTGTTCCGGCCGGTGCCCGCCACCTCGGAGAAGGTGATGGGCGAGTGGCCGAGATGGCGGCGCGAGAGCTCGTCCATGCCGTGCGAACCCTTGCCCGCATCGAGCACATAGGAGATCAGCATCGTGTCGTCGAAGGGATGCACCTCGATGCCGTGGCGCTTCAGCACGACCCAGTCGTATTTCAGGTTCTGGCCCACTTTAAGGACCGACGGGTCCTCCAGCAGCGGACGCAGGACATCGAGCGCTTCGGTGATCGGGATCTGGCCCTTCACGAGACCGCCGCCGAAGAGATCGGATTCGTCGCGGTGCTGGAGGGGCACGTAGCAGGCCTTGCCCGCTTCCAGCGCCAGGGAGAAGCCGACGAGATCGGCCCGGGTCGCGTCGAGGTCGCTGGTTTCCGTATCGACCGCGACGAAGCCCTGCTCGCGTCCCAGAGCGACCCATTCCTTCAATCGTTCCAGGCTCGTGACGGTCTCGTAAGCTGTCACGTCGAAGGGCACGGACGAGGCTTCCGTCGCGCGTTTGCCCGCGAGCTGCGACGGCGTGCCGATCCCGTCGACGGGCTTGCGCGGGCTTCCGGTCTCCGGCAGGTCGAGACCGGCGAAGGGATCGACCTCGCCCGCCCCGGGATCGCTCTTACCGAAGAACGGTACGGCGTCGTCGGTCGGCGCCGTCACGCCGGTGCCCGCGCCGTTGCGCTCCCACCGGATCGCCTCGCCGCCAGGCATGAGGCGCGGGTCGGGCGAGATGGCGGCCGGGTCCGCCTCGTAGAGTTCCGCCACGCGCCGGGTGAGCGTGCTGAACTCCATGGCCTTGAGAAAACCGATCAGCGTCTTCGGCTCGGGCTCAGGGACGCGCAGGTCGTCGAGGGGCACCGGAACCGGGGCCTCGCAATCGAGCGTCACGAGCTTCTTGGACAGGCGCGCCGATTCCGCGTTGTTGATGAGGGTCTCGCGGCGCTTGGGCTGCTTGATCTCGGGCGCGCGCTCCAGCAGGGTTTCGAGATCGCCGTATTCCTTGATCAGCTGGGCCGCGGTCTTCAGGCCGATGCCGGGAACGCCCGGCACGTTGTCCGAGGTGTCGCCCATGAGGGCCAACACGTCGCCGATCTTTTCCGGCGGAATGCCCTCCCACTTCTCGATGACGGCGGCCTCGTCCAGGTTGCGCTCGGGCCGATAGCCCGGCTTGCCCTTGGAGCCCGACTCGAAATCGTAGAAGCACACCTTCGGGCCCACGAGCTGCATCAGGTCCTTGTCGGACGAGATGATGAGCACGTCCGCCCCGCGGGCCTTGGCCTGCTGGGTGTAGGTCGCGATCAGGTCGTCGGCCTCGTAGCGCTGCAGCTCCACCGGCTCGAGCCCGAAGGCCCGGATCGCCTCGCGCATGATCGGCATCTGGACCTTCAGGTCCTCCGGCGCGTCCGGCCGGTGGCCCTTGTAATCCTCGTAGAGTTCCTTGCGGAACGAGCCCTCGGACTTGTCGAGCACGATCGCGAGATGCGTCGGCTTCAGGCCCGCCGCCCCGTCGCGCATGAACTGCAGGAGCTTGGACACGAAGAGCCGCACGGCTCCCGTCGGCATCCCGTCCGACGAGCGGGCATTGTACTTCTGGTCCTGGTTCATGGACTGAAAGTAGGCCCGGAAGATGAAGGAGGAGCCGTCGACGAGGAAGACGTGGTCGCCGGCTTGGACGGGACGGGAGGAGGCCATGGGTCTCTTTTGGTGAGAAATCGACCCGTTACAGATAGTGTTTTTGAGGGCTGATGGCTACGCCCGCGGCGGGTTTATGCAGCCTTGAGGCGGGCGAGGTCCAGGTCGAGTTCGCGCAGGGCCTGGATCACCACCCCTTCCGTCAGCAGGTCCATGGAGGATTCCACCACATGGATGGCGGCGAGCGCCCGCAGCTCGGGAATGGTCTGCGATTCGAGAGCGGCCTCGAAGGAGGGGCGCAGCAGGTCCATGGCCCGCGTGCCCGGGCCGCAGAGGACGATGTGGTCGGGTTCCAGCGTCTGGATCAGGATCCCGACCGCATCGCCGAGAACCTCGCCGGCGGCCTGGAAGAGATTGAGCAGGGCGGGATCGCCCGCCCGGGCCTGCTCGACGATGGATTCCATGGCGTCCTCGCCCGGCAGCAGCAGGGTCGGGGCGGGGCGATGGTCGATGAGCTGAGCATCCCGGTGCAGGGCGTAATCGGCGAGATAGGCCTCGATGCAGCCACGGCCGCCGCATCGGCATTGCGGGCCGCCCCGGCGCAGGCGCACATGGCCGAACTCGCTGCCGCCGAAGCGGGCGCCGCGATAGAGTTCTCCCTGGATGAGGAAGCCCAGGCCAACGCCGTCGCCGACCATCAGGCAGGCGGTGCGCCCGGATCGCAGGTCCGAGTTCCGCTGAGTGATGGCGAAGGCCATGGCGCTGGCGTCGTTCTCCATGAGGACGGGCAGGCCGAGCCTCTCCCCGAGGCCCGAGGCCAGGGGCAGGTCGCGGGTGCCGAGCACCGGGCTCCAGGCGACGATGCCGTCCCGCGTGTCCACATAGCCCTGGCAGGCGAGGCCGATGGCCTTCACGTCATGGGCGCCGGTCCCCTGGGCAAAGGCGGTGATCGTCTCCGCCAGCACGTCCATCAGCTCGTTCGCGCCGAGATTGCGCAGGGGGCGTTCGATGTGGCGGCTGGCCCGGTTGCGCCCCGCGCTGTCGACGAGCCGCAGCTCGATGCGGTTGAAGCCGGTCCAGACGCCGATCACCGAACCGAGGGTTTCGGCAAAATAGAGACGAGTCTTGGGCCGTCCGCGAATCAGCCCCGAGGCCTGATCGGCCGTCTCTTCCGCGACCAGGATCCCCTCGTCGAGGAGGCTCGCCGTCAGTTCGGACACGGAGGCCGGGCTCATGCCGAGATGCTGGCCGATCTCGACCCGGGCCATGGGGCCTTCCCGGCGCAGGGCATCGAGCAGGCGCCGCCGGGCCGTTTCACGGGGAGAGAGGGGGATCAGGGGCATCGCGGTCATTTGTTCGATATACGAATAAAACAATTCCAAAGTGAATGGATATCAGACGAAAAGATGAGCTTAGGGGTGCTTGAAGGTCCCAATGGCTGAGATAATTATTTCCCCGCTCGAACTATAAAGCATGGCAGAGCGAGCCTCATCGTCGATCCAGCCGGACCGACAGCCTGCCATGAGCCACGGACCTGCAAGGGAACGCAAGGTCCAGGAGGAAGCCGATGCTATCGAAGAAACACGCCCTGATCAGCCTTGCCGCCCTGGCTCTGTCCGCCACCGCCGCCTTCGCCCAGAAGGGGCCCGTCGTCGGCGTCAGCTGGTCGAATTTCCAGGAAGAGCGTTGGAAGACGGACGAAGCCGCCATCAAGGCCGCCGTCGAGAAGGCCGGCGGCACCTATGTGTCGGCGGATGCGCAATCCTCGCCCGCCAAGCAGCTCACCGACATCGAGAGCCTCATCTCCCGCGGCGCCAAGGCGCTGATCGTGCTGGCGCAGGATTCGGATGCCGTGCGCCCGGCCGTCGAGAAGGCCATCGCGGAAGGCATCGCGGTGGTCGGCTATGACCGCCTCATCGAAATCCCGCAGGCCTTCTATCTCACCTTCGACAACGTCGAGGTCGGCCGTCTCCAGGCCCGCGAAGTGCTGAAAGTAAAGCCCGAGGGCAACTATGCCTTCATCAAGGGCTCGGGCTCGGATCCGAACGCCAACTTCCTGTTCCAGGGTTCGATGGAAGTGCTGAAGCCCGCCATCGATGCCGGCAAGATCAAGAACGTGGGCGAGGCCTACACGGACGGCTGGCTCCCGGCCAACGCGCAGCGGAACATGGAGCAGTTCCTCACCAAGAACAACAACAAGATCGATGCGGTGATCGCCGCCAACGACGGCACCGCCGGCGGCGCCATCGCGGCTCTCGCGGCGCAGGGCCTGGCCGGCTCGGTGCCGGTTTCCGGTCAGGACGCCGACAAGGCGGCTCTCAACCGGGTCGCGCTCGGCACGCAGACCGTGACGGTCTTCAAGGATGCCCGTGAACTCGGCCGCAACGCGGCAGAAATCGCCGTGCAGCTCGCAGGCGGCAAGAAGCTGAGCGAGATCCAGGGCGCGAAGCCGTGGAACCTCGGCCCTAAGAAGCAGAACATGACGGCTCTCTTCCTCACCCCCGTGGCGATCACGAAGGACAATCTCGACGTGGTCATCAAGGCCGGCTGGGCTTCCAAGGAGGTGGTCTGCCAGGGCGTGAAGGCAGGCACCGTGAAGGCCTGCGATTAAGGTCGGCAATTGGAAAGAGCCGTCTCCGCGTCATTCCCGGCCGGAGGCGGCGAAGCCGCTGGAGGGGAAGGGGATCCATGCGCGATAGCCTATGGATCCCTTCCCTCGCTTCGCTTGCCGGGGATGACACTTCATTGATTTCTTGCGTGACGCCATGACCGCACCCATTGCCACGACTGCTCCGCCGCCGCCGAGCACCGCTTCCGGATCGCTCCTCTCGAAACTCGAAATCGATGTCCGCATGCTCGGCATGCTGGCGGCGCTCGCCGTGATCTGGATCGGGTTCGACATCCTCTCCGGCGGCGTGTTCCTGACGCCCCGCAACCTCTGGAACCTCTCGGTCCAGACGGCCTCCGTGGCCGTCATGGCGACCGGCATGGTGCTCGTCATCGTCACGCGCAACATCGACCTGTCGGTCGGGGCGATCCTCGGCGTCGTCGGAATGATCATCGGCGTCGCGCAGGTGCAGTGGCTGCCGGCCTATCTCGGCCTGGAGCATTGGCTGACGGCACCGCTCGCCGTGCTGATCGCGCTTGTGGCCGGCGGGCTCATCGGTCTGTTCCAAGGCTGGCTCATCGCCTATCTCGGCATTCCCTCTTTCATCGTCACCCTGGGCGGCCTGCTCGTGTGGCGCGGCGCGGCCTGGTGGGTCACGACGGGTCAGACCGTCGCGCCGATGGATTCGCGCTTCAAGGCTTTCGGCGGCGGCGTGGAAGGCGCGCTCGGCGCCACGGCCACCTGGATCATCGCGGCGATCGCCTGCGGCCTCATCATCGTGGGCTTGGGCCTGACGCGCCGACGTCGCCTGCGCTTCGGGTTCCCCGTGCGCCCGGGCTGGGCCGATGCGGTAATCGCCGTCGTCGCCTGCGGGGCCGTTCTCGCGACGGCTGCGGTCTTCAACGCCTATCCCATGCCGATGGGATCGGCCCGGGCCTGGGCGGAAGCCCGCGGTATCGCGTGGCCCGACGGCGGCATGTTCATCTCCCAGGGCGTCGCCTTGCCGGTGCTGATCGCCGTCCTGGTCGGGCTCGTTATGACCTTCATCGCCACGCGCCGGCGCTTCGGCCGCTACGTCTTCGCCATCGGGGGCAATCCGGAGGCGGCGGAACTGTCGGGCATCAACACACGCTGGACGCTCATGAAGGTGTTCGGCCTCATGGGGCTTCTGTGCGGCATCTCCGCCTGCATCTCGACCGCGCGCCTGAACGCGGCCACGAACGCGGCCGGGACCCTCGACGAATTGTACGTGATCGCGTCCGCGGTCATCGGCGGCACGTCGCTCGCCGGCGGCATCGGGACGATCGCGGGGGCGATGCTCGGCGCCCTCGTCATGCAGTCGTTGCAATCGGGCATGGTGCTGCTCGGCGTCGACACGCCCCTGCAGAACATCGTCGTCGGCGCGGTGCTCGTGCTGGCGGTGTGGGTCGACAGCCTCTATCGCCGTCGCATCAAGTAAGGAGGCGCATCATGCACACCAATGGAACGACGCCTCTCGTCGAGATGCGCAACATCTCCATCGCGTTCGGCGGCATCAAGGCCGTGGACGGCGTGTCCGTGGACCTTCGCCCCGGCGAGGTGGTGGGCCTGCTCGGCCACAACGGCGCGGGCAAGTCGACGCTGATCAAGATCCTGTCCGGCGCCTACCGGCCGGATTCGGGCGAGATCTACGTCAACGGCGAGCATGCGGACATCGCGACGCCCCGCGACGCCAAGCGCTACGGCATCGAGACGATCTACCAGACGCTCGCGCTCGCCGACAACATCGATGCGGCGGGCAACATCTTCTTAGGCAGAGAAGTGCTGACGCCCTACGGCACTCTCGACGACGCGACGATGGAGGCCGAGACCCGCAAGGTCATGGCGCGTCTCAATCCGCATTTCCGCCGCTTCAAGGAGCCCGTGAAGGCGCTCTCCGGCGGCCAGCGCCAATCCGTGGCGATCGCGCGCGCGATCTATTTCAATGCGCGCGTGCTCATCATGGACGAGCCGACGGCCGCGCTCGGCCCCGCCGAGACGCAGCAGGTCGCCGACCTCGTGCTGCAGCTGAAGAAGGAAGGCATCGGCATCTTCCTCATCAGCCACGACATCCACGACGTGTTCGGCCTAGCCGACCGGGTGAGCGTGATGAAGAACGGCAAGCTCGTGGGCTCTGCCGATGTGCAGGACGTCACGCAGGACGAAGTCCTCGGCATGATCATCCTGGGCAAATGCCCGCCCGGCGCGACGCCGGGGCCGGGCGCGAGCTGATCCTTTGATGTCATCCCGGACGAAGCGTAGCGAAGAACCGGGATCGGTTGCAGAATAAGACCCGATTCTGTTCCGAAGACTCCGGAACCTGCGGCGCAGCTCCGGGATGACGGAACTCCATTTCAATCAAGTGAGAAACCATGACCCAGACGACTTATGGCTCCCTGAAGGGCAAAACTGTTCTCATCACCGGGGGAGCCAGCGGCATCGGTGAGAGCATCGCGCGTTCGTTCCATGCGCAGGGCAGCAAGGTCGCCATTCTCGACTACAATGCCGAAGCCGGGCAGGCTCTGGCGAAGGAGCTCGGTGAGCGCGTGCATTTCGAGCACAGCGACGTGCGCGACATTCCGGCCTTCCAGGCGGCGATCCGCCGTGCGAGCGAGGCGATCGGCCCGATCACGATTCTCGTCAACAACGCCGCCCGCGACGACCGCCACACCATCGATCAGGTGACGCCGGAATATTGGCGCGAGCGCTTCGCCACCAATCTCGACCACCAGTTCTTCGCAGCCCAAGCCGTGCTGCCCGACATGGAGAAGGCCGGCGGCGGCTCGATCATCAACATGGGCTCGACGAGCTACATGGTGAGCGACGATTCCTTCGCCGCCTACAAGACGGCGAAATCCGCCGCCGTCGGTCTGACCCGCGCCCTGGCGCGCGAACTCGGACCGAAGAACATCCGCGTCAACTGCCTCGTGCCCGGCTGGATCATGACCCAGCGTCAGATCGACCTCTGGCTCACGCCGGAAGGCGAGAAGGAATTGCTCAAGCGCCAATGCGTGAAGCGCAAGCTCGTGCCGCAGGACATCGCGAACTTCGCCCTGTTCCTCGGCGCGGACGATTCCAGCGCCATGTCGGCGCAGACCTATCTCGTGGACGGCGGCTGGGTCTGACCGCCGTTCGGGCGCTGTCGTTCAGGATGTCGCCAGACGAACCGATGAGTACTCCCGTCATGGCCGGCACTGTGCCGGCCATCCCGCTTCTGAATGGCGCCTCGCCTTAATGAAACGGGATCCCCGGCACAGTGCCGGTGATGACGTGAGAGCGCGTGATGACGGTGAGACTCAAGCCCTCGAGCCGGCGCCGACCGGCTCGGAATCCATACCGGCCGCTTCCTCTTTATCCTCGACAGACTTCATCGTATCCCGGCGGATGATGAAGCACAGGACGACGAGCGGAATGGCGATGGTGGCCGTGCCCGTGAAGAGGGTCGGATAGCCGAAGTTCTCCACCACCGCGCCCGAGGCTCCCCCGATGAGCTTGCCCGGCAGGGCATAGAGCGAGCTGAGTAGCGCGTATTGCGTCGCGGCGAAGCCGGGTGAGGTGAGGCCCGACATATAGGCGACGAGGGCTGAGCCCGCAAAGCCCCCGGCGAAATTGTCGACGCTGATGGCGAGCGTCAGGCCCCACAGCGTCGCGTGTCCGGAGGCGAGCCATGAGAACATCAGGTTCGACCCGGCGGCGATGACGGCGCCGATGAGCAGGGTCCACCAGAGGCCGATCCGGGTGAGGGCCAGTCCGCCGGCAAAGGCGCCGATGATGCCGATCCAGACGCCGTAGAGCTTCGACACATTGGCGATGTCGGCCTTGCTGAAGCCCAGGTCGATGTAAAGGGGATTGGCCATGATGCCCGACGCATAATCGGGGATCCTGTAGCAGGCGATGAGCGCGAGGATGGGGATCAGCATCGAGCCCTTGCGCCGGTAGAGATCCGCCAGCGGCTCGATGATGGCCTTGGCGATGGGCAGGCGCTCCCGGGCCGGTCCTTCGTCGATGCGGGGGGCGAGCAGGGTGCCGATGAGACCGACGGCCATGAGGGCGGCCATGGCAAGGTAAGCGCTGTGCCAATTCGCGAATTCGGCGATGTACAATGCGCCGGCGCCCGCCGTGATGAGGGCGAGCCGATAACCCAGCAACAGGGCTGCCGCCATCATGCCCTGGCGCTCGGTCGCGGCGGCATCGATGCGCCAGCCGTCGATGACCACATCCTGGCTCGCCGAAGCGAAGGCGACGAGAACGGCGAAGAGGATGGAGAAGGGAAGACCGGATTGCGGGTCGGTCGATGCCATGCCGATCAGCCCAGCAGCGACACCGAGCTGCGTCAGAACCATCCAGCCCCGACGACGGCCGAGAAGGCGCGCGAGAACAGGAACGTCGTAGCGGTCCACGACCGGAGCCCAGAGGAATTTCAGGGAATAGGCCAGGGCCACCCAGCTCATCATGCCGATGACGGTCAGCGAGATGCCCGCTTCCCTAAGCCATGTGGACAGGGTGCTGAAGACGAGCAGGAACGGCAGCCCCGAGGAAAAGCCGAGGGGCAGCATGAGCGCGACGCGCCCGTCGGTCAGGACGTCGCGCAGGGACAGACGGCGTTTGGCTGAGGCGGCGATGGGAACCCCCGAACATGGTTGCCGCAGGCCCGGCCCGGGATCGGGAGGCGTGCGGTTCGGCCGATATCGTCCCGCAGAGGCGTTAACGATCTCTCACGGAAGCCGCCGCCGTGACGGTTGGCCTCGCTTCGGCGACGGAATGCTCCACCATGGCCTGAAGGGCATCGGCCATGCAATCGGCAAGACGATCATAGCCCTTGTCGCCCATGTGGAAGCCGTCGGCGGACAGCATGGAGCGCAGTTCCTCGGGGGAGCGGCTGTTCCACTCCTTCATGAGGGCATAGCGTGAGAACACGCCGATCTTGCGCTCGAAGCCGGTTGCGCTGACGGCGTTCACGAACCGCTCGTAGCGGGCCAAGTCCTTGATCGAGGGAAAGTACTGCTGGTCCAGGAGGACCATTTCGGTCCCCGACTGCCGGACGGCGGAAATGCCCCGCTCCAGCAGGGCCCTGAATGCGGTCTCGTCGACGCCGTTGATGGCGTCGTTCGTGCCGACCTGCCAGATCACGAGATCGTATCTGTCGGCCTTGAGAGCGGCTTCCAGGCGTTCGATGGTCTGGATGACGGTTTCGCCGCCCTTGCCGGAATTCACGACCGTGACCGGCTCTTTCCAGAGCGCCGCCAGATCGTCCTCGAGCTGGGCCGGATAGGTGTGATCGGGCGAAGAGGCGCCGATGCCCTCGGTCGAGGAGGAGCCGATGGCGAGAATGCGAATGGGCTGGTGCCGGAACAGCTTGCCGGCGAGACCCGGGATGGCGCTCTGCCCTTTCAGGCGAGCGGAGGCGCTGGAACACGCGGGAGCGTTGTCGGCCCGTGCCGAAGCCCCCGCCCCCAAAACTGCAAGACCTAAGAGAACCGCCCCTGAGAGGCGGGCAATCCGAGATCCTTTGCCAGCCCCTTCGGCGGGACGGCCACGTTGAGCTTGTTCCATTCGAGATATCGCGCCAGCGCAAGAAGACCAATGATACCGATGATGGTGAATACCATCCCGATCATCTGCGGACTAGCGGAGGATTTGACGGCGGCCAGCGTCATGGTGACCTGCCCCAGGGCGCTCAACAGCGATCCCGCGGCGAAGATCATGAGTGCGTTACGGCCCAGCCGCTTCAGGTCGGGGCCGACGAAGGTGCGCTTGAGGACTTCGCCCACGGGGAACTGGGTCACGATGTAGGCAAGGGCGAGGAAGTGGACGATCCGGCCGAGCCCCAGGTCATGCTTCGTCAGGTCGAAAAGCGCATGGGCCGTTTCGGGCAGGTGCGGGAAGAACCCGAAGCCCGCCGTCGTGAACAGCAGGGACAGGACCACGACGAAGATGGACGCGAGCATCAGGGGGCGGCTGTAGAAGTTCTGGCGCCTGAGCATGAGAATGCCGGTCCCAATCCCCAGCGTGAACAGAATCTGCCAGGCGAAGGGGTTGAAGAACCAGGTTCCCGGCTCGGGCCAGCTCCGCAGAGTGAGAAGCTCCATGCGGGCAAGGCCGTAGAGGCCGGCGGATACCGCTAGGGCGAGACCGAGATGGACCCGCGCCAGGACCAGCGCCACCGGAGCCCACAGCATGAGCATGATGTAGAGCGGCAGGATGTTGAAATAGCCGAGCTGATGGCCGAGCAGGAGGATCCCGGTCACGCCCTTCGCCGTGTCGCCGAAGACCATGCTGCGGCCATGCTCTTCGATGAGGCCGATCTCCTCGCTCAGCTCGTAGCCGATGGAGAAGAGCGCGATGGCGCCGGCGGTGAGGAGGAGATGCATCCGGTAGAGCTCGAAGGCACGTCTCAGGCAGCGCTTGACGACGCCGACGATGTCGCCCTGGGGGATCTTTGGATAATAGACGAGCGCGACGGACAGGCCGGAGATGAAGATGAACGCCTCTGTCGAATCGGAGAACCCGAAATTCCGCGGCGTGACATGCTCGATCAGGTTGCCGGGGATGTGATTGACGAAAATGATCACGAGGACAAGCCCGCGCCAGAAATCGATCGTCGTGTTGCGTCCCAAGACCTTCATCGACCCACTCTTGAACCTGTCCTCGATGGAAACGCCAACAAGGCAAAGGGGTTGCCCAGGAGCAATCGCACCTGTGCAGGAACCCCGCGAATCTTCTTGAATGGATGAGTTTTAGCACAAAAGCTTGGCGGGTCGAGATGCGATGCCATCACACATGCATGATCAGGTCCGCGTTTCTCTGTCGTCGGCCCCTTCCACGGCCTTGCTCAGCTTGGCGAGAAAGGTTTCCAGCGCCTGCTCGGACGGGCAATCCTTCTCCGTCAGGACCTGCAGGCCCCATTGCTCCAGGACCGCCTGCTCGACGGGATTGGAGCGCAGCATGAAGATATAGGATTGCGGCCGGTCCCGTTCGTAGCCGGAATCCACCCAGGTCTTCCAGAGTCGGTGCAACAGGAAACGGATGTTGAGGTCCCGCATGCTGTAGCCGATGAACAGGATGGTCTTGCCCAGCGCATCCGAGCGGAACTTGATGTCGATGGGCGATTCGAAGGACAGGCGGTCGAGATAATCGGTCTCGGCGATCACGATGGAACTGTCGTCGTCGAAATCGCCGTGGTACTTCACGATCTGCGGCACGCCCGGCTGAATGCGCGCGATGTCCTTGGCATTGACGATCTTCACGTATTCCCTGCCATGCAGCTCGAACGAGGTCTCGAGGTTCCGGTCGAAATTCGTGGTGTAGACGATCGGGAACTCGAGCTTGCAGATCAATTCGTGCACGCGCGAGGATTTCAGCGCTTCCTCCGGGATGCTCCAGTTCCGGTCCATCCAGCTGCGCAGCGGGCCGATGCTGCCCTGCTTGAGACGGTAATATTCCGCCAGCGTCAAATGGTTGAGCTCGGTGCCCCGGAATTCCGACAGGTCGATCTCCAGTTCGTCGGCGACATGTTCGATCAGGGTGTTCCAAGAGGGCAGGCCGACCGTCATGGAGACGCCGGCCCCGGCGAACAGAATGGCTTGCCGCTTCCGGATGGCGGCAACCAGGTCATCGAGCACGCAACTCTCCTTATACTAGCGACAGCCTTAACGCACGAAGCCGGCACTCTGCTTCAGCTGGGCTTGTGGGATAAGTTGAGCCCCTCGCGTGTTGCCATAGGCTTTAGAGGAGAGAACTGGACGTGGCAGGCTATCGGATCCAACAGATCGAGACCCTCTATGAGGGATGGCGCAAGCTTCTCAAGCTCACGGTCCGGATGCCGGATGACCGGACCATGGCGCGGGAGGTGCTGAACAGCGCCGATGCCGCTGCCGTGCTCCCCTACGATTCCGAGCGGCGCATGGTTATCCTGGTCCGGCAGTTTCGCGCGCCCGTGATGCATGTGGAGGGCCACCCGGATTTCCTGGAGGCCGTGGCAGGCCTGCTCGACGGGGACGATCCCGAGGGCTGCGCCCGGCGCGAGGCCATGGAGGAGGCGGGCCTTCGCATCGACCGGCTGGAATTCGTGGCCAAGGCCTGGTCGGCGCCCGGCCTGACGACGGAGCGCCTGCACCTGTTCCTTGCCCCCTACACGTCCGCCGACCGGGTCGGCGAGGGCGGCGGGCTGCCGGAAGAGCACGAGGACATCGAGGTGTTGGAAATCAGCCTCGACGCGTTGATGCGGATGCGGGACCAGGGCGCCATCGCCGACATGAAGACCCTGACCCTGGTCCAGGCCTTGCAGCTCCGGCACCCGGAGCTGTTCGGGAAGGAGTGAAGTGCTTCTTGCCGATGGGGCATATTTAGCACTTGGCCGATGACATCCTCCACGTCATGGCCGGGCTTGTCCCGGCTATTCCGATGCTGTGAATCGCTGCGTCTTTCCAATCGGGATCACCGGCACGAGGCCGGTGATGACGTCAGGGTTCAATCATCGCCGATCAAGCTCCTACTCGGCTCCAAGCCGTTCGGCATGCCAGCGCAGGTGGTCCTCGATGAAGGTCGCGATGAAGAAATAGGAATGGTCGTAGCCGTCTTGGCGACGCAGCGTGAGAGGCTGGCCCGCCTTGGCGCAGGCGGCTTCCAGGAGCTGCGGTTTCAGCTGGCTGTCCAGGAAGCCGTCGGCCGTGCCCTGATCGACCAGGATCCCGGGGAGCCGGGCACCGTCTTCGATCAGCGCGCAGGCATCGTAGTCGCGCCACGACGCGCGGTCTGGCCCGATATAATGCGACAGCGCCTTCTCGCCCCAGGGGCAGTTCATGGGTGAGACGATGGGCGCGAAGGCCGAGACCGCTTTGAAGCGCTCAGGATCGCGAAGCGCGATGGTGAGCGCCCCGTGGCCTCCCATCGAATGCCCCATGATGCCTTGCCGGCTCATGTCGGCGGGAAGGCTCTCGGCCACGAGCGCCGGCAGCTCGCGCTCCAGATAGGAGCGCATGCGGTAGTTCCGCGCCCATGGGGCCTCGGTGGCATCCACGTAGAAGCCGGCGCCCAGACCGAAATCGTAAGCGCCTTCCGGATCGTCCGGCACATTCTCGCCGCGCGGGCTGGTATCCGGGGCGACGAGGATCAAGCCGAGTTCCGAGGCCACCCGCTGCGCGCCCGCCTTCACGGTGAAGTTCTCTTCCGTGCAGGTGAGCCCGGAGAGGAACCACACCACCGGCACCTTGGCATCCCCGGCCTGAGGCGGAACGTAGACCGCCAGGCGCATGGGCGTGCCGGTTTCCCGGGAAGCATGACGGTAGACGAACTGCGTGCCGTTGAAGCAACGCGCCTGCGAGATGATCTCGAAACTCAACCCATCTCTCCCGAT